>JAMLHR010000012.1 GCA_023957015.1 Thermomicrobiales bacterium | reverse complement strand
ATGTTGATGTTGTTGTCGACCTGGCGATCGTCGAGAACGGCGTCATCGTGCTCCAACCCACCTGGCCCGACGATATGGACGGGTTCATGACGTCAGGGTATGTTGAGTTGCGGAACGCCGAAGGCCAATATGTAGCCAGCTATGATATTGACCTGGTCTCGGATACGGCTCTTGGTCCGTTCCCATACGGGACGTACACGATCACGATCTACCCGTACGACTCGCGATTTGCACCCGTGATCATTGAGGATCTTGAACTGCAAAGCGCCAGTATCGATCATCCCGTTATCTTCACGACAATCGAAACCATTCCGCTCACGCTCAACATCAACTGGATCGATGGTGTACCACCTGTTGATGGTTGGGTATATGTGTGGAATCTAGGTATGATGCTGCCGGAAGACGGCATCGTGGAAGTTGATGTCCCTGCGGATCTGAGTGACATCAGCTACTCCATTTACTCGTCCAACTACGAACCAATTTCCGGTTACTGGTTACTCGATGATGGCACGAGCATTGAGGTGACGCTCGATACGCTCAAGCCGGTCCTGGAGGTGAAGGTCGAGGATCAGCACCAGCAACCGGTGAGTGGACTGTATGTCATGGCGATGTGTGATTGGACCTGGCCAACACTGTCGGAGACGGAGACGCCGGGCACATACAGAAGCACCCTTTACAGGGACGATGAGTCCTGTGAGTTGGTGATCGAGGATCCATTGGGCGTCTTCACTCCACCCGATCCGAGTCCCATTGTGGAGATCACCGGGCAATTCACAACCGCGACTATCCAGGGTACGGTCTCGGATCAGGCGATCAACGATGTTGAGGTCAGTGTTCAGTTTGAGGGCGATCCGCCCACGGTGCCCGTTTGGCTGCAGCTCAATTACTCCAATGATGAGGAAGGTGTGTACTGGAGCGCCCAGGCGGAGGTGAACGACGGTATCGCCACATTCCCCGCACTTATGCCTGGCACGTATGAAGTCTACCTGGACGTTCGGGACGCGCAGTATTGGCGATACTCCCAGTACGAACCCAAGAGTATCGTTGTGAGCCCGGGCAGCACCTCGCATGAGATCACCGTTCACCAGCTGGAGACCCAGCAGGTCACCTTTGTGCTTCAGACCTCTGATGGATTGCCGCTTGATCGCCCGGTTGAGGTGAGAGTCACTTCCGGCGAAGGTGGTGCTTACTGGACACGATTCCAGCTATCCGGCGAATCGGGGACAACTTATACAACTGAGTTGTTGGCGGGCGACTACTGGTTGTACGTGCAGGGGAGCGGCCTCTATCGCGCACCGAACCAACCTTCCTTTGAGGTCGCTGATCAGGCAGTAACGATGCCGGTGGTCATGACGCGCATCGCCGCGATTGATCCGAATGAAGTCGTTGACCCGACGCCGACTGAGACTCCAACTGAGGTTCCGACGGAGACGCCAACGGAAGTTCCGACTGAGACGCCTACCGAGGAACCCGAGGGTGAGCAGCAACTGGTTGCACGGTTCGAGTTGCCGGGCGGGGAGGATATCTCCGGAGCACCATTCGAGCTCTGGGCACCGACGGCCGCGACCTTCCAGGTCGGACCGCTCTACACCGGTGTTGTCGGTGCGAACAACACCATCGTTATCGACGGCTTGATCCCCGGTAAGTACCGCCTGGTTGTCTACCCGGAGGGTATGGACGCGATCGCAGCGATGATCCAGGTCGGAACGGCCCCGATAACCGAGGTTCTGGTTCAGGTAGATGAGGAAGGTGAAGTTGCTGTGACCTATCTGGAGACAGCGACACCGACTGCATCTCCGGAGACGCCGACAGTGTCGCCCACCGATCCGACGGCAACGGCGGATAGTGACGTCAAGGGTCTGCCAACAACTGGTAGTGGTAGTGACCAATCGATCGGTACGTTTGCCCCGATTGCCGCTATGATCGCCGCAGCACTATTGGTGATGTCGATTCCGGCCGGCATTCGCTGGAATAACGGCAAGCAACGTCGATAATTCAACTCGACGAGGGATGGAATCCGCGGCGTCACGCCGCGGATTCCTCCTTTTTCTAGGCTCCCGCCTCGCTCATGCGATGCACCAACCATTCCCGCACAACGATGATCGCCAGAACAACCATGATGATAGCGGCGATAGCGTTGAGCATGGCGTATGATCCCAGCCCCACAACCAAACCAGCGAGAACACCGGCGGTGGCACCACAGACGCCCATCGCCAGATCAGCCGCACCTTGCGTGCGCGGCCGCGTCTCCAGCGGCAGCGATTCGGTGAGTAGTGTGCTCCCGGCAATCATGGTGCAGCTCCAGCCGAGACCGAGCAGGAACAAGCCGATAGCGAGCTTGACATGCTCGTGCCCGCTCGCCTGACCCGCCAGTGCGAACGAAGCCAGCAGAATCAGCACGCCAGTGATGATGACCGGTCGACGTCCGAGTCGATCCGCGGCGATACCGACCAGCGGTGAAGCGATATACATACCGGTAATGTGACCACTGATGATTGCGCCCACAACGGTCAGGGAGGCATCAGCGTGATGTAAATGCACTGGTGTCATGCTCATGACGGAGGTCATCACTGCCTGTCCCAATGCCATGCTGGCGAGGCCAGCAGCGGCGGCGGGAATACCCAGGATTAACCCGAGCGCCTGTTTAACCGGTAGTGGTTTTGCCTTCGTCTTGCGGGTATCGATGCCATCCAGTTCCGCGGCAACCGTCAGCGGATCGGGGCGAAGGAACATATGGATAATCAGCAACGCGATAGCAAATGCAACGATCGTCATCAAATACGGACCGGAGAGGTGTGGCAAGCCCAGCTTGTCGGCAACCTTGCCCATCGTTTCCGCCAGGTTTGGTCCGATCACCGAGCCGATGGTGGTTGCCCAGACGACGATCGAGAGATCACGACCGCGATGCTTTGGCTGCGCCAGGTCGGAGGCGGCGAAGCGGTTTTGCAGCGTTGCCGCCATCCCGCCGCCCATCAGGAACATCCCCGGGAACGCGACCGCGAACTGATCGATAGCAGCTCCGAAGACGATCAGAAGCGCACCAAGGATACCGATGATGTACGCCAACACCAGCCCCGGTCGCCGACCTGACTCGCTCATCACTTTGGTTATGGGAATCGCGAGGATGGCGGCACCAACGACAGATGCGGATGAGGCCAGTCCGCTGAAAGCATCGCCAGCGAGGTCAGCCGCCAAAAGGGCTCCAACAGCCACTCCGCTGGCCACACCGATACCGCCCAGGATCTGGGCGGCAGCCAGCGTGGTGACAACGCGTTTCTGCATCTGCTGGATATCTGGTGCGGCACGATCTGACACTGACTCTCCTCCTCAACGCGCGTATACGCTCGAGGATCGATTGTGGCAGAGGTCGGCACACACGAAAAGAGGGGAGGCCGTAACCTCCCCTCCGTGAACTAACGCCCTTACTCGGCGCTGGTCACCACCCGCGTTGGCGCGATGTGGAATGTTACCCGCCGATCCGCGTCGTTATGCCATGGATAGCCGTCACCACCGACGTAGTCGCGAGCCAGCTTGTCGATCACCGCGCGGTCATCACCTTCGGATTCGTAGACAACCTTGCCCCGAATCTCGATCCAGCGCATTGGGTTCTCGGGATCAATCGCCAATACGGTTGCCATCGGGCGTTCTCGCAGGTTCTTGTCCTTCTGACGACCAGCGGCGGTATTCACGCGCACCATACCGTCAGTCGTGTCCGCCCAAACGGGGGTAGCCTGTGGTTGGCCATCTGGCATGACGGTGACGAGCGTCACCACAATCGGGCGAGTGAGCAAGTCGATATGACTATCCGGAATACGAACCATGATTCCTCCTCAAAAGCGCCACCTGAATCTTCCGGTTATCCGGTATATCGTGGTAGCAGGCCGTAGCTATAGTTGACTCAGGTAGCAGAACGCTTCCGCTATGCAGGCACCGTCACCCACGTGACAACGCTTACGTAGTGTAAGGGAGCGAGCCGGAGATTGGGAAGGTACGGATGGGCAGGAAGCAGAAACCTGAAAAGACCGCACATGAAAAGCGAGTCGATGCGATGAAGGATTTCATCCAGCATCTCACCGCCTACATCATCGTCATCGGGTCGCTCATGGTGCTGAATATCGCCACCGGACCGGGCGATCTCTGGTTCCTGTGGGTGGCGTTCTTCTGGGGTATTGGTTTGGCATTCCACGCCGTCGATACCTTCATGGGAGACAGCTCTCGCCTGGCCAAGACGATCGTGGAGCGCATTGAGGGACCGTCATCGGATGTAGCTGATGCCAAGCCTACCCCTCATCGACCAACGATCACCGCACCGGAGCGAGCCCCCTCTCAAACCGAGATCAGCGCGATTATCCGTGATGGACAGGCGGTTGTTGATCGGATGCGGCATGATGTCCGCACATTGCCCCAGAATCGTGCTCGCCGCGATGCCATGTTGATGGTCAGCAAGGCCGATGAGATTCTGCTCGCGATCGAGGAGCAACCGGATGAAGTCCTCCTGGCTCGTGATTTCCTCAATGGATTGCTGAAGCCAATCGGTAAGTTGCTGACTGATTACAGCCGATTGGCCGTTCGCGATGTTCCGTCGGCACAGCCGACATTGCGAGAAGTTGAAGAGAAAGACTTTCCGGCGCTCATCACGCGGCTGGATGCGGTCTACGAACGATTGCATCGTGGCAGTTTGATCGATCTGGAAGTTGCCCGGGAAATGATGGCGCTGGATACACCGGTGCAGGCAGCCCGAGTAGAGTAGGGACCAACGATGAGTGTACAGATGACCCAGTGGCAGGATGGCAGTATGAAACAGGAACCGCAGTGGTCGGTGAAAATCGAGCGGGATCACAAGCGCCCGCGGGAACGGAGCCGGTACTCGCGTCAGCCAGACCGCTTCCGCGGATTCCGCGTCTTCGTGATGTCCACATTCATCCTGCATGCCATGGTCTTCGGCATCATTATGGTCATGCTCTTCTTCATCAACATCCTCACCTGGGATGGCTTCCTCTGGTTCCCATTCCCGTTCCTGGGCTGGGGATCATTGGTGGCGATGCACGGTGGTGTGGCCTGGTTGACAGCGAATGCGGGTGTGTCCCGTCGTGCGGTTGAACACGCGCAAAGCCAACCGATCATGCCGAATCCGAAGAAGGACCCGGATGAGGCCGAGCTATTCAAGATCATCACGGGTGACCTGCGCAAGGTCGACGAGATGCGGGCCATTGCCCGCAATATGCAGACAGCGTCCGCGCGTCGCAACGGCCTGGAGGCCGTCAACTCCATCGAGAACACACTGATCGCTCTTGAGGATCAGGTCGAGGAGTTGCCGTTGGCGCGAGATTTCTCCGGTGCTTTCGTTGAGCCTGCCTACCGTATCTTCGTTGAGTATGATCGTCTCTCTCGGCGCGATATTCAGGCTGCCAAATCGGTGCTGCAGGAGGTTGAGCGCAATGACCTGCCTCGTATCACCGAGCGCGCCGCCCAGGTGCATGAGCGTGTGCACCGCGGCACCCTGATCGATCTCGAGGTCGCGCGGGAGATGCTGCATCTCTCGGAGACGACGCACGCGTAAGTCCAGCTTCGTGCTGGAGTGCCATGGAAAGGATGATGGACCGTGGGTAGTCAAACCTCGGTCCATCGTCCTTTCCCCGACACCAACCACACCCAAACCCTGCGACAATAACGCCAGTAGACGATACCTTCATAGAGGAGCGCGCGATGTCACTGGCACAGATCGAGTTTTTCAGCCCGTCAATGGGCAAGCACGTCAGCTACACCATCTATCTGCCGGATGTCGGCGAGGGACCGTTCCCTGTGCTGTTCCAACTGCACGGTTTGTCGGACAGTGATCGCACCTGGACGCTGCATAGCAATATCGCCCGCCACGCCCAGCCGTATCCGATGGTCATCGTTTTTCCGGATGGCGGTACGAACTGCTATCTCAATTGGCAGAAATCGGATTCGGATGATCGGAACGATCTCCGCAACTATCTCGATCGTCGCAATTATGAGGACATGATCATCACGGATATCGCCGGTCACGTGAAGCGACACTTCAATGTGACGGATGGACCATGGGCCATCGGTGGCCTCTCCATGGGTGGCTATGGATCGATGCGGCTCGGACTCAAGTACCCGCAGATGTTCGCCTCAATTTGGTCGCATTCGTCCAAGATCGAGTTCGATGATCTTAAGTTAACGGGCGCTTTCGCCGATCCGGAGGATATCGATATCCGCACTCACGCCCGCGCGCGTAAGGCGGAAGGCAATGCTCCGGTGATCACCTTCGATTGCGGTGTCGATGACTTCCTTATTGAGGAGAACCGTCGTTACCACGCCTTCCTTAACGAGATCGATTTGGAGCATACCTACAACGAGCATCCCGGCGATCACGAGTGGAACTATTGGGACACGCACGTGCAGGAGGCATTGGTGCAGCATGCTCGTGTACTGGGAATCGAGAGAATCGAACGATCATAACGTCGGGAGGGGTATCACCATGGTCGATACAGGCAAGAGGATCGCCGTCACCGGGGCAAGCGGGAAAGCTGGTTTCTGGATCGCCAACCATCTCGTCGAGAAGGGCTATGATGTTCTCGCGACCGATGTTGCCCCACCGCGCCCTGGACTGAAGGCGAGATTCCTGCGAGCAGATCTCACCGAGTACGGTGAGGCCATCGAGATTCTTGGTGGTCAGGATGCGGTGGTACACATGGCGAATATCGCTGCCAGTGGCATCTTCACCGAATCGCACACCTTCAACACCAATATCGTGATGAACGCCAATGTGTTTCAGGCGGCAGGAGCCGTGGGGGTGAGTCGTGTGGTCTGGGCGAGTAGCGAAACCACGCTGGGATTGCCGTTTGATCCGCCGCTCTATGCGCCGGTGGACGAGGACCACTTTCCCCATCCCACCAGCACTTATGCCCTGAGCAAGGTGGTAACCGAGGAGATGGCCGTCCATCACGCCCGGTGGTGAGTGATACCGTTTATCGGTCTGCGATTCACCAACATCTTCGCTCCGGAAGATTATGCCCGCGTGCCGGAATACCATCGCGATCCGGCAAGCCGATCCTGGAATCTCTTCGGGTATGTCGATGTGCGTGACTGCGCCCGGGCATGCGAGTTGGCGCTCCAGACCGATGTGCGTGGGGCCGAGGCGATAATCATCGCTGCCGCCGACACGATTATCGATGAACCATCGCGGTCGTTGGCGGAACGCATCTTCCCTGGGTTGGAGTTCCGCCGCGATGTCTCCGGATATGAGACATTGCTCTCCATCGAGAAGGCGAAACGGGTGCTGGGCTATGTCCCGGAATACAGTTGGAGAGGCATGGTTGAGGGCTAGGTAACATCACAAAGACCCGCCTGGCCGAAGCCAGGCGAGCCAGAAAGGTGTCGATCAGGGGCGCGGGGGTCTGCTGCACCCTTGATCTGGCGGATTGATCTATGGATCATGGTGTCCGCGGATCCACTCCATTGCGGAAACGGCTATCTGTATCCGCAACAGGTGGTGGCTGTGGCTCGTAATCGTCGATATTCGCCACGATCGTTGCCGTGACACCACCTGTCGCGAATACGTCCAGATCGGCGAGCGCCGCGGCACCGATTTCCGATTGTGCCGCCAGTATCATGTCGCGTCGGCTCTGGAAGGTTAGCGTGTTGGCCCGATAGAACGCGCTGGAGGTTCCATCCAGACTCCCCGTACCCATGCAGCTCTCCATATGCACCAGACCGGGTACACCAACCACTAATGGCAAGTGGACGGACTGATAGTGTTGCTCGAACACGCTTTGGTCGTCGGGTTGACCGAACAGGAAGGTGATGCGCACGGGGCCATCCGGTCCACCGACATCACCACCGGTATCGGCGGCGGCAGGGCCAGCTGCGGTGTTCATCCGGAGAATCGCCATAGCGATAGCAGACGCGGTCACGGTTGTTACGGCTTGACGTCGGTTGATTCCAGTCTCACTCATCGTTGTCCTCCTTTAGGTCTGCTTGGTAGTGACCCGTAACCATGGTGCGGTCATGGGCAGAGGAGTGACACACGCGCATCCCACGCATTCCCCACGCAATGACTCATGCATTCGTCTCTTACGGAAAGGTGCGTGATAGGCTAGGGGAGTGGTCCAATATCAGAGGATCGTATGAACCAGCGAGAGTCGCAGGGATTTGGCGAAACACTTCGACGGTTGCGGGAGCAAGCGGGATACTCGCAGGAGGAGCTCGCTCAGCGTTCCGGACTAAGTGCGCGCGGGATCAGCGATCTCGAGCGAGGCGTCCGTACCACCCCACGACTCGAAACGGTGCGCATGCTCGCGGATGGATTGGCGCTCGATGAGGCTGATCTGGCCGAGTTGCTGGCGGTGCGTAACATCGCCCCCACCGATGCTCCCCGATTGCCTAACCCGGCTACCTCCTTTATCGGTCGAGTCACCGAGATTGAGGAGATCGGGCAGCTACTGACTGACCCGAACGTTCGTCTGGTGACATTGACCGGTCCCGGAGGGGTGGGGAAGACCAGAGTTGCTCTCCGTGTTGCGGAAGCACTGGTGCCCCATTTCGACGATGGCGCTGTCTTTTTCTATGTCGCCACCATCAGCAATGCCTCCGACATGATCTCTGCGATTGCAGGACGCTTGGGTGTTCCAGATCAACCGCATCGCACGCTGTCTGATGGTGTGATCCTCGCACTGCGATCCAAACGGATGCTTATGGTGCTGGATAATCTCGAGCAGATTCCGGACGCCGGGATTATCGTGGGCGAGTTAATCGGCGGATGCCCGGATCTCACGATTCTGGCGACAAGTCGCGCATTGCTGCGGGTAGCGGCGGAACATGTGTATCCTGTTTGGCCAATGGATGTGGATGCAGATAGCGATGCCGTGACACTTTTCGTGAGCCGGGCGCGCACCGTCGATCCCGGCTTCGTGGCAGTACCTGAACTCGATGTAGCCATTGTCAGGAGGCTGGAAGGTTTGCCGCTAGGCATCGAGCTCGCAGCTGCACGAGTGCGCCATCTGTCGCGTTCCGCGTTGTTACAGCAACTCGATCAGCAGTTGAACTTCCTCTCTGAGGGTCACGTTGACACGCCTGCTCGCCACCAGACCATGCGGAACACGATCGCCTGGAGTTACGGACTACTCACCGAGGACGCGAGGAGGGCATTGCGATGGCTGGCGCTGCTCCCTTCCGGCGTATCTCTGGAGACTGCTGAAGCCTTGTTTGGGGCTTCGTACGGACTAAATGTCGTGACAGAGTTGATCGATAGCAGCCTGCTGATTCAGCGTTCCGGTGTCGATGGTATCGAGCGCTACGTGATGTTGCAGATCGTGCGTGAGTACGGTCTTGAACAGTTGGATGAGTATCGTGAGCGAGTCGAAGCGATCAGCGTGATCCACGAGGCATGGTGTGAGCCGTTCGCGCGGAGGATCGAGTTCTTGCTTTCGCGTCCACAAGCGCCGTATTGGCTCAATCGGGTTGAGGCGGAATACCAGAATCTGTCTGCGCACATTCGTCGATTGATCTCACTGGATCGTTATGAGGATGCCCTGGATGTGGCCAGTGCCATGGCCTCATACCAGGGTATTCGGGGGAAGTGCCAGGAAGGTCGCGACCAGCTTGGGCTTCTGCTCAACCACCCTGCCTGCGCAGAACCGAGCCTGGTGAGAACTCGTGGCCTGATCTTCTACGGGATTCTCTGTAATCATCTGTCAGATGGCCACGCCGCCAAGGCACCTTTGGAGGAAGCGACCACGTTATCACGTAGCAACGGGAACCTCAGATATGAGGCGTTCGCACTCATGACCAGGGGTATTACTGCCTGGCTGCTCGGAGACATGATGGAGGCTGAAGCGCTGGTCGTGGAGGCGAGGCAGATTGCCGAAACGATCGACGATAGCTGGTTGATTGCCTCCGCAGCCGTGAATCTGGGTGCGATAGCCGGACAGCGAGGGCAGCTGGATCTGGCTCATAGAGAGACGGTGTTCGGCCGCGATCTGGCCAACACCCTGGGTGATGTATGGCTCATGGGTGTTGCTGAGGCGAATCTTGCCTGGCAAGCGGATGACCTGGATGTTACGGAAGCTCACCTGGATGCTGCCTGGTTCCATTTGCTTGAGCTCAGGTCGTATCGTGATCTACCCGTCATATGGATGGACCGGAGCAATGTCGCTCGCTTGCGCGGTGATCTGACCGAAGCGAAGGCGTGTGCGCATGAAGCGCTCGGGAAATGGCGCGATCAGCTGGGGATGTCCACTGCATGGCTGACGCCATGGCGAGGCTTGGTCGATTGGCGTACGTTGAAGGCATGGATGAGGATAGGCGGAAATGGATGTCCGATGCAGCCTATTGGTTCGAGCAATCAACTGATCGTGTACGTATGGAGCTGTATCGCAACGCGATTGAGCATCCGGAGACGTTGGTGGATATCGAGTGGTAGCTCAGGGAAACGGTTCCTGGCGTGTTGGAGGTAAGCGAGTGTGATAGAGGCGCATGACATTACCAGGTGGTTCGGTCAGCATCTGGTCCTGGATCACGTCAGCTTCGAGGTCGCGTCTGGATCGTATGCTGTCCTCGTTGGCGCCTCCGGTAGTGGTAAGTCCACGCTCCTGCGTGCCATCGCTGGATTGATCGAGATCGATGCTGGCAGCATCACGTTGAACGACATCGATCTCACTCCACTGCCACCCCATCTGCGTCCCGTGAGCACGGTGTTTCAGGATTACGCGCTCTTCCCGCATATGACGGTTGCCGCAAACATCGCCTTTGGTCTGGAACAGCAGGGTCAGGCCGGATCTGAGATCCGGAAACGCGTGGGTGCGATGCTGGAGATCGTCGGATTACCGGGCATGGAGCGGCGGATGCCAGCGTCGCTTTCCGGCGGACAGCAACAGCGGGTGGCGTTGGCCCGCGCCCTGGCAGTGCGACCGCAGTTGGTGCTGTTGGACGAACCGCTGGGGGCGCTGGATGCCGAGCTTCGCCAGCAGATGCGGCGGGAACTGCATCGCATCCAGCGCGAGAGTGGAGTGACATTTCTCCATATCTCGCATGATCGCGAAGAGGCGCTGTCGTTAGCGGATCAGTTGCTGGTGCTCCAGGAGGGCAGACTGATCGGTGACGGTTCGCCGGCCGTACTGCGACAAGCTCCCGGCAATATCCAGGTGGCGAAGGTGCTGGGATTGGATAACGCTCTCCTCGATCCCGCGGATGCGAGGTCAGTGCTCGTCTTTGCGCCGGAGCATGTGGTGCTCGGTGAGGGGCAGTGGTCGGGCCGCATTGAACGGATGCATGAGCTTGGTGGTGTGATCGAACGCGAGATCATCACCGCCGATGGAGATCTGGTGCGGCAACGGTCCTTGGCAGGAGCACCGGAGGCACATGAGCTGCATGACGAGGTTCGGTTTGATCTCGCGCCCGCGCAGGTCAGACGAGTGACGGTTGATGGCGAACGAGGTTCATGACGGATCGCATTTGAGCATGGCTGCCGTAATGGTGCTTGCTCAGGTTATATCCGCTCGCTACGATGGTGGGAACCTTACGTTCGAAGAGATAACACGGGGAACGGTTGGGTAATCCTCCGTTCTGACAAGAAGGAGTGACAAAACATGTCCAGTACGCACCACGATTTCATCTATCTCAATGAACCAGATATGATTGCCGCCGGTGTCACCGATATGGCTCGCTGCGTGGATGTCATGGAGGAGGCGCTGATCCTGCTGCAGAAGGGTGATTTCCGCATGCCAGGTGCAAATGGCATGTCTCACGGGGCGATGTTCGGATTCCCCAAGGAACCGGAGTTTCCGGGTATGCCTGCGGATGGTCCAGACCGACGTTTTATGGCGATGCCGGCCTATCTCGGCGGACGATTTGGGACGACCGGTGTGAAATGGTATGGGTCCAATCTGGAGAATCGCACCAGGGGTTTGCCGCGCTCGATCCACCTCTTTGTTCTCAACGATGCTGACACCTGCGTGCCGCTCGCGGTGATGAGCGGTAACCTCATCTCGGCCTATCGTACCGGTGCCATTCCCGGCGTCGCGGTGAAGCATTTGGCCCGCAAGGATGCTCGCGTCCTGGGTATCGTTGGTCCCGGTGTGATCGGTCGGGTGACAACCGAAGCCACATTGAGCCAGCGACCCGACATCGACCGGATTGTGGTCAAGGGTGTGGATGAGGCCGATGTTCAACGCTACGCCGATTACATGAAACCGCACTTCCCCCACATCACCATCGAGGGGGTTGCCTCCGAGGAGGAGGTCGCCCGCGAAGCCGACATCATCATCGTCACGGTGACCACTGATCCGGCTGGATCAATTGGCTATCCGTACTTCAAACGTGAATGGATCAAGCCGGGTGCGTTGATGCTCCTTCCGGCGGCCGTACGGTTCGATGATGCGTTTGTGGCTGATCCCGCTACCCGCCTGGTAGTGGATGCCTGGAAGCTCTACGAGGCCTGGGCCGAGGAATATGGCGACCAGTGCTACGAGAAAATCGGTATTGTCGGGAATCGTTGGCACGAGCTGACCGCGCAGGGGGTCATGCCCGCCAGTAAGATCGAGGAGATCGCGAATATCGCCGTCGGTGCCACACCGGCGCGGACGAGCGACGAGGAGATCATCCTTTATTCGGCTGGTGGTATGCCGATCGAGGATGTGGCCTGGGCCACTGAGATCTATCGCAATGCGATCGAGAAGGGGATTGGCACCAGCCTGAACCTGTGGGAAGCACCTCGCCTGGCATAGCCGGTTAAGAGCGTACATCCGACAGGTGTCAGATTCGCGATCCCGGGCCGTGGGTAGAGGCAGAAGTGACCCGAGTGCGAACGGGAGGTGACACCCGTCGGATGTATGCGGGATTCCCGGGAAGTTGTGCGTGATGCGTGTGCATTGGGTGGGAGAGGACACGCATCACATCTTGCGGGAATCGAGTTTTCATATCCGACCCAACAAATCGGATAATCAAAGCATACTTGGTGGATCGGAATAAAGCAAGGGGTTGTTTCCCTCAGAAAAAGGGAGCCTCACACCGTCGCGCGTGCCAACTCTTCATCCCGCTTGGCGTTGGTCTTCTGCATGGTCACATCCAGCTTACGAGTGACGAACACGGTGATGAGCGCGAATCCGCTCGCCACCAGGAACGGGATCTGGTACCCAACGAAGTTCAGTACGAATCCGGTAACCACCGGGATCACGATGGCGGCGGCGTGCTGCATGGTGACACCCATCGCCAGCGACGGTGCTACATCACGTGTCGGCGCGATCTTGCGCAAATAGACCGCAGCACCCATCGCGCTCAGCGGCATGATCAGCGAGTAAATGACATAGCAGCCAACCGCGATCTGGGTGTTATCGATCAACGCGTAACCCAGTAGGGCCACGATGTAGGCGATATTGACGACGCCAAGCATCTGGCGCTCGCCATGCTTGTCGAGCATGCGTCCGATCCAGGGTCCACTCACCATCGCCAACCCCGCTGTCGCCAACATGATCAGCGAGATCGCGGGCACATCCAGGCGGAAGTGATCCACCAGCACCCACAAGCCAAACGAGAAGAAGATCTGCTGGCGCGCGCCATCAAGCAGGCTGAGCTTGTAGTAGAGGTCGTAATCGCGCTTGAGGACCATGCGCTCGCGTTCGGGTTTGACTTCCAGCAGCTCGCCGTTGTGCATATTGGGGAAGCGGAAAACGAGCGCCGCCGCGACGAGTGCCAGCAATCCGCAGATGATGAACATCCCTTTGAAGCCGATCAGATCGAACTGGAACGCCAGGAACACGAATCCCATCGCCACCAGTGCACCGGCCTGATTCAACGCGGTAAGTTTGCCCAGGACCGTGCCGGATTTCGACTCCTCGGCCATGCTCATCCCCAGCGCGGTTTGGGTTTGCAGCCAGGTGTGATACCCCATCGAGGAGATGATGACCCAGGGTGCAACCGTCCAGAAGCTGGTGGCGAAGCCGAAGAATCCGAAGCCGATGGCCAGAAGCACCATCGCGAAGGCGGTGAGATGAGGCAGCGAGAGTCGATAGAGCAATGCGGTCAGAAAGATGAGGAGGAAGCCGGGGATCTCCCGGATTGCGGTGATGTAGCCGAACTGCGGCCCCTTCAGTCCGAGCTCGTTCTCGAAGAAGTTACTGACGATATTCTGTTGCGCGGCCATGGAGAACCCGAACGCAATCGTTGCCGAGCCCAGCAACATGAACGCCTGCTGTACATGCGGCGGTGCGACGCGCCCTTCCGGGCGCAAACTTACTCTTGGCATGTTCTGAATTGACTCCCCGTAATCGTCGTATCGCTATGCACTTGAGTATATGCGCGCCCTCAATCTCCGGAAACAGGTAAGGGTTTCGGATTACCGAGTAGGGATTCACTTGATGTGGATCGGGAAAGCATCGTTTCGGAACTGTCATTAGGGACCATACGGTGCTTGTGGGGTGTTGTTCCCTCACCCATACTTAACTAAGTGAGTCAGTTCTGACTCAATGGGAGGAGGATAGCAATGTCTCAGGTCACTTCACCACCGGCGGCGAAGAAGGGGGCGTTCGACGTCAACTACATCATCCTTGCGGCGGCCTTTGTCGTGCTGGCAGCGATATGGATGATGCCAACTCCTGACGGTCTCAGTGTGGCAGGGCAGCGAGCAGTCGGCATCCTTGCTTTCGCCGTCATCGTCTGGGTGACGGAAGCCGTCAGCTATCCTGTCTCGGCCCTGATCATTGCCTCGCTCATCGCCGTCGGGTTGGGGTTTGCTCCCGCGCCTGGGGTGGAGAGTGCGGAGAACATTGGTACTGCGGCTGGTCTGCGGCAGGCAATGGCTGGACTCTCCAATAACGCCAATACGCTCGTATTGATGGCGCTCTTCCTGGCTGCCGCCATGCAAGCGACGAACCTGCACCGACGCCTCGCGCTCTGGGTGTTGCGTCTGGTCGGCGAATCGACCAATGCCGTGTTGGTCGGGGCGATTCTGGTGGCCACGATCCTGGCGTTCTTCGTGCCCTCGGCGACTGCCCGCGCTGGTGCAGTGATCCCGATTCTCCTCGGTATGGTGGCCGCATTCGGTCTCCCCAAGGAAAGCCGGCTCGGTGCGTTGATGGTGATCACGGCTGTTCATGCCGTATCCATTTGGAATATCGGTATCAAAACCGCCGCCGCTCAGAACCTGGTTGCGGTTGGATTCATGCAGGAGGCCTTCGGCAAGGATGTCGCCTGGGGTCGGTGGTTCATGATCGCGGCACCGTGGTCGATCATCATGTGTGTTGTGCTCTTCTTCGTTATGCGGATGATCATCAAACCCGAGGTTGATCACATCGACGGTGGTCGGGCGGTGATCGACAAGCAACTCGCCGATTTGGGTCCGGTGACCATCAACGAAAAGAAGCTGATGGCGATCTCCGCCGCACTCCTCCTCTTCTGGTCAACGGAGGATCAATTGCACTCGTTCGATTCTTCCACCATCACGCTCATCGCCGTCGCGGTTATGCTGACTCCTGGTATCGGTGTCTTCAGCTGGAAGACCGCTGAACCGTTGATCAACTGGGGCACCGTTATCGTGTTCGGTATCGGTATCTCGTTGGGAACCGTGCTTCTGAACAGTGGTGGTGCGGCCTGGATTAGCGATAGTACCTTCGGTCGGCTTGGCCTGGAGAACTACTCGTTGCTCGGTGCCATCGCGCTGGTTTCGATCTTCAATATCGTCATCCACCTCGGGTTTGCATCGGCCACGTCGCTGGCCTCGGCATTGATCCCGGTCTTCATCGCGCTCAGCATGAGTATGGGTCTGAACGACGATCAGGCACTTGGATTTGTGTTGATTCAGCAGTTCGTCATCAGCATCGGGTTCCTGCTGCCGATCTCCTCACCGCAAGGCATGTTGGCCTACGGCACCGGCACCTTCCAGATCAAGGAGTACTTCAAGGCCGGTGTGCCGCTGACGATAGTTGGCTACCTCCTCATTCTCCTGTTCAGCGCCACCTATTGGCAGTGGATCGGTGTGATTTAGGTACGACATCTGAGGAGTTGAGAGGGCGATGCACATTCCGCATCGCCCTCTGTATGTTGGCTGCCGAATTGTCACGACTCTGCAATGTTTTCGCGGTATGATGATGCATCGTTCGCGGCCGGACGCGGCAGCGACATTCCCTTGTGCAGGATCACTCGATGCGGTTCACCAAGGCCACACCGCAGCTGCGGCTGGAGGCGCGATCGGAAAGTGTCACCATCGGCGCCGGGTACTTCACGTACTATGCCGGTGTTGGCTCCTTCACGCCGTTTAGCGCGGTCTACTATCACAGCCTTGGATTCACCGGCTGGCATCTAGGGCTCCTCACCGCCATGACGGCTATCGGCATCGCCCTCACCGGGCCGTTTTGGGGTGCACTGGCCGATTCGTTTGGTATTCACCGCCAGATCATGCGCGGCGTGCTGCTGGTGGCGGCCATCATGGCCCTCATCCTGGCGCAGGTGACCAGTTTTGTTCCCTTCCTGATTACCTTCGGTATCCTGGCCTTCGCGCTGGTTCCCATACCGAGTCTCTGGGATAGCTACGCTGTGTCCGCGGTGGAGCGTGGCGGTGCCTCATATGGGTTACTGCGCGTCTTCGGCTCGATTGGGTTCACCGTTATGGTGTTGATCATGGGCTGGATAATGGCGGGTGGTCTCACCGTCACCTTTATCTATATCTATGCTATCTGGCACATCATCACGCTTCTGGTTACGTTCCGTTTGCCACCACTCTCCGAACGCCGGCGACGGAATCTCACGGATGGTCTCAGGGTTGTACTTCGCCAACGCAGTTACGTCCTTATCCTCATCGTTGCCTTCATCATCAGCACCGGCTATGCATTGCTTAATATCTACCTGCACATGCATGTGGAATCGATTGGCGGGAATACGCGTATCGCCAGCTACGCCTTCGCCACCAGTGCGATGAGCGAGCTGCCGGTGTTCGTGTTCGGTGCCGTCATCCTTCGCAAGATCGGCCCTCGCAACATGATCTATGTCTCGCTCGCGTTCTACGTGTTCAGGTTTGCCTTGCTTGGTTTCCTGTCGACGACCACCGCGGTGATCGTGGGGCAGATGGTGCACGGCCTTTCATTCGGTATGTTCCTGATGGCCTCGGTGACGCTCGCGCACCGATTAGTGGGTCGGGAGAACGCTGCGACGGCGCAGGCGCTTCTGGCGATGATGGGGATGGGCCTGGGTAGCATTGTTGGTTCGTTTATCGGTGGTGTCGTTATTGAACACACCACCACAACGATCATGTATCGCGGGGTAATGACCACCATGATCCTGGCAGCGATCGTGTTCGTGGTAGGCACAAGGTTGTTGGGTCGAGATGCGTTCGATCCCGAAGCGTCAGGCAACGTCGCCTGACACGAGTTCTCAATGGTGAGGATGATTGCGGTGACAACACCAACTCAAGAGCATGCCGCGCCCAACTGGCGTGCGGCGAACTGGATGATCAGTTTCGGATACGTCTGGTTCTTTGCCGGAATCGCGGCCTTTACTCCGTTTGCCGCGATCTTCTATCGCTCGCTTGGCTTCAACGGATTCCAGGTTGGCATCCTGACCGCCATGCCCGCGATCGCGCTCTCCCTGACTGGTGCCTATTGGGGTGCCGTTGCCGATACGCTCGGCGCACATCGGACCATGTTGCGTGTTTCACTCACTATCGGCGCGTTGTTGGCACTGCTCGCCAGTCGCGCCGATGGCTTCCCGCTGATGTTCACCTGGATCGCGCTGCTCTCGTTCTCCATCGTGCCGCTGCGCAGTCTGATGGATCACTTCGCCGTGCTCATCGGTGGCAAGGTGGATCGCCCCTTCGGCCTGATCCGCATGTGGGGTGCGTTTGGCTATAGCACGTTTGCGCTGACGCTCGGTCGCGCCATGAACAAGGAAGTGACCTCACTCTTTCTCGTCGCCTACGGTGTCAGCTTGTTCTTGACGTTGGTTTCCACCTTCATGTTGCCACAGTTGCCACGTCAACAGCGCCGACCGCTCTTTGAAGGCGTCGGGGAACTGGTGCGCAATCGGCGATTGATGTTGCTGTTGCTGATGGCGTTTGCCCAGGCCGTAGCGGCGTTCATGATCGTGGCATCGCTCGGCTATCACATCACCAGTCTGGGCGGAAATGCGAGCCAGGTGGGGGTGGCGTTCGCCGTTGCCGCCGTCAGTGAGCTACCGTTCTTCATGGCCGGGGCGTGGTTCTACCGTCGTTTCGGACCGGATCGCCTGATCGCGATCATTCTGGTGTTCTACGCCATCCGCATGATGCTTTTGGGTTTTGCGGATGCACCAGGTCAGGTGATCCTGCTGCAAGCGTTGCACGGACTCACCTTCGGCGGCTTCCTCGTCGTTAGCGTTCCCCGTGCGCACGAGCTGGGTGGCGGTAAGTACCCGGCCACCGTGCAGGCGATGATCACCATGGCCGGATTCGGTCTTGGGAATGTCGTCGGGGCATTTCTTGGGGGTGCGCTGCTGGATTTCACCCACGAAATGTATTTCGCTACAGCATTCCTCATGCTTGTCATGGTTCTCACGTACACGGTGGCCCTGCGGTGGATGGGATCGCATGATTCTGTAACGTCTGCACATTGAATCTAGATTGTGATTTTCTGCACAATACAGGTGTCGAGTGATCCTCGCACCACCGGGTGACACGATGGGGCGCCGACCACACAGCAGCGCAGTGAGGACGTGTCTCTATGGCTGTAGCTCTGCCCACCCCCAAGGCAACGATTGCTGATCTCCCCAAGTCGAAATGGCGATCGGCGACCCTGATGTCCGGCTTTGGGTATCTCTGGTTCTTTGGTGCCATCGCCGCCTTCAATCCCTACATCGCGATGTACTACCGCTCGCAGGGATTCTCCGGTCTTCAGGTCGGTATCCTGACCGCGATGCCCGCGGTGGGTCTGGCGATGTCCGGTCCGTTCTGGGGCTCGATTATGGATGTGTTGGGCATCCATCGCCTGGTACTGCGATTGGCGTTGCTGCTGACCGCCATCTTCGCCTTGGCCGTGGCGAACGCGAACGGGTTCACCGCCATGTTCGTGTTTGTGACCGCCCTGGCGTTCAGTCTGGTGCCATTACGAGCGTTGCTGGATAGCTACGCCATGGCAGTGGCGCAGCGAACCCGCTCAAACTTCGGCACCATCCGCTCGTGGGGCTCGATCGGGTACTTCGTGGCGGTGCTCGGTCTCGGACAGTTGATGGGGAAGGATGTCTCCAATCTCTTCCTCTATGCCTACGCCGGATTCCTGGTGCTGACGTTGTTTTCGATGTGGGGTCTACCGGATCTCGCACCGAGACAGCCGTCCCACATCATCGATGGTCTCAAGGACGTCTCCACCAACAAACCGCTGATTCTGTTGTATGTCACCGCGTTTCTGCTCATGATCGCCTATGCCACCGTCTATCTCGCGCTGGGTATTCATATGCGCGATACGTTGGGTGGGAGTGCGAACCAGGTCGGTATCGCCTTCGCCGTCGGTGCCGCCGCCGAACTGCCTGCGTTCGTCTATGGCAGCCGTCTCATCCGCAAGTTCGGTGAGCGCAAGCTCATCATCTTCGTCATCGCGATGTATGCTATTCGCTTCCTGTTGACTGCGTTGATGCCATCGGCGGCGTTGATCATTCCGGTGCAGTTGTTGCACATGGTGACCTTTGCGCTCTTCCTGGTAGTGAGTGTGCCGCTGGCACACAAGCTGGATGGCGGCGTGCATCCGGCTACGACCCAGGCGTTGCTGACCACCACCTCGTTTGGTTTCGGCAATATCATTGGCTCGGTTGGTGGCGGCGCCCTGCTGGACTCCGTTGGCACCCAGAACCTGTTCTACATTGTCACGGCCATGCTCGCGGGTACGCTCATGCTCTTCATGATCGGAGCGCGGGCGTTGAAGCTGGACGATGTCATCAAACGGGCCAACCGCAAGGCGCGTGGTTTGGATTAGCGCGTCCAGCCGATGTAGGTGGCGGCGTGTTCCCGGAACAACGCCTCCATCTCCTCCTGGCTTCGCGGTCCGGAGTGAAGGGCGACGATGAGATCATTGACCCGCTTCGGCATGGCGATGAGGTAGTGAGCAGGAGAGGGGTCGGGATTCCACCAGGTGTGGATCGCACCCCGTGGGACGAGCACGGCATCTCCCGTTCTCGCGGTGAATGTCTGATCATCGACCTCGAAGGCGATCCGGCCAGCGAGGATGTAGAAGCCCTCATCATCCTCGTGGTGGATGTGATACGGCGCGATCAGCAGGCGTTCATCGGGAGCAGTGGCTCCGGGTATCTCGCCTGTGGTGAGCACGAGATCGGCACCGGACAGGACAGCAGCGTGATCCCTGAGTGGGGCGAAGAGCATGATGACAACCTCGGAGGAAGCGAACAATGTACGATGTCACCAGATTAGCGAAGTTACCGAAGGAAGACCATGACCACAGCCGCGCGTGAACAACTTGATGCAATCGCCTCCAGCCTCCGATCCCTGCACAAACTGCTCCTCGATCGTGAGAAGCGGATCTATGAAAAGGACAACGGTCGGCTGGATAATCCCTACCAGCTGCTGAATCTGGCGATGAATGATCCCCAGTTTGCCTGGCTGCGAGCGTTGAGTGGAGAGATGGCGCATCTGGATGATGTGCGCCTGGATCGCAACGGTATTACGCCGGAATCGGTGCGGCTACTGGGAACGCGCTTGCGGGCATTGGTGGTCACGAACGGGAATCCGACCGAATTCCAGCAGCAGTACAACGTTGCCCGCGATGAGGATCCCGATATCATGTTGGCGCACGGCGCGCTCATGCGATCACTACCGCCAGCTCCAACCGTTGATCTCTTCCTCTCGGCGGGAAACGAGCAGGATGACAAGGACCCGTTACCGGGTGCCGTGCGACCGGGTACATTGGTGCCCGGATACAGCGACAAGGGGTACCACGCCTTCGGTGCCATTGACGAGCGCGGCTTGCAGGTCGGTATCGCTCTGAAGTCCATCCGCTATTCCAACGAGATCGTGTTGGATATCGCCAGCACCGCCATGGACTGGTCCGCCGGGTTCACCGCCGATCCGTGGTCTCCGGTGCTGGTGCAAGCAGGGACGGGTATCGACATCGGACGCACGGCCCAGGGCGATGGTGTGCTGCTCTCGCTCTACTTTCGACCTGTGGAGCTTGGTGGTGAACCTGCGGTGATCATCCCGGAGGTCGAGGAGGAGCACCGCTGGTTCCGACTCGCCGATGAGACCACACTCGGCACTGGTGCCGCGGTGTGGACATGTATGGCCGCCGCCAGTGCGGTTCTGCAGGTTCCCACGATCGATGGTTGCGATACCTGCCTCTATGTGCTGGCAGGGACGATTGAGATCGATGGCGTACACATACCGGACTCGCGGCTGGCGCTTGTGCGTTCGCCACACGATCTGCGGGTGACCTGCGTTGAGGATTCGATGATCGTGGCTGTGCTGGTTCGCCGCGATGCGGAAGTCACAAAAGCTGGCAGCGTTGCCAGATAGCGGTGGGTACCAGCGGATACAATTGGATTCACGCGACGATCAAGGAGCGAGAGTGATGAATGAGAATCCGGTGATCAGAACTATCTGGCAGATCCTCAAGGTGATCGCGAGCACGATCGTTTGGGTGGCGCTGATTACGGTGAAGATCGTTGAAGATTTGTTTGAGCAGAGAAACCATAAGGAGAGTACCGTGACCACACCCGAAACCGAGGATGATAAGGTGCATTATCGTGATGTCGCCGATACGGTTGTCCATCCCGAGGACGATCCCGATCACGACGATCATCACAAGTCGCACTACCGCGATATTGCCGATACGGTTGTCCATCCGGAAGATGATCCCGATCACGATGATCATCACAAGTCGCACTACCGCGATATCCCCGATACGGTTGTCCATCCCGAGGATGACCCCGATCACGACGACCATCACAAGTCGCATTACCGCGATGTCGCTGATACGGTTGTGCATCCGGAGGATGACCCCGATCACGACGACCATCACAAGTCACACTACCGCGATGTCGCTGATACGGTTGTGCATCCGGAGGATGACCCCGATCATGACGATCATCACAAGTCGCACTATCGCGACGTCAGCGACATCCACGAGAACGAGTAGTCACCATCAGGGTGATATTCATCTCCAGGAGAGCGTGATCTCAACGAAGGAGCCAGGCACATTCGCCCGGCTCTCTTCCTATGTGTCATCACGGGAGGTATCGGTAAAGGGGCAGCTCGTCTCCCCTTCGTTCCAGACAGGTCTATGGCAACACCTCTGGAAGCTGTCTATACCAGCTCCAGATGCGCACCGGAGAACAACTCGAGCGGCAATCGCCTCCCCTCTCCGGGTGTGATCGGTCCGGTGTGCGTGCGCAATGTCGCCGCATATGGACCCGGACCGAACGCCTCCAGGTGGTGGAGTGCGGCACCCGCGCTCGGCTGGGTGACCATGATCCAGTTCCTCTCAAAGTAGATGAAAGCCGCGATCGGTGTCTCGTCCAGTGGTGAGGTCATCATCTGTGCCGTTGTACCGGTAATCGCCTCGTAGTCAGCGATGGTGGCCTGCAGATCATTGGTGACGACGGTCACACCAGCGATACCGAGCGCGCCATTCGGGTGCTGTACCTGATCCGGTTCCTCCGGTACGCGCAGACTCCGCGGTGTCACATCCTCAATCAGAAACGGCCAGCCTGTCTCGCCAACGGCACCCGGTGGAAATGCGCCCTTCCACTTGAGGATCTCGCCATCCGGTCTCGCCCGACCGTTGTCGACCGGTCCGACATAGTCGCGTCTGGATGCTGAAATGCGGGCAACATCGGCAGCGAGGTCATCGCTGAAGAGACACATATCCACGAATCCGCCACCCTTTGCCAGGCGCGGGAACCAGCGATGCTGCTTGCCCTCGGCATTGGCCGTCGGCGAGATCAGCTCGATATAGGAACCATCCGCAAACGCGATCAGCGCATTATGGGTGGCCCCGTCCGCGTGTATGCCGCCGGGTACTATCGTGAATCCAGCCTGACTGGCATTGGCGACCGCGGTTTCAAGATCCGCCGAGATGATGACGATGTGATCGATACCGTGAATCATCGGAAAACCTGCTTTCTTCAGTCGTACGTATGCCCTCATGGTAAACTATGCGTTGTCTACCCCGTTCGTTCAGTTAACCACCCGCTCTCGGGGGATACCATTCATGTCAGCACCATCCACACGATTCGTCGCTCCAGCATTCTCACGTCGTACGTTCCTGACGGGCGCTGCAGCATTAGCCGCCTACACGCGCCTCAACCACGCCGCTGCCCAGAGCTACAACCCCTGGGACTACATTTCCTCCATGGTCGCCAAACCGGAGTTCGGTACACCGGTCGGACAGACCGCCGGTGATCCCATTCCCGATCAGGAGTGGTATTGGGATGCCTACCTGCAGATGCCGATCAAGCAGGGGCAGGATTTCCACTATACCTGTGAGTTCGATTCCGCCTGGATCGTGCTGAAGGCGTTCGGTCTGGATGTCGGACTCGATGAGCAGCTCGCCATCGTCGGGAAGGACGAGTCTCTCGAACCCTATTACGAGGAGACCGCCAACGGCTTCGAGGTCTGGGGTGGAGATGTTCACAACTATTACTGTGGCCACATCAACGAGAACATCCTCGCCCGAGCGCGCTGCAACGCCATGCGCAAGCTCTTCGAGGCCAAGGGGCTGAGCGTGACCGTGACGCCGGATCGTCCGTCAATCGAGGCGGCGCTCCTGCGCGGAGAGCCGGTCTACTTCAAGTCCACAGTCGATATGATGCCGTGGAGGCCAGCTGTTTGGCACAGCAACACGGGTGAGGATTGGCCGGTGGTGCTGACGAACGACCACGCGCTGATCGTAATGGGATTCAATGCGGAACAGGTCATCATCCGCGATCCGCTCGGACCGACCTCGACCAACTGGGATCGACCATGGCAGTGGCGTACCCGCTGGGATCGCTTCCTGGAGGTGATTGCCGCCCAGGGTAACGATGCCATCGCTGTCGGTCCACCCCGTCCGCCCGAAGCGTCTCCGGCACCGCGTGGATAAGCTGGCGCAGGGCTCATAGCCGTTGCCCTATGTGCCTTACGCTCCGAGATCGATCTGCTCCATCGCCATACGTAAGGCGATGGTGAGTTCCTCGATACCCGGCTTGCGGTTCCAGCGCTGGATTATTCGCGGTCGGCCATCCTGTGAACCCTGCTGATTCGTCGGAATCTCGACGATATCGAAGCTCCCCGCTTGCAGTGATCGTACCGCAGCTACATGCATCTCGCGGTTGGTGGTCCACTGCACCAGAATTGCGCTGCCACCCTGGAAGCGTTGCACCTGGGAATCCACCCGTGTGTGCCAGCCGCTGGCCACACGATTCACCGCATCGCGCAGGTGAATCTCGTTCGGATCCATATTCATCGTCTTGATTTTCGCGGGCTGGATACCGCCGAACATGCCGCGCTCGAATCCGGGTGGGACATCGGTGAGCCGGGCGAAGCGTGCCTTCATTCCCGGATTCGTGAACAGCCAGTAACCGCCAGCCAATACCGCAACCTGCACGATCACGATGATAGTCGTCAGCCAGGGGACACCGCTGTCGTACATTTGTCGCCAGTCGCCGTTCATGCCACTGACGAGATCGAGCAGGGGATAGACGACGAATGCGTTCAGACCCGAAATGAAGATGAATCCGATCAGAAGTTCGTTGATCGATGCGCGTAGCGGCGGTTTCCAGTACAGCACCACGGCCAGCGCCAACAGACACAGCACGAGGTTCACGAACGTACCCGCGGCAGCGATGATCGTTTGCTGCACGTCTGTCAGACCGTAGGGATAGAAAGCGACATATCCCGCGAAGCCATAGAAACCCCAATCCACGACCTCTTTGCCGTAGCTCCAGACCATCACCGCATGTCCGAGTTCATGCAGAATCACGGAGATCGGCACCAGGAAGAAGAACGATGCCTGATTGACCAGCATACGATCCTGGCCGGTGAAGTTGCGATCCCACACGCCGCGCCAATTCTGCGCCATCATCCACAGCACACGTGCGCCCATGGCGACGTACAGCAGGCTTAGTATCGAGAATCCACCCATAAGTATGTTGTCCGTTTCGGTTGCTAACCGACCGGGATCGGTGCGGTATCGGATGCTTCTTCGGGCGACATGATGTGTCGCACCAACATTGTCGTGGCTGCGATGACTACCACGCTACCTCCGAAGATCATCGATGCCTCCACTCCCCATCGATTGGAGATCGTTCCGGCCAGAAGGCCTCCGAATGGGAGCGTTCCCGTAAATACCGTGCTGTAGACCGCCATGACCCGACCCCGCAACTCGTCTGGTGCGGTTGTCTGCACGAGGGTGTTTGCCAGCGACATGGTATTGGCGGCGCAGATACCGCTAAATGTGATCGCGGCGGTGGCTATCCAGGCATTCAGCGGCACGGCAGCGATCAGCCCGATAGAAAGTGTAGCCGACCCCTGGAGGACGCCGGTGATGATCATCCGCGTGCGACCCCTGCCCGAGCGCATGTAGGCAACTGACAGCGCTCCAAGGAGCGAACCCAACCCCATCGAACTGAACATGACGCCAAACATACCCTCGCTGGTGTTGAAGCTTTGCGTGGCAATTAGCGGAATCCAGACGGTATAGACCATCCCGAAGCTGCCGACGATGAGCACCAGGAGCATCGGCTGCCGGATGGCGCTGGTACGGCGGACGTAGGAGATACCCTCCTTCATCTGCTCCCAACCGGAACCGGCGGTTGACTTCACGAACGGGAGAAGGTTCATCATGAACATGGCACAAATCGGACCAATGTAACTGATGCCATTCAGGAAGAAGCACCATGCCGGACCAACCCAGGCCAACACGACTCCCGCAATTGCCGGACCCAAAATACGCCCCATGTTGAATGTGGCGGCATTGATGGCGATGGCGTTTTTTAGCGCATATTTGGGTACGAGTTCAGAGACGAACGCGTGACGGGCTGGCATATCGATGGCGCCGGTGATGCCGAAGACAAAACCGGTGGCGTAGACATGCCAAAGCTGGATCGCTCCCGTCCAGGTCAGCATTGCCAGCAAAATGGCGAGGGACATATACAGGGTCTGTGTCGCTGCCAGAATATACCGTCGGGGGAACCGGTCGATCAGGGTGCCGGCTGGAATACCGAAGATGAGCGATGGCCCAAACTGGAAGAGGGGGACGAGTCCGAGTTGGAATGCGGAGGCGTTGAGGGTCTCCACAACCAACCAGCTCTGTGCCAACGATTGCATCCACATACCGGTGGTGGAGATGAACTGACCGGTGAAGAACAGACGATAGTTGCGGAAACGCAGCACCCCAAAGCCACGTGCCCGCTTTTCCAACTCCTCCATCTCTTCCGGAGATGCATTGTCATGGATGGTAGAGGGGTCCGTAACTGACATGAGTCTCCATATACCGAAGGACGGTGCCTCGGAATCGCGGTCGCGGTTGGTCGTTCATACTTCTTAGAATGAAAACCGTCGGGTGTCAATACACCCGACGGTTTGAGGCAATGAACGTAGGAAAGGAAGGACTACGCGTCATTCAGGTTCTTCGATTTATGCAGCAACACCGGGCAATCCGCATTGCGCATCACCTCTTCAGCAACTGAGCCCAGGAACCATCGCTTGATGCCCGTGCGACCATGCGAGGACATGACGATCACATCCTCAGGCTTGGCAGCGGAGCAGATCTGGCGAGCGATGGGACCATGCAACACGTCGCCACTAACGGTGAATCCCTCGCCTCGAATCTTGTCGACCATCGCCGTCAGGTAGGTCTTGGCGTCCTCGATCTCCTCCTCCGCGAGCTCACTCAGCATCGAGTAATCGAGAGCCATACCCGTTGCGGGGAGTGTCTGGGTTCGGTAAGTGTCCACAACTCGCAGCAACTTGAGCGGAGAGCCGATCGCCTTGGAGAGCGATTTCGCCTCCTCCAGTGCCTCTTCTGCCAGTTCGCTACCATCCAGAGGAACTACAATCTGCTTGTACATCGTGACCTCCTATCGCTTGGGTGAAGGCGGATTGCCTTCCTGATCTCATACCCCAAGTATACTCCCGTTTTGTATGCAATAGACTCTGTGAAAGGAGAATTCCCATGACGACCAACCCGGATCAGGAGCACGCCCCACAACCATTGCTCCTCGCGAATTTGACCTCGCCGCAGACAGGAGACGCCCTGTCGCAGATCGAGATGGTCATCATTCCGGTTGGTGCTCATGAGCAGCACGGTCCTGCCTTGCCCGTCAGCACGGACACCTTGACGGCCACGGTGCTGGCGCAAATGGCGGGTGCATTGCTTACGCCTCGGGTCGCCATCGCTCCCACCATTCCCTGGGGTGTCAGCTGGCATCACTTTGGTCGACCAGGCACGATCTCCCTGAAGGACGACACACTGATCGCGGTGGTGATGGATCAGATCGATTCGCTCTATCGCCAGGGAGTGAAGCGATTCGTGATCATGAACATGCATGGTGGCAATAACTCCGCCCTGGCGACGGCCGCCGAGAGGGCAAAGCGGGATTTGGGTGTGCCCTTGGTCGCTTCGATCTATGCCTACTCGCTGATCGCCAATGCCGCGCGCGAGGTGTTAGGTGCGGACTCTATCGGTCACGCCGGTGGCGATGAGGCATCGGTCATATTGGCGGTGCGATCCGATCTGGTGACAACAGCGGCGCTCTCAGCGGCACATCTGAACCCGGAGCTCTCTCGCGCCAAAATGATCGTTCAGGCAGCAGGTGGTGTTCTGCCCGTGATGATGCATAAAGTGAGTACCTCCGGGGCCACTGGCGATGCCAGCGGAGCCAACGCCCAGTCTGGTACCGAGATACTTGGCCAGGCGGTTGGTCAGATCCGGGCGATCTGTGAGGAGCTTTTGGAACTGGACCTTGCTATCCTCTAGATTTGTATAGGGTGAACGAACAAACGTACGTACATCTGGCCGGAGTCTACGGAGATTTGGTAGTCTCAGTGCAACTCTATCGGGCGGTCGGGCATATTGTGTGCCTAACGAGATCGGGCGTTCATGCCATCCAGAAACGACAAACCGAATGACCCCCGCCGCGATGAGAGCATCGATTTCGGTGCTTTCGTGGAGCAGAATGTTCAGCGCACATCCGATGCCCTCAAGGGTGAGACTCCATCAACTGCACCACCATCGCGACCCGGTGGCGAGCGCAAGGTTGATCGTGCCCGTGACCAGAGTTACTGGCGAAAGAAAGCCGCGGACGCCGGTATCCCCACCGATATTGAAGATGATGCTCCGCCACCGCCACCGCGTCGGAATCGCTATCTGGCTCCGCCGGAAGAAGAGTACGACGAATTCCATGACGAGCATGAGTTCGACGACAACGGTGATGGCTTCGGCGAAACCGTGAATCACTATTTCAATGGTGATGATGGAAATCGTAATCGCATCATTGCCGCGATTCTCCTCGTTCTCCTGGTACTGGCGATCATCTGGGGATTGCTTCGTCTCTTCTCCGGTGGCGATGGCGGTGATGGTGGACCTACGCCGACACCGACCGAGGTTGTATCGATACCTCCCACATCTACTCCGGGATCGGGACAGGAGGAAACACCACCAGCAACCCTACCGGCGACCGAGGAGCCGGAGATCAAGCGAGGAGGCGATAACCAGCGTGGCAGTTCGCCTGGACCTTCGGAGACGGAGGTCGCCCAGATTGACATAACCGATGATATCGCCCGGACTTGCACCGGGCTTTGTCTTATCCGGGTCGAGGGGAACAATCAGGAGGAGGCCTTCGCCGAGGCCGGTGCCCGTGCCTCGTGGACGAATGGTGCCGTGAGCTGGGTGGTGGTGAATCCGACGCAGGCGCAGATGTTGAGCGAGTCGTTGACCCTCTCGCTGGTCGAGAACGATCCTCGCACCTATAACCTCTACGTGGTTGTGGCTCCAGATGATCGCAATCAGGCAAGTGATATCACTCCCCACGGCGAGATCGTCGATGAGGGCGAGGGTGTCTACCTTGTCCGGTGGGGATGGGTTCCTGCCGTGGTCAAGCCCGTGACGGATTGGGGTTACGCCGTCTACAAAATCGCCCCGGCACCACCTGAGTTTATCGCCGAGATCGGTGTCAACGGTCCCGCTCGCAATACCTCCGGATGGGAACTGATGGAGCAGGTGGATACCGGCAACATCGAACGGATCACGGATGATCTGGTCCATATCGGTGAGTTGGATAACAGTGGCTGGGGAACGCGCTATTACGAGTTCGCTGGCAACCAAATCGCGGCGGATTACCTCTATCAGGAACTGGAATCCTACGGGATGACGGTCTGGTATGAGGATTTCATCACCTGGGATGGCTATCTGTTGGTGAATGTGGTGGCGGAGATCCCCGGTACGGATTCCAGTGAGATCTATGCCATCATGGCCCACTTCGACACAATTAACCTGGAGAACCCACGGATCGCACCTGGTGCCGATGACAACGCGTCCGGCATCGCCGTTACGCTCGAGACAGTTCGCATCCTCTCGGGCTACGAGTTGAACCACCCGGTAAGGGTTTCCTTTGTCAATGCCGAAGAGGTGGGTATCCTCGGATCAGCCGCCTGGGCACGTCAGGCAAATCACGACGGTGCACCGATCGCGGGAGTCTTCAATGTCGACTCCGTGGCATCGGTCAGAAATCGACCGACTCTGATCACGAATGTCGATGCTGGTTCGCAGTGGATGCAGGATCACATGAACCGCGTTAACGCGAACTACGAACTGCATGAGGATATGATGAACCGCCAGTCGGAAGCGATTGTGGCCGACGACAATATGGTTCGCGCCGAAGGAATCCCCGCGATTATGATCGCCAGAGAGCTCTACGGGAAGAGCGAATTCCACCACACGGCGAATGATATCCCTGCGAACTTCAGTATCGGTGCGATTGTCGATACCACCCATATTGTGATGCTATCGGTATGGGAGTTAGTGAAGTAACCGCTAGACGAGGCGAGGATTGGGTTCACCCTTGAGGGTGTCAACAACCATGCGCACGTCCTGACCGCGGGTCCTGTCCACCACCAACAGCGCATCCGGTGTATCCACGATCACGACATTGCTCACCCCGATGGTCGCGATTTTTCGATGGCCGCTGGACCAGACAACGCTGTTCGTCGTATCGATTTGCACCAGATCGCCATGGATAGCGTTGCCCTGATCGTCCTTCTCCAGAAGCTCGCCGAGACCATGCCAGTCTCCGACATCGCTCCAGCCCATCTGCGATGGCACCACGGCTACGCGTTCCGCCTGCTCCATGACGGCGGTATCGATAGTGACATTTGGTAATGTGCTCCAAACCTGAGCCAACACGCGCTCTCGCTCCCGCGTATTCCACGATTCGGCGATGTCCGTGGTGCCAGCCAGGATCATCGGTTGCAGACGTCGTAGCTCTGTCGCGAACGAATCCACCCGCCAGATGAACATGGATGCGTTCCAGAGGAATCGACCGGTCTCGATGTAGCGTTCCGCTGTTTCGGCGTTCGGCTTCTCCACGAAGCGGGTTGCCCGATAGGCAGTGCCCGACGGGACCTGAACCCGAATATCGTCCGAGCGCTCGATATAGCCGTATCCCGTCTCGGGGCGGGTGGGTGAGAGTCCGATGGTGACCAGATCGCCGAGCTGCGCTGCTGCCACGGCGGTGCGAACCGATGACTTGAAGGCGTCGATGTCGCTGATGTCGTGGTCAGACGCGAAGCTGGCCAGAATTGCTCGCGGATCGGCTTGTTGGATAAGCGCATTAGCAAGCGCCAATGCGGGTGCGGTGCCGTTCGGAGTTGGTTCGATGATGATGTTGTCGTCTGGGAGTTCCGGCAACTGACGCGCGATTGCGGCTGCGTGAGCCGGACCGCAGACGATCAGAATCTGATCTGGTGGCGTCAATCTGGCGACGCGATCGAATGTCTGTTGGATCAGGGAGCGCTCGCCGAGTAGCGGCAGGAGGAACTTCGGGCGTGCGGCGCGGCTCAGCGGCCAAAGACGGGTGCCTGATCCACCGGCCGGGATCACCGCCCACAGGTGATCGATGTATGTCGACCTTTCGCTCATCTCTCGTTGCTCCACATTGCGAACCCCATGTATGACGGTCATTATAGGGTGTAGGTGGAGTTGGGTGGATGTGCAAGGAGTGACGAGTGACTGTCTGCGATGTATCGGTGGTGGCACCGCGATTGGATGCGAAGCCGTGGGGTGGGCGCAAACTGGCGCAGTTCGATCTTCCCTTGCCCGAGGGCGAGAAGATCGGTGAGGCATTGGTCACCGCGGACGGTGCTGTCATCACCGCTGGTGTGGGAGCAGGAAGCACGCTGGGCGATCTCGTGACTGAGAATCCCGATCAGCGGCTTGGCCGCCATGCAATCGCCGCGGTCAGCGGCAAGGCGATCTTCCCGCTGCTGGTGAAGCTTATCGATGCCGCTGAGAATCTCTCGATTCAGGTGCATCCAGATGATGTACTTGCCGCGCCGCTAGACAAATTGGGTAAGACCGAGGCGTGGCACATCCTGGCGCGCGAGGACGATGGTGGTATCTATGTTGGTCTGAAACCGGATGTGGATGCCGAGACCTTCATGGCACACGCTCACTTGCTCGATGGCACCTCCGCCACCGATCTGCGCAAGCTGGATGCGATTCCTGGTGAGACGATCATGATTCCGGCCGGAACGGTGCACGCGCTCGGTGCAGGTGTGATGGTCTATGAAATCCAGCAACCCAGTGATGTCACCTTCCGTCTCGATGATTGGGGTCGGGTGGATGCGGAGGGGAACCCGCGGGAAATGCATCTGGAGCAGGGGGAGATCGCCACACGTCCGGAGCTGCGCCCCAACGAGATCCCGTCCATCCGACTCGATGTTGCCGGTCAGCGCATGCTGCTGACGGCCTGTCGTTACTTTGCATTGGAGCGACTTGCGCTACCCGCCGGTACGACAGTGCGTATCGGACAGGAGTCGACACCGAACGTCGTTACCGTCCTCAGCGGTCAGCTCGAGGTTCATGGGCATCAGCTCAAGCCGGGAGAATCGGCGGTGATCTGGCCGGGAACGGAACCAGTCGCGTGTCGCGCTGCTACCGAGACGATCGCTTTGCGATCCTGGGTGCCTGATCTGGTGGCAGATATCATCGAACCTGCTCGCACCGCCGGGGCGCTGGATAGTGATATCGCCGCGTTGGGTGGTATGACCGGCGATTTGGCCGCGTTGTTAGCCTAGTTCCTCTTATCATCTCCGCCCGCAGCCGCGATATAGAGACGCACCGTCTCGCGGTTGCGGGCGTCGTTGGCGAGTCCAAGCTTCATCAGCAACGAGTTGACCTCGTTGTCATTCCTCGCCATCGTGACTGCCGCAGTGTGGCGGAGGAGCTGGGGTGTGACCTTGCGCTGAATACCTGCGGCCTCAGCGACGCGCTCGACCATGCCGTTCACAGCCTGGGGTCCGAACGGGAAGACCACGTCTTGCGGATTCCTGGCCTCGATATAGGTAGCGTAGGCAATGGCGAACTCCGCGTCCGCGTGCAATGTGCGCTGCTTGTTGTGCTTTCCGGGTGTGTCGTAGGCCACGAGGATTTCGGCTCCCTCATCGGTAGTGCGATCGATATGCGTGCGTCGTAGCGCCAGCAGTTCTGTCCGACCGAGTCCAAGCCGCATCATCAGCATAATTGCCGGCGCGCTCCAGTGTTCATCCGCGTATGCCGCCTGGAGGAGCTCCGCCTGCTCGAGTTCACTCAGGGTTTGCGGGAGACTGTGCTCCAACGGGTGCGGCGAGAAGCTGGCGGTCGGATTCGCTTTCAGCACCTTCAGGTCATCCGTTAGCCACTGAAAGAACGCTTTCGCACTTGTGAGCCGACGTTTCCGGGTGACCTTGCTGCTTGCCTCGGCCAGGTACATGGCGACATCGGTTTCCGTGATGTGCATGATCGGTTTGTCGGTGATGCGGTGTTCCAGGACCACCAGATCATAGGTGTAGCTTTCCACCGTGTTCGCTGGACGGTCGGAGGTCTCCAGATGATCTCGGAACCACATGCGCGCCACCGAAAGAGGTGTGGTTGAGGTCACCGGTGCTGGATCGTTCGAAGGTGCTGGTGGCGTTGCTGCAGCGTCCGCCGCGAAGAGGGGGAGTTGCTGGGTCTTGGGATGGTGCATGGTTCAGACCTCACTGCGTACGAATGCACAATCATCAGATCTGAGCATACCGGAATCCTTCGATTTCGGAGTTGGAAACAGGAACACCTGCCCAAATTTCCCGATTATGTGGGAGGTTATGCTATTATCGTCATGATAGGATAGCTTGGTACTGGGTTGCTGACGGGTCGTTGTGGAACGCATCCTGAATTCCGTCGGTGAGTGGGTAGGTTGAGAAAATGGGTGAGCTCGTAGTCGGGCGACCGGCGCTTCAGGTTCGGACTGCACTTTCGGTGCCGCTTGATCTGATGAGCATGATGTCACTTCTGTATCGTGCCGTGCCGGGTAGTGGTCTTGATCCATGGCTGATCGGTGTGCGTCGGGCGCTCTCCTGGGACCTGCAGGAGGATCTCGATCTCCTCCACGGCTTCTCGGGTCGATTGCTCTACTACATGGAAGAGCCGGTTATGGCCTTCCAGCCGCTGAGCGAAGAACGAGCGAATGCCACGATCGAGGACCTGCTGGATTTCCTGGATGGCCTCACACCGGAACACTTCCGCACGCTGGCAATTCGGGCGATTGATCGCGCGCATCGCGATCTCGGTACCGAGCTTGCCGCCCCCAGTGGCGATGATGAGAACGAGTGGCGACGCTATCTCGAACCGGTGTTAACCACCGCCGATGCGAACGATGTGTTGGCGATGATGCTCGATCCCGAGTTGCTCAAGCAGCGGACGATTCGCCTGATCTCCGGTATCTGGAACGAGTTCTACCGCGAGGCGTACGAGAGCCGGCAGGAAACCCTGCGGGAAGCGGAGACCGCAGCCCGCTCGTCTGCCAGCAAGGGATTCGGTATGGCGTTTGCCGAGCTCACCGGGAATCGGCTGCCGGCGACGTTGACCGCCGCCCTGAATATGGCCAGCAGTGTGACGTTCATCCCATCCGGGCATCTCGGCGATTTCGTGAGTTACATCAGTTATCCGCCGGAGTTGGTGATCTTCTTCTCTGCCCAGCACATGACGGGCAATCAGCTGAAGCATGCCGAGCATCAGGTTAACGGCGAGATCTTGCCCGATGAGTTTGTCGCCAGCGGTCAGCCGATGCCGACAACGGAGTTGATGGAGAGTCTGCGCGCGCTGAGCGATGGCAATCGCATGCGTATCATCGATCTCCTCAGCACGGGTGAGCTCTACGCGCAGGAGATCGTCGGTCGCCTGGGTATCGCCCAATCTGCCGTCTCGCGGCATCTGTCCCAATTGGAGCGTGCGGGGATCGTGCGGGTGGAACCACGCCGCGGTCTCAAGTATTACGTGCTGGATCGCCAGCAAATGCGCTCCATCGCCGAGGGAATCCTGTTCCGCGTCCAGTAATTGCACGCATATACGTCGATTCTGCCTCTCTCGGATTGAAGTTTGTGAATTAACCGGCAAAGGGGCTTGCCAACGCGATATCGCGATGATAAGATAATGCCAGAAACAAGAAATTGAGTCGCCGGAAGCACAGGGACGAAGGCGAATGCACCTTTACAAATCATCCGGCTCGCCATGCGTAGAGGCGCATGACGCAGAGTACCAACGAGGCATCAGGCTCATACAGGCTTCATCATCACTGCCGATGCATCGTCCTAACACTCGCCGCCAAATGCGACGCTAGCCTGTCGCGAGGCATATTTACAACCTCTTCTTCCTTCTTTAGTGTGATCAGTCAATGATGACAGATCATCACTTCACAACTTTCCTCTCCGACGCTGTATCTGATCGCGATACGGCAGGTATTCCTCGGCAGCGATCGACAGAAGTTGACGCCCGGTGCATATATAGCGCCGGGCTTCTCCTTTTTTCGCGATATCGCCGGGAGGAGATATCTCCTGTTCGATATCCTGACCGAGATACCTGTTCGTCCAACGGATCACGTGCCGGAATTGATGGCAAGACTGGTGATATCCGGACCACAACTCCTCGCATCTCCCATCGGTGACCGCTACTGTAAATGGAGCAGGAGGGTAAGAGATGACACACGATTTCGTTGGCGAGTTCTGCTTCATTGACTGGAATGAGGTCGAGGATACGTCCTTCACCGATGTCCAGAGATATGCGTGGATCGTCGATTGGGCGAGAAGAGCGCGAGGATGCAATCCCAATGCATTCGATGCCCTCACCGACTGGCTAGGCGACGATACGCTATGGAGCGATCACCTGCTCGGTGTCAACGAGCGGTTACTGATGCAGGATGTGATTGCACGCTTCCGGCACCAGAATTCCCGCCTCCGCGCCCTATTGGAGCAGCTGGAATCAACGGGTATCGTCAATGCACCGGTATTTGCGGTGTTGGATCGGTTCGACGAGGAGCTATCCGGGAATACTCATGATCCCGATCTCAATGACACGGTTGCCCAGGTGTTTGCTGATTTCTCGATCATGCGGGACTCCACCGTTCGGGCAAAGATCGCGGGTGAGCGGACCGGTCCCACCGGTACCGATAGTGCGGATATCTATGGTTACATCAACTATCTGAAGAACTGCGATGCGCAGGTTCAGTGGACCTTGTTTATGCCAGGGTTGGTTGAGCAGCAGCAGCGCGGCTTCAAAGTGGAGAGCTTCGAATACAGGACATTACCCGCCATGCGTTTCATCGGACTGGAGGCGGATTTCTCCGGTGATGGCCTGGAACGAGAGGAGTGCTTCGCTGCCCTCAATGCCATGAGCGAGCATGCGTCTGGCTTCGACCACGATATCCTGTTCATGCATCACTACGGGCTGGGCGTGGATGTAGAGCCGTGGCACGGTGTTTGGGGACGCTTCATGCAGGCGGAGAGCCCCGTGCCTGAGGGATTCCTCTATTTCAATTTCGTCGAAAACGAGGATGACGCGGTTGGGCCACCATACCTTTCGCAGTTTGCCCTGGCGACGTTTTCCGGCGATATCGACGCGATGCACGAACGTGAGGGCTACGATAGCGATGCCATGTACGATGTCACCCGAAACATCATCCTTGGTGAGGGGGTGTGCATTCCATATCCGGGTAAGTACTGGACCGCGGAGGTCTTCCTTGACGGTGCCGAAAACGGCACGGCTTACCTGTTTAGCGTGGCGCTTAATCCCCGCTAAGGCGAACGCGTTTCGGTAAGACGATGGGAGAATCTTCCCCAATCAGCTGTGGGCGGAAGATCGTGCTGATCTGGGCATCCAGGGAGGCGGCTTCGCGATACCGCTCGACGCGTTCGTAGGCATCGACAGCCACCATCATCTGTCCGCGGGTGAGTTCCCAGAATCCCGGAACAGCGGTGAGATCTACCTCGCGGCATCGTGCCGCCTGGATAAAGTGATCCAGTGCAACCTCTGTTGCACCCTCGCGCACGGCATAGATTCCACGTACGGCGCATCGGCGAGCCTCACGCACATCCGGTGTAATCGGTGGCGTATAAGCACGCAGTTGCGTATGGCGCTGCCACTTATGCTGTCTAGGCATGGGAGCGGGAGCTACAACCGGATGCACATGTGGTTGTGGTGATGAATGGGATGGGGCGACACGCACAGCTTGGGGAGGCGCAACGACGTCATCTTCGGGACCGAATCCGATGTACGATGCGATAGCGGTAGCAACGCGACGGAGCACTTGCACAGCCTTCTGATGCGAGCCGCTACGGACGGCCTCTCGTTTGTGTGACCAATTGTCACCAACTCTGATGGCGATGCTACCATGAAGGCCGTACGTACGCAAATTGGTGAGGCAGTTGTGCTCGTAAATGTACTGACCGGCAGGAGACAATAACCCAGGTGAACGAACGTACGGATCAGGAACAACTCGCGATAGCGATGATGCGCGCCGCCGAGCGGCTGGTGTTCTTTACCGGTGCGGGTATCAGCACTGAGAGTGGACTGCCGGACTACCGCGGACCGGATGGTGTTTGGACCACCGGCAAGATACCGAGTATCGGCGATGCCCCCATGTCCGATGAGGCCCGCCGCGAGTTTTGGCAGATGAGGAAGCAGCACTATCCTTTCATGCAGTCGCGTCAGCCGAATGAGGGCCACCTCGCCATTGCGCGGCTGATCACCGGTGGTCATGCGCTGGCTGTTATCACCCAGAACATCGATGGTCTCCACCAGAAATCGGGTGTGCCCGCCGATCGCGTGATCGAGTTGCATGGTTCCACCCATCGACTCCGCTGTGTGGATAACGGGCATCTGATCGATGGCGCAGTCGTGCAGCAGATGCTCGAGGCAGGCGACCTTGACCCTAGTTGTCCGGTCTGTGGCAGCATCTTGCGGTCGGATACAATTCTCTTCGGCGAGTCGTTGCCCAAAACCGCACTGGAGACCGCTGTGCGGGCGGCCGCAGTGTCCGATCTGATGATCGTTGTCGGGAGCTCACTCGTTGTCTATCCGGCGGCGCAGTTGCCGCAGGTTGCCAAGGATCGCGGCGCGAAGTTGATCATCATCGATCGCGCCGAGACGGCGCTGGATGACCTCGCTGATGTGGTGATACGGGGTGAGGCTGGTCATGAGATGGCGATCCTCGCCGCCGGGATGATGGAGAACGCATGAGATTCACTGAAGCACAACCGATTCGGGCCGTCAACGATCACAACTGTTTCGGTTGTGGAGCACTTAATCCGGCGGGACTCCATCTCCAGTTCTATGCCACCGATAAGCCAGATACGATCTGGGCATCGTGGCTACCGACCGTTGCCTTTGAGGGCTATGGTGGCATGATTCACGGCGGTATTATTTGCACGCTGTTGGACGAGATCATGACGTGGTCGCTGTACAGCAAGAACCTGTGGGCGGTCACCGCCAAGATGCAGACCAGTTTCCGCAAACCAGTGGTGGTCGGGCAGCCGGTGCGATTGATTGGTACGGTCACCCGTGTGCGCGGTCGTATTCTGGAAGTACACGGCGAGATCAGATCGGAAGCCGATGACGTGCTCCTCGCGGATGCGGATGCCACCTTCATTCGCGTGCCGGAATCTCAAGCCGATGAATGGACCGAGAGGTATCTGATCGAAAGCGCGACATGATGCGGTAGGGCGCGGACCCCGTAGGGTGTCCGCCCTCTGACTGACCGTGAGACGCAATGCCTACGCCGTAGGCCAGGTCGCTTCCGGATCATCAGCGCCCATCGCTTCGGCGGCTTGCTCCTGAGCCGTGGCTACCATCAGATTCATCGTTCGTAGCAGCGCACCAACCGAATCCTCATCCAGCAGAAAGAGCGCCAGCTCCGTCTCCGCATCCGTGAATGCGATCATGGGGTCGGTGCCATCCTCATGTGCCTGGCGGGAGGCCGCTTGGAGCGCGTTCAACCAGGTTGTCGCCTGCGCGTTCGCCTGGCGCAGGAGATCGAAGAGTTGACTAGCTGCTTCCTCCCGAATCTGCTCCGTGTTCGCGGTTGTTAGCGCGTCGTCTGGTTGTGCCTCGATGTTGCTTGTCGGTGTGTGGCCCATCAACGCGCGCCAGGTGCCGGGGGCCGTCGCCAGAATGAAGCCGTGGTCGTCCGTGGCTGCATGCGCGACCGGTCGCGGACCGGGTGTATTGCGGGATGCCGCAAGCTGGAGCGTCTCCAGGCCGGAATCGAACAGTTCCTGACCCGTCTTCCCCTCGCCACCGACCCGATTCAGGATATAGGTGTAGACCAGGAATCCTGCGAGTCCGATGCTGGTATCCAACTGGATCGAGCTGATGGCGGCGTTCGCATCCCGCTTCATCGGCGAGAGATCGGCAGCGATATCCTCCGCCCGATCGGTCAAATCGAGCGCCTGCACCAGAAATTGCGCGGTGGCAAGCATCAAATCGTCATCGTTCGGCGGGGTGGTGCTCATGAGTCGTCCTGCACATATCGGCGGCGGGTGGTACAAGTGCATATAGCAATCTGAGCATACCAGTTTCGCGCCAGGAGATGATGGTGGAGATGACGGATATCACGATCGAACAGAAGCGGACACTGCTTGATACCGCGCGCGATTTCGCTACCCGCGCCTATGTACCGTACTCCCACTTTCCGGTGGGAGCCGCGATTCTGGTGGAGGATGGTTCCGTCATCGGTGGCGTCAATATCGAGAATGCCAGCTACCCACTGACGATCTGTGGCGAGCGCTCCGCCGTCGTCACCGCAGCATCACGTGGACATCGCACGATCTTTGCAGTCGCGGTTTCGGCGCCGAAGGCACCAGCCACCACGCCCTGTGGCGCCTGTCGGCAGGTACTGAACGAGTTCAAGCCCACTGATGCCGAGATGCTTGTGCTGCTGGACGAGGGCGATACGTGGCAGGAGACGACGCTTTCAGCGCTGCTCCCGGCCGCGTTTGGTCCGCGTGATCTGGAGCGGGCGGACGACGCGTAGATCGTTGACATGCGCCGTGCTCACGGCGACCATGACCATGCATCTCGATGGTGCGATTACCAGCAATGAGGAGTAGACTGTGCCCGAAGGAATCCCCGCACCCGTAGACATACTCGGCCATGTTCCCGGCGAGGCCGGTTGGCTGCCCACCTGGGACGAGATGGTGAGTTACTTTGACGCGCTCGCCGCCGCATCCGATCGCGTGCTGGTAGAGCGCCAGGGGGTCAGCACCACCGGTCTGCCGTATTTGATGGTGACCGTTTCTGCTCCCGAGAACCTCACCGATACCGCTCGTATTGAGAATCGCGCCCGACTGGAAGCGCTTTGGGATGCGCGGGTTAGCACCCAGGATCAGCAGCAGGACGCGTTGGAGAACGCGCGCACGGTCGGATTCATCCTCGCAACCCAGCACTCCAGCGAGATCGGTGCTGCGTTGATGACGATGCAGCTCGCCTATGAGCTCGCTACGACCACGGATGCCGAGACGCTACAGCAGCTCAACGAGACAATCCACGTCCTCATCCCGAGCCACAATCCGGATGGCATCAACATCATTCACGATTGGTACGATCGCATCAAGGATACGGAATACGATGATGCCGACTTGCCATATCTCTACCATCCCTACACCGGTCACGATAACAACCGCGACTGGTTCATGCTGACCCAGATCGAGACCAGGAACTACGTCGATATCCACAACCGCGAACATCCCCAGGCGGTGTTCGATATGCACCAAATGGGGCGAAACGGTGCCCGCTTCATGGTGCCGCCGTTTATCGATCCTCTCGATCCCAACCAGGATCCGATTATCCAACAGGGATTCGCCAGCCTCGGCACGCATATCGCCCAGCGATTGACCTCGTCCGGCAAGGGCGGTGTGGTCACCAACGCGATCTTCGATAACTTCTCGCCATCGCTGGCCTATGGCAACTACCACGGCAGCGTTGATCTGTTGAGTGAGGCGGCCAGCGTCAAGCTGGCGACATCCGTGGAGATCAAAGAGTCCGAACTGGAATCGGGGAGCGACTTTGATCCGCGCAAGCGCACCTGGAATCACCCGCTACCCTGGCTGGGTGGTGCGTGGACGCTGGCCGAGATCGTTGAGTATGACTTGATCGCTGCTCGCGCGTTCTTCCAGCATCTCAGCGTCTTCCGCAAGCAGTGGCTGCGCGATTACCAAAAGGTCAATGCTGGTCGACTGACCACGGAGGAGAAGCCGTATGGTTTCATCATTCCGCAGGATCAGCGTGATGCCGGTGCCGCCCAGGAACTGATCGATATCCTCCAGCTTGGGTTGGTGGATGTCGATATTGCCACCGAGGAAGTCACCCTCGATGGCGTCGTCTGGCCCTCGGGCACGCGCATTGTTTCCCTCTCTCAGCCAGCAGGCGATTTCGCCAAAACGCTGCTGGAGATCCAGGAGTACCCCGATCTGCGCAAGTGGAAGGGAGGCCCGCCACTGCCACCCTACGACATCGTTGGCCATACCCTGCCGATGCAGATGGGTGTGCGCGTCTTCCCGATCGAGCAACCGATTCCCGGAGGTCTCGCTATCAGTCGAGAGGAAACCGGAGGCTCGGGATGGACAGCGACAACCGGCCTGGCGACGGGTGCGTTCGTCATCAACGAACGCGAGAATGCCTCGGTGAAGGCGATCACGGCGCTAACGGCCCAGGGGATTGCGATCTATCGCGCTCGCGAATCGCGCCCGGATGCGGATATCCGTACCGGCGCGATCATCGTGCCGATTACACCGGAAACAGTCGCCAGCATATCGCAGGTCATCGCAGACTCGGGTGCATCCACCTCGCACGTCAGTGATGTCTCGGACCTCGCGGTTCACCGCCAGACACCTGTGCGTCTCGGCGTCTATCGACCCAATGTCTCCAGCATGGACGAGGGATGGGCACGATGGGTGCTGGAGGAGTACGGCTTTGGCTACACCACGCTACTGACGAACGACATCAAGCAGGGTGATCTCCGTGATCGTTTCGATTGCATCCTGATCCCCCACATCACCGCCAAGGCGATGCGTGAGGGACAGCCGGAGAAGAATCCGGATGGCTCAAAGAATGTCCCTGAGTACGTCGGTGGTCTCGGGCAGTTGGGTATGGATTCGCTGCGGGAGTTCGTTACCGATGGTGGCACACTCATTGGTATCGATGCTGGCACCGAGGCGCTCGTGCAGGATCTGGCACTCCCAGCCAGCAATGCGCTCTCCCGGTATAAGAACGATGAGTTTTACTGCCCGGGTTCGCTGGTCAGGATCGTTGTCGATAATCATCATCCGCTTGGCTACGGTCTGCCGCGTGATCTTCCGGTCTTGTTTATGAGCAGTGTCGCCTTCGATACCGCCAGCAAGGACGCGACCACGGTCGCACACTATCCGAGCACCGATCCCTTGATGAGTGGTTGGATTCTGGGTGCGCGGCATCTCGAGCGCAAGAGCGCGCTGGTCGATGTCCGCTACGGTGACGGCACCGTGGTACTCATCGGCTTCCGACCATACTTCCGTGCCCAAACACGTGGCAGCTACCGGGTGCTTTTCAACGCGATCCTGAGGGCCGGCTATGAATCGGATGTGCTGACGATTCAATAGGTGTAAAGATGCTCTCCTCCTAGTACGCACCATCTTGACGGATGCGGCGGGAGGAGAGATCGGTCAGTAGCATCAGCGTGGCGCCGAGACCCCAGATGGTCACGATTGCCATCGTGATGGCACCGAGGAACGGTACCGGAGCCAGCTTCAGAATGCCGATGATGAGCACACCGATCGTCATTGCGAGGAGTAGGTAGCCGCGACTCCCATCACGCCATTTGCGTGGCAGGATCGCCCGACCGATCGCAAGACCTACAACAACCTGTGAGAGGTACATCGCAACCGCGTAGACCGCGAAGAGCATCAATCCGATCGGAATGAGGAGAACGCTGAGCAAAGCGGCGATCGCCAGGAACGGGATGAGGATCATTCCGACCGCACCCCAGATACCCGCCGGGACAACGTTGGCGGCGTTTCTGCTGACGCGATAGAAGAACCTCGGCGCCATGGCGATCAGCACGGCACCGACCAACAGGCTCCAGAGAAGGCGTGTCAGACCACCGTATGGTGCCAGCGCACCGCCTTCAATGCCGTTCCAGGGGGTCTTGTCCGTATGAACCGTTTCTCCCCCGACAGTGGCTGAACCCGCGATATTCGCGCTGGTCTGGCTTTGGTAACGGAAGTCGTCGCCGATCCTGGCATCGTTTCCGATCTGGATGCGATCGGCCTGGAGTTCGACATCTCCGGCAACACTTCCGTCTTGCTCGTACAACAGCACGCTGCCATAGAGCGTGCCGGCCACATCGCCATCGACGATCGATTGACCGCCAAATACCATTAGGTCGCCGCCAATTCGGGCGGAATCATGGAGCTCCAGTCGTCCGCCCGTGACGACGACATTGCCACCGACCTGGCCTTCGAGTTGAACGATGCCAGCGGCGACGTAGAGGGTTCCGTTGATCGTGCCCCTGATGGTGACGCGACCAGCGATGACGTGCACGCTGCCCTCAACGGTGCTATCCAGCGTGCCGCTGACAACGGCAAAAGTGACATCGCCAGCCACGTCCGCCGTCACCTTCGCCTGAAATGCCGCTACATAGAGATCGTCGTTGATTTTGGCACCGGATTTCTCGACGTTGTATCCACTGGCAAATGTGCTGGCAGACGCACTCATCGGCATCGTTAATGTACTCAGCATCAACATGATGGCGAATGCGGCCCAACCAAATCGTCGATGTGCGATCATCTCACTCGATCCTCTCCACCGTTCGGCTATTGTGATGACCGTAGCATACGTTATCGCCCCACGGTCGGCATCAAGCCGTCGCGTTTGCGATGGACGGTGGTGTAGACGAGCGTCTCATCATTCGCAGTGATCTGGCGCTCGCTCCGCGGGGGATAAGCGCGATGCTGCCAGCCTCGATCGCGATCGGTTCCTCATCGATGGTGAGGACACCGGTTCCCTGCAGGCAGGTAACGACGACATCGAGTGTCTGGTTGATGTGAGCTGGTATGCCCTCATATGGGCGCAGGACGATCACATTCATGTGGAGGCTCATCGGTATCTGGTGACCAGGCGATACGGGCCGTCTCCGTGTCGATATCGTGAATCGAGAATGCGTTCTTGCTCATATCAGTCCATCCGCTACATCACACAAGGCATCGCTGGTGAGCCCAGCGTTGTGGTTTAAACATCCAACCACTGCTCACCGATCGATTGGCGAAGACCGCCACACCGAGTTCGCGCGGCGGGATCCACCCAGCACAGCGTTCCCGCGAATCCCCAATGCACCCAGGTATGCTCGGACGTTCGGGCACCAGTCCAGTGGCGCTGCTTGGTGCCCTTTACCTCCCAGCCAAGTCCCCAATATCCGGGCACCCAATGGGCATGCATGCTATTCACTCCCCTTCGAGTCCTCGCACCTGATCGATTGTCATCTCACCGCGCGCCGGTGCTAAAGCACAGACTCCCGGCCAGGAAGAAACGATGTCGCGAAGCGCAGCATGTCTGCAGTGGTACCGTAATAGCCTCCCCATGGCACCGCACACTCGCGCCACCAGGCCGAGTTGTACGTCTCCCAGGCTGTGCCGGGATTGGCTGGGTCCTGCAGCGTGACGATGCGTTGAGCCTGATTCCGATCCGGATTCAGGACGATACCGCCCAATCCCATTGGTTCCAGGAAACGCTCGCGGGTGATGTCCAGGAAATCACTACCCAGCAACTCCTCGGCGGCACGTGCCGCGATTCCGGGTCCAACGTTGCTATAGCGAAGGATTTCGTGAGGTGCCGAGACGAGTGGTGTCTTCAGCATGGCATCGGTTTGCTGCTCACGCGTGGGGAGCGTGGAGGGATTGTAGAGTTCCGGTCCAGGATTCTCAGGTAAACCGCTGGTATGCGCCAACAACATGCGGGAAGGTGATCTCATCCCGCTGGGCTTCGAGTATCGCGTTGGCGTTGAGTGGATCGACGTCGGCCCCGAAATCGGGAAGTACATCGACGACCGGTGTATCGAGTTCAACCAGACCATCATCGACCAGCGTCATGAAGGCTGCGGCGGTGACTGGCTTGGAGAGCGAGGCTAACCCGAAGAGCGTCTGGTCATCCACGCTCACACCCGGTGTCGCTTCGCCGACATGGTATAGCGCCACCAACTCTCCGCGGTGTTCCACCGCGATACTGGCTCCGGCGATCACGCCGTCATTCACCCAGGTGCTGATTGACTTCGCAACTGACTCAAATGTCATCCGCGTCCTCCTTCTCACGTATTGTGGCGTGATCAGGGGATTTGGGCCAGAATGCGCCGACCTTTGGTGGGTTCCGGGGTACAATCGAGGGACGAATTGGTCCTGTCCTGATCTGGGGTGGAGTAGGGAAGCATGTCTGTCAAACCGTCGATTACTGTCGTGTCGGATTACGATGCCATGAGCATTGCCGCCGCCGAGCGTGTGGCTGCGGTAGTGCAGCGTTACCCGGATGGCGCGATCACGATTCCCACCGGATCGACCCCGGTTGGGATGTACACCGAGTTGGCGCGCAGAATCAACGCCGGCGAGCTGGATTTCTCTCGCGTGCAGATCTTCTGTCTGGATGAGTACCTCGGTGTTACTCCCGATGACGCTGCGGCGCTGACCAAGCTGCTGCTTCGCGATTTCCTGATTCCCGCCAATATCAATCTCGATAACGTCCACTTCATCCCTTCCACTGCGGATGATCCCGATCAGGCCGCAAAGGACTACGAGGCGGAGATCGTTGCTGCCGGTGGTCTGAAGCTGGCGGTGATCGGGCTCGGTCCGAATGGACACATCGGATTCAACGAGCCGGGGTCGAGTGCGGAGACGCGCACGCGTGTGGTCGATCTGACGCGCGAGAGTCGCGATCAGAATGCTGCCTACTACGAGGTGCAACCATCCCCGAACGTGCCATGAGCATGGGTATCGGCACCATCATGGAGGCGGAGAAGGTCGTCATGATCGTCAACGGCGCCTCCAAGGCGGGTGTCGTCAAGGAGATGGTCGAGGGACCGATGACCAGCGATCTGCCGGGATCGTGGATGGGGCTGGCTGGTTCCCGGGCCGAACTGATCGTTGAAGCCGGGGCCGCTGCGGAGTTGAATCTGGCGTAGGACGGGATGCCGTTGCGGGCTCGCTAGAACACCACAGTCAGAATGATCACCACCAGGACGAAGAACATCACCAGGATGGTGATGGCAATCACTGATGCGAGCTTGCGTCTCTGTTCATCGGTTTGGGTTCTACGCCAGTCCGTCTTCTCGGTGGAAGCAGTTGCCGACGGTGTGAGCGACATGCCGCGCCATTCGTCCCAACTGATCATCGCCTGTTGATCCTCACGTGCGCGTTCGAACGCTGTGATGCGCTGCGCGAGGGTATCGGCATCCATCTCCGCCCAACCGAGATCGTAGCTGCTCCAGCGCTTCTCGATATCCCGAACGGCCGCAAACGCGCCAAACTCCTCGCGTTCGGCGTTGTCCAGCGCGCCGTGGTAGGCGCGCTGATCGCTACGAATACTGTCGGCAAGCTCGCGCTGCACGCTCTCGTACGTTCTGCCGGCGTAGATTGGGTGCCACTCGAATTGGGCGTCATCCGTCACGCGTGATACTCCTAGTTGAACACAACACCTTCATAGACCATATCACGTGTGCGTGCTTCGATCTCCTCCGGTGTGATTGTGGCTCGTCCGAGTCCCTGTTCGTACGCCTTTGCCGCGACGGCTGCCGCCACTCGTGGCGCAACCCGCAGATCGAGGCTATCCGGAATCAGGAAGTCCGGTGAGAGCTTGGCGTTTTGGCAGCAGATCGTGGTGCTTCGCGTGTGATATTACCGACCTGCAATAAGATCTCTGTCAGCGTATCGTATCGTTTTTGGGCAATCCGGAGCGCCAGCGGATCTGTGCGTTACCTCGTTCAGCGTTCGGGCGACCGGTGACAGCGAAGACGCCATGCCTCGGAAGGCGCTCAGCATCAAGACAAATCTCTGAGGTTGTCGAGTTGTGAAGCGCGAAGGACGAAGATTCTGAACGTGCGCTCGTATCTCGGTGGTGAGGGTGTTGGGTGCGGAAAGGCCGATGAAGACATCGGCACCTACCAGCACATCGGCTATCGATCCCTGCTTGCCCTGGAGATTCGTTGTCTGCGCGATCTCGTCTTTATAGCGAGACATGCTTTCCTTGCGACCAGCATAGATAGCTCCGGTGCGATCGCAGAGGATCACATCCTTAACACCGGACTTCGCGAGTAGTTTGGTCACGGCCATACCGGCCGAACCGGCACCGTTGACGACAATGCTGAGTTCGCTCAGATCACGGCGGATCAGCTTGGCGGCGTTCAACATCGCTGCCAGGACGACGATGGCTGTGCCGTGTTGATCGTCGTGGAACACCGGCATGTCGAGCGCCGCCTTGAGCTTCTCTTCGATCTCGAAACAGCGCGGCGCCGCGATATCCTCCAGATTGATACCACCGAGCGACGGCGAGATGGCCACGGCGCGCTTCACGATCTCGTCTGGATCGCGCTCGGCCAGGCAGATGGGGAAGGCTTCAACGCCAGCCAACGAGCGGAACAATGCCGCCTTGCCCTCCATTACTGGCATGGCTGCCTGCGGTCCGATATCGCCGAGACCCAACACCGCGGAACCATCGGTGATGATACCGACCAGGTTGCCCTTACTGGTAAGCTCGAAGACCTGATTTGGATCCTCACGGGCGGCGTAGCTCGGTGCAAGTGCAGCAGGCGGCAGGTAGAGCATATTGAGGATGTGGTGATCCCTAATCGGCACCTTGCTCTCGATCTCGATGATACCGTGATGGCGTTCACGAAGATCGATCGCTTCGTCATTGAAGCTGTGGCCAGCATTATCGCCATTCTTGCGCAGACTCGGTCGGGGTCTTTCCAGCCGACCCTCATAGACGTAGCGCAGCGTCTTCTCCGCCACTTCTTCCGGTGTGATCTCGCGGGTTGCTTCGCCGGTCTCAATAACCCAGTGCGCACCACCGACGCAGCGATCTGCGGTGCGACCCGGAAATCGAAGATGTGGGGCACGATATGATCGGCGTGGAGCTCGCTATCCGGCACCATGTCGGCAACCGCGCGGGCGGCGTTTAGTAGCATCCGTAGACGGATATTGCGGGCACCGGAGTCCAGCAGTCCGCGGAAGAAGCCCGGGAAGACGATACTGGTATCGAGCATATTGGCGAAGTCGCTACGACCGGTAGCGATTACGCGGGCACCACCGGCGCGCGCGGCTTCTGGATTGATCTCCGGTGTCGGGATCGCCAGTGCCAGCACGATAGCGTCCGGCGCCATTGAGCGCACCATCGCTTCGGTGACGATATCGCCGGGTGAGACCAATAAGACATCGGCGCCGACCATCATCTCGGCCAACGAACCCTTGCGTTCCTCGTGATTGGTCTCTTTTGCGACAGGCCTTGGCCCAGTTCATTCGATCCGGTCGATAGTTGTAGATCGCACCGGCCCGATCGCAGACCACGAGATTGCGGGCACCGGCCCAGGTGAGCAGGCAGGCGGCACCGATACCGGCGATACCCGCGCCGCTAAGAACGATATGGACATCTTCCAGGCGTTTACCAACTACCTTGAGCGCGTTATAGAGTGCACCGAGCACCATTACGCCGGTGCCGTGGTGTTGATTACTGAATACGGGGATGTTTGCGGCACGCTCCAGCGTCTCTGCGATCGTGAACGCGCGTGGCGAGGCGATATCGTCCAGACAAATGGCCCCAAAAGTTGGGGCCAGGGCGACGCCGGTTTCGACGATCTCATCGATGCGGGTGGTATTGAGCATGACCGGGAAGGCATCGACGCCAGCGAAGGTCTTAAAGATGACGGATTTGCCCTCAGCTGCCGGTAGTTCCGCCAACGGATTGGGATCGGCGGCACCGGTGGAACCGAAGAGATCGGAGCCATCCGAGATCAAGGCGACGGTGTTACCGCGACAGGTGAGATCGTAGCTGCGCACGGGATCGTGCTCGATCGCGGTACAAGCGGCGGCCACACCCGGTGTGTAGACAAGGGAGAGGATCGAGCGGTCACGAATCGGGAGCTTGCTGCTGACACCGATGAGGCCGCGGTAACGACGACGGAAATCAGTCCCTCATCGTAATTCCGAATCTCAAGTCCAACATCGGTATTTGCTGTCGTCATCAGTTCCTCTCCGCCCAATGCGCTGATCACACGGGTCGTTGGCTATCGGTCGCCCGTGACATTTCTACAGACATCAGTATCGCGCACTTTCGCATATGCAATTGCGAAAAGGGAGCGGATCAGGCGATCCGCTCCCTTGTTTGTTTTGCTGATGTAACGAGTGAGCCACGTTAATGTGATTCCGCTCGCGTCAGGATTATTACGGAACCAGTGACCGAAGCCACGCACCCAGATCCGTACCAGCGGTGTAGAACTCGACATTCACCGGCTCTCGCGTCGCTTCCGGAGTGGCGATGACCGGCTGAGTCGGTGTTGGCTCCGGCGTGTTCGTCGGTGTTGGCTCCGGCGTGTTCGTCGGTGTTGGCTCCGGCGTGTTCGTCGGTGTTGGCTCCGGCGTGTTCGTCGGTGTCGGCTCCGGCGTGTTCGTCGGCGTTGGTTCCGGCGTATTGGTCGGTGTCGGCTCCGGCGTGTTCGTCGGCGTTGGTTCCAGGTGTATTGGTCGGAGTCGGCTCCGGCGTATTCGTCGGGGTTGGTTCCGGCGTGTTCGTCGGAGTCGGCTCCGGTGTGTTCGTCGGGGTTGGTTCCGGCGTATTCGTCGGTGTTGGCTCCGGCGTGTTCGTCGGGGTTGGTTCCGGTGTATTGGTCGGCGTTGGTTCCGGCGTATTCGTCGGTGTTGGCTCCGGCGTGTTCGTCGGTGTTGGTTCCGGCGTGTTCGTCGGGGTTGGTTCCGGCGTATTGGTCGGCGTTGGTTCCGGCGTGTTGGTCGGAGTTGGCTCCGGTGTGTTTGTCGCTGTTGGTTCCGGTGTATTGGTCGGAGCCGGAGTCTCGGTTGGCTCTGGCGCGATTTCCGTCGGGACGGTTGTCGGTGGCACGGTGGTGGCGGTTGGCGTGGGGGTCTCGTCGCTACCGCACGCGCTCAGGATTAACGTCGCAGACAGTGCCAATCCTCCCAGGAGAGTTAGCCTGCGATTGCGGGGGGTCTTCATTACGGGTTCCGTCCTGTGGTTGAACCGCATGCCTGGCATCCGGTTTCCATACACGCCCTGCGGGGGGCGGGCTGATAATGTTTGTCTCCCACCAGAGTACCGGAATTACGGACGATTCTCTACTCCTTTTCGGGTCCATTCTGCGCAACTGAACATAGTGGCGACTGTACGGCGCGGATGAATGAGGCGATACTAGCGTTCCAGAAGTATCGTTTCGCCTCAAGGATCGACATCACATGACCTATCCTGTCCCCTCAGACCACCCCTGGTATCGCGAGCTTTCCATCGCTATCGATACCGCTGATGCCGCAGCTGAAGCCATCCTGGTCTTCTACAATGCCCATTCCGCAGGTGAATATGAGAAGTCCGATGGCAGCCCGGTGACCGACGCCGATATCGCCGCGGATAACCTCATCCGGGAGCACCTCACCGCTGCCTTCCCTGCGGATGCATTGCTGACAGAGGAGGGGGCCAAGGATAATGCCAGGCTTGGCAACGACCGTGTTTGGATCGTCGATCCGATCGACGGTACGGCACAGTACATCGCCGCCAATGGTCGGTTTGATGTCCTTATTGCCCTGGCCGTGAGTAAACGACCGCAGGTCGCGGTTTCGCTCCAGCCGACAACGGGACTGATGCATGCCGCCATCGCTGGCGAGGGGGCCTGGCGCAGGGAGAACGGTGTCTGGGCACCGTTCCGGATCACGCCGTCGCAGACACCACCGCGAATGGTGACCAGTGTCTACTACATCGCCGAGGGATCGGAGGCGGCGGTGAGAGCCGTTACGAAGCAGTTCGGTGCCGCCGATCCGGAAGAAATGAAAGTTGGCACCCATGCGCGTGCCTGGGACGAAGTCGAGCGGTTTTACGATGTCTTTATCGGATTCCCCCAGGCGCCGGGAACATCGCCAGGCCAGGAGTGGGATCTCTGCGCACCGGATCTGATCATCAACGAGGCCGGTGGTGTCTATAGCGATCTCTACGGTCGTCAGCACCTCTACAACAAGAAGAACACGCACTTCAGCGGTGGGTTGCTGGTCAGTGCCGACCCGGGTATCCACGCTCAGGTCCTGAAGGCGATGCGACCGTTCCTGCTGGAAACACCGCCGAGTTCCGAACCGGCCGACGATCTACCCGCTGAGTAGCTCGATCTTCTCCTCGACATCTCGACCGCGGGATCGTGCCACCAGCACGATCCCGACGAGGATGAGCGCCATACCGAGCAGATGTGCCCATCCGAATGGTTCATCCAGGATCACGGATGCGCTAATGACCGCTGTGATCGGCATGACACCCGTGAATGCCCCAGCGATGCTGGCTGGCACGCTGCGGAGACCGTAGAACCAGAGCAATACCGCCAGTGAGCCGGGCACGGCACCCATATAGATCATCGCCAACCACGCACTCTGTGGAATAGTGGAGATCGGGAAATCTCGCGCCACCCACAGTGCGGGTGGCAGAAACATCAGTGCTCCGTAGATCGAGTACCAGCTGGTGACACCGAGCGCGGAACCCTCGCCCGCGATGAGGCGCGCGAACATCGTGTAGAGCGCCTCGCAGACGACCGCGAGGAAAATCAGCGTTGCCCCGAGAATCGGGCGGCGGGCGACATCCTCCCCGGGCGAATCAAGGATGTTGACGACAAGGACGCCACCGATCGTGATCAGGACACCGATCCAGGCTACCCGCGAGAGCCGATCGCCCAACACCCAGGACATCATCGCCACAACGGCAGGTGTTGCGGCCAGCACGATGCCACTGACCATCGCCGTCGTCATGTTGACGCCGTACAACGTCAGCACCGTAAACAGGAATGATCCGAAAAAGGTTTGCGCCGCCAGGATGAGGCTGGTGCGTCGGTGCAAGCGTGGCAGTTTGCCATCGATCAGCAACGTGATGGCTACGATGAAGATCGTCGCGGCAAGGAAGCGGATGAGTCCCGCCACCATAACAGGCACCTCGCCGACGATGAACTTGTTGGCGGTCATGCTGGTGCCAACAAACGCCATGCTGAGTGCGAGGGCGGCATAGGGGAGCAGGTTCGTGGGTGTGGCGGATGGACGCACGGTGTTCCCCATCATCAAACGGAGTTGCTGCAGGAATCTTCGTTGATTTGCCCGGTAGTGCCAATGCGAGAATGCGGTTCATCGCGGATAATGTCAGCGCGAGAAGGGGAGATGGATGACGGCTATCGGCAAACGAGCAATCGTGGAACGCATTCAGGCGATCGCGGAGTGGCGGCGGGAACGCGAGTTGCAGGACATGTTGGGACTCGGTCCGGAGGCTGCGCAACGCAGTCGACGATCCGCCGATGGCTTGAGAGAGCTCGCCGATGTCATGGCAGCATTAGCTGACGACGACGAGCGTATCGTCGCGCTGGAGCGGCTGGCGTTCTCCGGAGAGGTGTTCTCTCCGGGCGCGATGTTGCTCACCGAACTGGGGCGTTTTCGTTTTCACGACGCCGAGCAAGAGATCGAATCGTTTGTCGCGGCCATGGTGAGCTTCGCCGAGCGGGACGTCGAGGAGATGGGTCTCTGGGGCGGGGCTCAGGTAGAAGGCGACAATCCCTGGCGCGCGAACTGGACCGTCAGCTGGGAAGAGGAAGAGGAGAATTGGTAGCGAGGAGGAGCCCGGCGGCGACCGGACTCCTCTTACAGAGGAACATGCGAGGGAGTACTGCTGCAGCGGTTATTCAGCAGAGAGTTCTGCGCCCATATCCATATCGGCTACCGGTATGAAATCGGCCAGAAGTGGACCGTCCGCAGGTGGGAGCATATCGAAGAAACCGCCAGTTGAACCGCCGTCCTCGTCAAATACAACCTCAGTATCACTCGGATCAGCACTGAACAGGAAAGCCGCCAGTGGATCAGCTGTGCCTGCCTCGGCCCCTGGGCCGATATGGAGGAATACGTACACGGTGGAGCCATCTCGAACGAGGAGCAGGTTTAGTTTACCCGCAAAGCCAAGTACGGGATCTTCATCCATCACGACGGTGGATTCGATCGCTCGGTCTCCGAGACCTTCGACATCGATGAGTTCAAGACCTTCTTCCATGACATCGTCACAGGCGGAGTTCACGTCGGTTTCGAGCTCAAGGTAGCTTGCCAGCATCGAACAGAGAAAGCCGTCAAGGTTCTCATCGGCGATGTCGGCGGATGCGAACTCAAGCCCCAGCACCATGATCATGTAGACATCGGCCAGGCCGTCGAGTGTCTCTGCTTCTGGCGCTTCTCCACTCATCATCAAATCCATGACAGAGGCGGCGAAGTATAAGCGGCCATAGCCGCCAACAATGCCCATCGATTCTGGGTCATCGAGATCAACCCCCTGAGCGGCAACAGGTGTGACGGCCAGGCTAAGTGTCATCAGGAGCGCTACTAGGAGTGAGAATCGTTTGATCATGATGGACTCCTTGGGGAGAGCGGGGGATGCTCGTGACAAAGTCAGTGAAATCGGCTCACGAGTGGAACCGACGCAAACCTGTCCATGGGAGGCCTCCTTACCGAAGGGAGTCGATGCGGTGATTGCTACATCGAGTTAACTCATTCTAGGGGACTCAGGACAAGACCTGAGACATAACATCGCGATGTATCGACAGTTGTGCTCATGTTGGCCGCCTAGACATAGTTGCATGCTAGATCAGCGTGTGCGAGATACACTAACGGCGTTGCTGGGAGGCCCCACGTCGTTAGATCGAGGCCTTTCCACACTACATATGGGCAGCACTGCCCGAGTCGCTCGTAGTTACAAGCCAAACCCTGAATCGGACTGCATACACTACGCGTAAGGAGCGTGTCACTGACGCGCCTCGTTCCGTGACCCTCCCTAACGAATGGATTCTTCACAAGGGAGGAACCACCGTGAACATCAGGCATGGCTTCTTTCGTCGGTTCTTGACACTCATACTCCTTTTGATCTTTGTCCCCACCCAGTTTTCCTCTCTGGCGCAGGTGTCCAATCCTGCATCGGCTCATGCACAGGTGATTGCCCAGGGAGTTCAGGATGTCCCCGCTGGCGACACGCAGTGGTATCTGAGGTTAGTCACCGCGTTCCCGGCGGATGATACCCGCTCGACCGTGGTGACGAACGCGTTCGTGTTCACGGAAGATGGCCAAGTATTGATCACGGACTCAATGGGGGATCGTCAACTGCTTTCACCCGGACAAGCCACCTATGCCTCCCGGTTGAATCCCGTTACCGTTATCAGCCTATCCGATCAACCAATCGATCTATTGGTTGTTTCGCTTGAGCCACTGTCGAGTGAAACTGATGGGGCCAGATCCGATCCCATCTCGATGGAATCAGGTGCCTACAATCTGCAATTGACGCGTGGGATGCTCAATCCGGGCGAAAGTGATTTCTTCTCCGCCCAGAGCGGTCTTCGTTATGTGATGTGGGTACCTTCCGGCGAGTTGGTGGTCACACGATCCGGGACCACTGACAGCGAGATCTTCTACCCCGGAGATACGCTCGAATCCGAATGGGATATTGAGCTACGGAACGAGTCCACCGACGTTTCAGTCTTTGTTACATGGTCAATCGGGGATCGGATTGACGCGCCAGGCACCACAGTTCCGACCACCGTTCCATCCACGGGATTTTTCGTTGGATATCGTGTTCATGGAATGCGCATCCGGTTGGGTTGTTACCGATGGGCTGGGCGATTGTTTTGCGTCCAGTGATCATCCGAACCTGACGATCAGCAGTATTCTTGGAGAACCCGTGGTCCTAAGCACGGACTGGGAGGCGGTCAGTACTGCCCCTGGCCGCTATCACTTCCCTAACCTCCCCCAGGGTACGTACTTCCTCGCACTGGACTACGATCCCGTATGGGATCTGGCCAAGACACATTGGTTCTCGGATGCCTACTCAGATGGCCTCGACTGGTTCGTCGATGTGACCCCTGCGAATCCGCATCCTGTTGTGACCGTCGTCCTGGGTTGGGTAGGTGACGGATCCTCCAGTGAGACTGACAACAGTACCGATGGTGAAGACGACGCGATCTGGGCTCCAGGCAGTATGGGGTATGCCATGATCGTGCAGGAGGAGGAATGTCATCCGGGACAGTTTGATGCAACTGTTCCCCGGCGGTCACACCGTGGGAGGTCTACCTGACCCACGCAGCCACTGGCGAGGTCTACATGCTGTCGGTGGAAGGTACGCCGATGGGCGATGGCACCTGGATGCTCATTGTTCCCGCCGGGGTTTATTGGGTGGATGTCGATGACGCCGGTTGGTACGTGGAATACAGTCCCCAGATGGAGGTGTTCTCCGGTAGCGAGAGTTATCTCCACATTACGGGGTTTTGCACCGTGAGTGTGCCCGTCAGCCAACCCAAAGATGCGCAATCGCGTTGGTTCTCCCTCTGATCCGGTGGTGCAGCCCTGCACCACTGGTCGGGATATTCCTCTCACCCACGTCTGTGTATTGTCGACAATGAAGGCAAGACGTCTGCAGCGGCAGGCACCTTGATCGCCTGTCCGCGGTTGGCGGAGAGGAGGCTGAGGTGACAGCGCTTAGCACACGTCGCAGATGGTTCCGCAGTTTCGTGATTGGCATGTTGCTGATCTTCACGCTGGGCGGCATGCATGTCGCCTCCCAGATTTCGTCGTCCTTCCCTTCCCGAGCCAGGTCATCGCGCAGGGAAGCCAGGACATCATCGATCAGCCGATGCAGTGGCAGGTGAGATTCGCTACGGTTGATTCGGTCACCAGGAACATGCCGTACATCTTCAACGGCGGGTTCGTGTTTGCTCCGGACAAGCAGTTGTTGGTAGCCCGTGATGGTATCGAGGCCAGTCTGCTCTCGTTGGGGCAGGCGATGTTCGCATCGGCCAGAGTTGATCACCTGGTTTACTCCGCTGCTGATGTCGAGAGCCGGTTGATGACGGTCGCACTCGTGCCGGTAGGCTCAACGGATACAGGTGCACTGACCACACCGTTCACGCTGGCGCCGGATCCTATAACCTCCAGTTCACTAGCGGCATCATGGCTGAAGGTGAAGTCAATACCTTCGACCGCAGAACGATGCCTACTACCTGTTCATGTTGGCGGAAGGACAGGTCAAGTATCACGCAGGACAGGAGTACGGCTGCCACACCGGTTGAGGCCGGAGAGTTTATGGAGTGGACGGATGCCATCGAGATAACCGCTAACGCACCCGGTGAGACGCGTTACCTCATCGCCTCCGTCGGCGATGTCCTCCCGATCTGCCCAAGGGGACCGGCAACCTGACCGTGTACTACTACGAGTGCGATGGCGCATCCTTCTCGGCGCTCAGCTATGAGGATTGCTACCAGATTCGTGAGTCCCTCAACGGCACATTGACGCTGACGATGGGTGCCGATGTCACCATGATCAGTACGGATATCCAGGCAAATATCACTGACGACAATGGTTGGGAGTTCACCGATCTCCAGTTAGGAGACTGGCGCTTCTCTCCTGGCGGACGAGTCGTACGCCGAAGGTGCAAATATCGCCGTTGTCGGTGATGCGAGCAGGTTCAACGACGAATGGTGGATGGAGGTAAAGGTCAGGACAGGATGCTGAGGCGCACGTGCTGCTGAACTTCGCGATAGAGGATGCCAGTCTCTCGGTGGTCTTCGCGGAATGTCCGTCATGGTGGACCGCGGATGACGGTCTCGGGGATTGCTTCCTGGTAGCCGAGCCACCGTATCTCGAGTTCATCGCCGTTTACGATGATGACGTCGTCTTCAGTATCGATTGGGATGGTGTTACCGATGAACCAGGTATCTACCAGATCTACGATATGCCGGAAGGACTCTACCGCCTGTACTTCGATTTCTACGGTGACTGGACCGAAGACAACACGGTTTTCGGCTGGGACGCCTGGTATGAGGAAGGTGAGTACTGGGTTGAGGTGATCGAGCACACTCCGCAGGCGGTGTTGGTTGTGCTTCAAGCAAACGAGTGGGTTGTAGAACCCCCTCCGAGCGGTACCGGTTCCGTGGTGGTGGAACAACTCGAGTGTTCGCCAACCCAGAACGACCCCGGTTGCTCTGCCTCGCAGAACACCTGGGAGGTTTACTTCACGAGCGACGAGGTACCTGCTGTCTATATCCTCACTATAGATGGTGAGTATCTTGGAGACGGTCTCTGGCGAATAAATCTTCCCGATGGTGGCTACTGGGTCGACGCGGTTGCTGATGACCTCTACGTGGAGTTCACACCGTGGGTGGATGTCTATTCAGATCAGGAAAGCTACGTTCAGATTCGTGTTTTTGACCCGTGATCCCGTAAACACCAGAACCGGGGTGGATGATGGCCACCCCGGTTTTTCGTTTGTGACCTTATCTCCAGACGGGATTGCTGAGCGCCCGCACATTCCCACCTGGTTTGTGGATCTCGAAGCGAATGTAGCTGTTCCCTGCCGGAATGGCGGTACCGATGTGCCACTGGAAGATTTCGTCATCGGCGGTAATCGGTTCCGCCAGCACGGCGCCATTGTTGCCGAGACCGATGAGCGCATCGCCAACCGCACCCGCGACATGAACCCGCACAACATCGTCGTTCGCACTGACGATCAATTGCGGACCTTCCGGAGACTCGCTCATGAATCCGGTGCCAGCGCGAATCGCCGCGATGATCGTCGCGGGTGTGAGTTCATCTTCGATATGGAGCCATAGCGTGGGTGTTCCCATTCGGGCCGGACTGAGGGGAATGCGGGGATCGCCTGACCTTTTGAGATAGTGGGTGTCGCTACCGCAGATACCAATATGCCAGGACCCGGTGGTATCGCTGTTCAACTGATTCACCCAGAACTCGGTGGCCAGGCTATTGAGACCCGCCCACCAACCGTTCCAGGGCTCGGTGCACTCGAATCCGGTGATATCAGGGTGATCCCACATCGGACCGTACGGTTTGGGGTGGTTCATGGAGACGAGCGCGCCATCGGCGCGGGCCGCATTCACCGCTGCCTGCTGCCCCGCTGCCGAGTAATCGCGGAAGTCATACCAGGTATCCGGTCCACCCCAGACATTGAAGTGCCCGGCGTAACTCGTCACCTCAACACCTGGCACCAAGACCGGCCAACCATGCCCGTGTGGTACGAGCGGTACCGGACTCTGAGCCCGGTTGTGATCGGTGATACCGTAGAAGTCCAGACCGAGCTCATATGCCCTCACCGTCAACTCGTGGGGATAGCTATCGCCATCGGAATAGATGGTGTGCATGTGCAGATCGCCGCGAACCCAATTGGGTTCAACCGGTGCGGGCAATTGCCCCTTTGTCAGACTACCGATTTCCGGAGTTGGGGGCGTCTCCCATGCTTCACGCGTGGAGTCGAGCTCGATCGTCACCTCTGCGGTGAGTCCGTTCACACTGGTTTTGTACGCACCCAGGAGGAGGTGCCACTCACCGGGTTGGAGTGCTCCGGCCCGGTAGGGAGGGGTTGACCACGCCTCCCCGATGGTGATCTCGGTTTTGTTGCTACCGCTCCAGCCCCTTAGTCCCGGGCTGCCACTCTCAATACCCTGGGCATCGAAAAGCCCGATATCGAGTGTGTTCCCACCCGTGAGGGTGGGGCTGGAATCGATACGGTCGTTGTAGGTAACCGAGATATGAAACTGCTTGACCCCCTCTGGAACTGTAAACGGAATATGCTTCCACACCTTTTCTTCGGTGGGTTCAAATCGGGCGATCAGCGGGATCATCGTCCCCATGCGGTTATTCCTTTACAGCACCCAGTGAGATGCCCTTGACGAAGTAGCGTTGCATGATCGGGTAGAGCAGCAACAGCGGCAGCACCGCGATCAGGATACCCGCCATCTGCACATTTGGTGTGATCATGCTGGTTCCGCTATTGCCCTGGTTTTCTGTAACCAGGCTGCGCAGTACCACCTGAAGTGTGTACTTGCTGGAGTCATTGATATACAGGATCACCGGCAAGAACATATTCCAGCGACCGACCATCTCGAACAACGCGATGGTGGCGATACCGGCCTTGGCCAATGGCATATAGATCGAGGCGAAGATGCGGAAATCGGATGCGCCATCAATGCGTGCCGATTCAGCCAGGTCGAATGGTACACCGCTGAAGAAGTTCCGCATGAGCAGGATACTGAACCCGCTGACCATGCCGCTCAGGATGAGCGCGAACAGCGAATCCAGCAGGCCCAGACTCTTGTAGACGACGAACAGCGGGATGATGATCAGCTCGCCCGGAATCGCCATTGTCGCCAGAATGAATCCAACCAGCAGTCGTTTACCGGGTAGATCTTTCTGAATCAACACGTAACCGGCGAGGCAGGCGAGGAGAACGTGTGCGATCGTGCCGAAGAACGTCACGATCACGCTGTTCATGAACGCGCGTTCCAGACCAAGGTTCTTCCAGATGATCTCGAAACCGTTCACGGTGAAATCGCGCGGCCACAGGATGATACCGGAGGACATCGATCCGATCGCGGACGAGAACGCTACGGCCACCACATTCCAGAATGGAATGATCATCAGGCTCATAGCTACCACGAGGAAGATGATGACACCGGCCTGGTAGATGCGATCTCCGATGGTCTTGTGCATTCGAGCTGAGTCCTGGGACTGAGACATGCTAATCCTCCTTCCCAAAACCGGTAACGGTCCAAACGATTGCGGTCATGATCAGCGTGGCACCGAGTACCATCACCGAGATCGCGCTCGCAAGGCCAATCTTTCCTTGCAGAATACCGAGGTCATAGACGTAGGTCATCAGCACATCCACATAGCGCTTGGTGACCGGATTCCGCATGATGAAGATCTGGTCGAAAATTCGGAGCATACCCAGTGTGTTCAGCATGAACACCACCAACATGGTGGGTTTCAGGAGTGGGAGAGTAATTTGCCATGTCTGCTGGAATCGACTGGCGCCATCAACCCGGGCAGCTTCATAGAGTGACGGATTGATGCTTGTGATCGCGGCGAGATAGATGATGGCGTAGTAGCCCATATCGCGCCAGATTGGCAGCGCGATCATCAGGAATCGAGACCACGGGATACTCGTGAAGAAACTGATCGGTTCACCACCCAGCGCCTTGATCGTCTCGTTGACGATACCGCCGTTGGGGGCGAGGATGTACATCCACATACCAGCGATCACGACCCAACTGAACAGATGGGGGATGTAGACCGTGGTCTGGGCCATCTTCTTGAATGCCAGGCTTACGAGTTCGTTGAGCGCCAGGGCAACCATTATCGGTGGGAAAAAGCCCAGCACGATAATGCCGCCACCAATCAGGACGGTGTTTCGTACGACCTGCCAGAATTGCTTGGTGTTGATAGCTGTTTCGTAGTTTTGTGTGCCTACCCAAGTGGTGCCCCCCAGGAGCTTGGTCTCCTGAAAACTGGAGATCACACCCTGAACCAATGGGTAATACACGAATAGCGCCAGATAGGCGAGCACCGGGAGGATCATGACATACAGCCATGCGTACCGGCGCATATTTCCTGTTATCTGCATATCGTCTCCGCCCCCGGCACCGTGTGGGGATGGCGAAATGCCGCCATCCCCACACAAACACCTGTTTGACGATGCGCCTAGTCGATGAAGCCACCGTCGCGCAATTCGGCCTGAAGTGCAGCCACACCATCAGCCGGTGCGAGATCGCCGAGGATCATGCGAATGATCGCTTCGTCCACCAGTGGCTTGATTGTGGCGTCCCAGTCCGGACCGTCGTAATCAAGCGAGGCGTATTCCTTGGTGATCGCCTGTGCTTCACGCAGACCCGGCAGCTCGCCAACTGGATTGACCCAGTTGGTGTTGTACGGGGTCGGCACGCCATGGTCCATCGCGTGCTGGGCACCGATCTCGGTCAGCTCATAGACACCATCAGTGACGGTGAAGTCGTGACCCTCGATACCGAGCGACGCCAAGCGAATGGCATCAAACGTGTGCCACCACTCCAGGATCAGGAAGGAGAGATCAGGATTCGGCGCGTTGATCGGCACGAACCAGACACTCGGCTGACCGCGGGTGATGGTGATGTTGTCATTCTCATCAGCGATACCGGCCACGCCGACGGCGCGGAACGCGGTGTCAGGATTCGCAGCCTGCATCTGGGCGTTGAACAGACCAACCCACGTATCCCAGTAGCAGAGGCTGGATACCTTGTCCGTCATGAACTGGTTGCGGACGGCTGCCATATCCTGGGTAGCGAAGTTCGGGTCGATCAGACCCTCGCTGTAGAGCTTGTTCAGGTACTCGTAGACGGGAACGGCCTCGTCCGATGCGTAATCGATAACGCGGCTACCGTCATCGGTCTGGCGATAACCGTTGCGCAGACCCCAGGCGCTGAAGAATGGCTGGAAGTCATAGGTGCCGGTGGCACTGAAGCCGATTGGCGAACCACCGTCGCCAGCGGGATCGTTATCCCGGAAGGCAACCATCGTGTCGTAGAACTCGTCCAGCGTGCGTGGCGCCTCGAGACCCAGGGTCTCCAGCCAGTCAGCACGCATAGTCATCATGCGGCTGCCTTCGAACTTGTTGAAGACGCTGTAGATGCGGCCGTCATAGGTGATCATGTCCCACTCGGCGGTTGGGATCACGGTCGGGTTGCTGAGGACTGCTGAGCCAGCGATCTGATCGGTGAGGTCAACCAGGACCTCCTGAGCCACCAACATATCCATCATGGACTTGTTGGTGTAAATCAGATCGTACTCAACACCAGCGGTGAGATCGGCCTGCAGCTTCTGCGTGTACTCGGCAGTTGGATGCACGAGCTCGAGTTCAACACCGGTGAGGCGCTTGAACTCATCCATGAAGAGCTGATCCTCTTCCGGATCCTTACCACCAACCACAGCGGAAAGGACCTTGATCTTGCTGCCCTCGAACTCCTTCAGGCGTTCGACAACGGCATCCTGTGCTGCGAGGAAATCAGCATCGGGTTCGACATCCTGAGCCGAAACCAGACGGCTACCGCCAAGCATAACGGCGGCACCAAGTGCACTACCTTGCACCAGCGATCGACGTGAAAGATGATGTGTCATCGATTACATCTCCCTAAGATCTAGTTGCCGAAGACGCGTGACCGTCACTCATCCAGCAATGGTCACAGGGAACTCACCCGAATCCCCCTAAATCGGTCAACACCAGTATAGATGCGACCGTCTTCCGCAATGATTAACACCACTATATATCGGTTCGCGATCGAGCGACAGCTTCTCCACCGGTAACCAGTGGCATTCGTGCAATAGATTCCACAAGTTGATGACGCGATGCTCGCAACGCTTATTCGCCTGGTTCCTCTGGGGAAGAGGCATCGATGCCTAGCGTTTTCTACTAAATACGTTGATACTCGACGGAGACAGAACTACGCGTAATCGCCCGGAGAATGTGGCTTTCTGGTGAGGAAGGCAGTAATCCGGTCTAGTGGCGTATCCGGATACGGTGAATCGATCTGGACGAGTCGTGTGTTGGAGGAGGGCTGAATGGCCGAGAACCCGGAAAGAGGCGCCGGTGTCACCATCGGCGTGGTGAAGGAATCCGCTCCTGGAGAGACCAGAGTTGGATTGGTGCCGGATTCCGTTGCCCATTTGGTGGGTAAGGGATTGACGGTTGTCGTGGAGTCAAATGCCGGTATGGGCTCCTCGATTGCGGATGACGAGTATCGCGACAAGGGCGCAACCATCGTCGGTAGTGCCGCGGATGTACATGCCGCCGCTGACGTGTTGGTGCGTGTGCAAGCACCCTCCCCTGAACGGGGAGAGCTTGGCGATATCAGACCAGGTCAAGTGATGGTGAGCTATCTGGCTCCGCTTGTCAGCCATGATTTGAATCGGCAACTCGCGGCGTCCGGTGTGACGGCGATGGCAGTTGATGCCGTACCGCGTATCACGCGCGCCCAGAGTATGGATGCGCTCAGCGCCATGAGCACCATCGCCGGTTATAAGGCGGTGTTGTTGGCGGCTGATCACCTCCCCAAGTTCTTCCCATTGCTGATGACTGCCGCCGGTACTATTCGACCGGCGCGTGTGCTGGTGCTCGGCGCTGGTGTTGCGGGTTTGCAGGCGATCGCCACCGCGCGGCGCCTCGGTGCCGTTGTGGATGCCTACGATACGCGTCCGGTGGTGAAGGAGCAGGTCGAAAGTCTTGGTGCCAACTTCGTCGTTATCGACACTGGTTCCAGTGATACCGAGACCAAGGGCGGCTACGCCCGCGAAGCCACACCGGAAGAACTCCGCCGTCAGCAGGAGGGTCTGAATGACTTCATCGCCAAGGCCGATGTCGTCGTCACGACCGCGCTCGTTCCCGGGCGTCCGGCACCGAAGCTGATCCCGGCTGAAGCGGTTGAGCGTATGCGCCATGGTAGCGTGATTGTGGATCTCGCCGCCGAGACTGGTGGTAACTGCGAGCTCACGCAACCTGGCGAGATCGCCAATCACAATGGCATTACCATTATTGGTCTCTTGAATCTGCCGGCGACGCTTCCCGTGCATGCCAGCCAGATGTACGCCAAGGTCATCACCAACTTCCTCGATCTTCTGGTCAAGGATGGTCGGATTGATCTCAACTTCGCGGACGAGATCATCTCCAGCATGTGCATCACCCACAACGGTGAAATCGTTCAGGCCCAGACCCGTTCAATGATGGGTCTTGACGCTGCTTCCGCACCGACGGTGGTCGAAGAGCCAGCGGAGGAGATAGTCGAGGAAGTAGCCGAAGTCATTGTTGCGGATGCGGATATCGAGGAAGTGGTCGATGAGATCGTAGAGGTGGCGGAAGACAGTCACCCCGCCGTAGTCGATGACGAGGAGACGACGAGTAATGGATGAGACATTCCTGGCGGCCATTTATGTGTTGGTGTTGGCCTCCTTTTTGGGTACCGTGTTGATTCAGCGCGTTCCACCCACACTTCATACGCCCTTGATGAGTGGTACCAACATGATTTCCGGCACCATTGTGCTTGGCGGTATGTTGGTGCTCGGTTCGGTTGACGGATTCATTTTGCAGGCGCTGGCATTCATTGCCATTGCCGCGGCCATGGCGAATGTTGTCGGTGGGTACCTTGTGACAGACCGCATGTTGGGAATGTTCAAGGGACGTGAAAAGGACTCCAGTCGCGAGGAGAAGGGTTCATGATCGATAACTGGGGACGAGCCATCGTCGATTTGATCTACCTTTTGTCAGCGGCGTTGTTTGTCGTGGCTATCTGGCGGCTGAGCTCACCGAGAACTGCTCGTCAGGGTAATACGTTCGCCGTGGCCGGTATGGGTTTGGCGATTCTGGCAACCTTCTTCCACGAAAGCATCGACAAGAACTACATCTGGATGGTTCTGGCGATGGTCGTGGGCGGTGCGCCGGGGTACGTCATCGCCATGCGGGTCAAGATGACCGCCATGCCGCAGATGGTCGCCATGTTCAATGGTCTCGGCGGTTTGGCGTCGGCGTTTATCGGTGTTTCCGAAGCGCTCGGGAAGTCCAATATCGCCACAGGTACCTTTGCGACCATCGTGCTTGGTGCGGTCATCGGCTCGCTGACCTTCACCGGTAGCCTGGTTGCCTATGCCAAGCTCCAGGGTATCAAGAGCGTCACGAGCTTCAAGTTGCCAGTTGAGCGCAATCTGGTTGCGTTCGCCAGCGTTGGCAGCATGATCGTGCTCATCATTGCCTCGATCCTCGCGGGTTCCGGGGGACTTGGTGATACGCTGCTGGTGATTGCGTTTATCGTGGCGCTGGTTGCGGGCTTCCTGCTTGTCGTGCCAATCGGTGGCGCAGATATGCCCGTGGTTATCGCGATCTTGAATGCCTTCTCTGGTATCGCCGGTATCCTCACCGGTTTTGCGCTCAACCTGCAGCCGCTGATTGTGGCGGGTACGTTGGTCGGTGCCAGTGGTCTCTTCCTCTCGTTGCTGATGGCGAAGGCGATGAACCGCAGCCTCGTCAATGTCATCTTCGGCAGCTTCGGTGCTGCTGCAGTGAAGGGTGGGATCGAGTCATCCGGTGAGGCCAAGCCGATTCGCGAGACCACCGTTGAGGATGCTGGTATCTCGCTTGGGTATGCCAAGCGCGTGATCGTAGTGCCGGGTTATGGACTTGCGGTGGCGCAGGCGCAGCACGCGGTCCAGGAATTGGCGACGGTGCTTCAGGCACGAGGCGTCAATGTCCGCTACGCCATTCACCCGGTAGCTGGTCGTATGCCGGGGCATATGAATGTGTTGCTGGCGGAAGCAAACGTGCCCTACGAGGATCTCTATGAAATGGATGCCATCAATGATGACTTCCAGCGCACGGATGTGGCGCTTGTCATTGGTGCGAATGATGTTACCAATCCGGCCGCACGGGACGATCCGTCCAGCCCGATTTACGGTATGCCGATTCTGAAGGTGGATGACGCCGAACGCGTCATCGTGCTCAAGCGTGGTATGAGCCCCGGGTTCGCCGGTGTGGAGAACGAGCTGTTCCACAAGCCGCAGACGAATATGCTCTTCGGCGATGCCAAGGATTCGCTCCAGAAACTGGTTGGCGCGGTGCGCGAAGCCTAGCGAAACGAATATAAACAGCCCACTGGATTTCTTCCCGGTGCGGCGGTACTTTTATCCGGGTGATGACCGAGGTTCGGTTTCACCCGGATATCAGTTTTCGACCTCGTTGATAGCGGCGCGACCAGCGCTGCACTGGAGTACACGGTGGTAGATACCACACAGAAATGGAATGTCCCGAGAGCAGCGGAGGTCGTCATCATCGGCGGTGGATTCGGTGGCGTTGATGCTGCCAGGGCGTTTGCCGGCGAGCAGGTCAAAGTCACACTCATCGACCGCAGGAACTACAACCTGTTCGTCCCGCTTCTCTATCAGGTTGCATCCAGCCAGCTTTCCCCGGAGCACATCGCCCAGCCGCTGCGCCGCTTGTTCCGACGCCAAAAGAACCTGACGATCGTATTCGACGAAGCCGTGGATATCGACGAAGCCAACAAGCAGGTGATCGTGGCCGCGGGTGAGCCCATCCATTACGACTATCTGATCATTGCCGCCGGTGCGCGCGATGCCTATTTCGGTAACGATCAGTGGTCCGAATACGCCTGGGGTCTCAAGAGCCTGGAAGACGCTGAACGTATCCAGCAGCGGATCCTGCTTAACTTCGAGTTGGCGGAGGTCGCCGAGGATCCGGCAGAGCGCAATCGGCTGCTCACCTACGTCCTTGTTGGTGGTGGACCAACCGGTGTTGAGATGGCCGGCGCAATCGCCGAACTCTCGCGCTATACGCTGACCAGAGAGTTCAAGAACGTCGATACCCGACACACGCGGGTTGTGTTGCTGGAGGGTATGGATCGCATTCTGCCGCCGTTTGATCCCGAACTCTCCGCAGCAGCGCGGAAATCGTTGGAGAAGCTCGGTGTCGAAGTCCACACCAACGCGATGGTGACGGGTGTTGATGCCCGCGGTGTCGAGGTCAACAAGGACGAGCGGATCGAGGCTGGTCTGGTGGTCTGGGCGGCCGGTATTCAGGGTGCCTCGATCAACCAGGGTGTCGCCGATGTGGCGGAGCTTGATCGCGCCAGGCGAATCATCGTCACACCGGAGTTGCATATACCGGGTCATCCGGAGATCTTTGTTATCGGCGATACCGCGCATATACCGGGTCCGGAAGGGCGACCGCTGCCTGGTGTTGCCCAGGTTGCTCAGCAGGGTGGCAAACACGCTGCGGTCAATATCCTCCACGGTATCGCTGGTGAGCCATATGAGCCCTTCGTCTATAAGGATTACGGTTCGATGGCGACGATCGGTCGCAATAGTGCCGTCGCTTCCATTGGCGGTATGAAGTTCAGTGGCTATCCTGCCTGGGCGGTGTGGGCGTTCATCCATATCCTGCGGCTGATCAACTTCCGCAACAAGATCTACGTCTTCTTCAAGTGGATGTGGGATTACGTTGACTACAACCGCAGTGGTCGGTTGATCCGGAACTACAGCCATCCACATCACACCGTAGAGCAATCGAAGAGCCAGGAATAGAAGAGACACAGATAACCCCGGCTGAGTCCGGGGTTATCTGTGCGGCGATGCGGCTCAAAGGGGAGACTAGCTCCCCTGCTACCGACCATACACGCGAACCCGCTCTAGCATCGGGTACCTGCAGGTTGTGAGAGCATCGGCGCGAACCAGTGTCGACCGATCCGCACCACATTGACCACGAAGAGCCCCGTCCCGAGCCAGATGCCGATACTCCATCCCCACCACAGCGGCAGCCACTCCATCAACGCCGCGGCGATCGTCACCGTACCGAACAGCCACGAGATTAGTCCGGCATAGGCGAGTCGACGATCGTACATGCTATCCAGCTGCGGCACGGGTTGCTTGCCAGCGAACGGCGCATAGGTATGGAGCCAGATCAGGAACGTCGAGATCTTGTGGAAGAACCCCTGGATGGCGACCAGGAAGCAGCCGATGAGCGCGATCCAGACAGCGGTTATCGTCAATGGCTGCGAGAGTGGTGTGGATTCCGTACTCACGATCACAAAAGCCGAGACAGCGATCAGCATGGCCACCAGCGAGGCAATGGCGAACGGCATGTGGATATCGATGGCCTTGCGCATCCGCTTGCGATACATGCGCTCCACCTCAATGAACGCGATGATCACACCCCAGGTGATCATGACAGCACCACCCGTGACCCAACCGCGCGGCCAGGAGGCTACGATGGCGAGCAGGATCAGCAGTGTGCCGGTCGTGACGAAGAAACCGGAGGCGAGGGCGCGTTGCTGATCCAGGTGGCGTTCAGCGAGAGTGAACATACCGATGAGTTTGTAGCCGACACCGAGTAGTGTCATCCCGATCCAGCCAACGATCATACAGACGATATGGGCCGCCAGAATCGGAAGTAGGCGTCCGCCAAGCACACCGTTGACGTTGGTCAAGGCGAGCAACCACCCGAGCACGAAACCGATAATCGCCAACCACGCAGCCGCCAGAAGGTGCCAGGCAACCGCATCCCGGTGCGGTGCTGCTATGAACATCGCCGTGACTGCTATCGCATAGCCGACGAGAACGGTACCGAGGAGGGTGGCACCCGGTCCGAGTAGCGGCAGTATCTCGCGGCTGAATCCGATTTCGAAGAGGATGATACCGAGCATCCAGACAACCCAGGACCACTCCGCGACTCTCGGTGCCGGGAAGGGTGTCTGCAACGCCACCGGTACCAGTTGAATGCTGGCACCGAGGATCATCGAGCCAATGCAACCGATGGTGAGGAGATGGACCCAGGCGATCACCGGATACGAGAGCGGTGCGGATACCAGTTTCGGCAGCATCCACGGCAGCAGAATCGCCCAACCCACCAGACAGAGAATGGAGGTCAGCATGTATCGCGCCGGAATGTGGAAGGGAGCAGCGTTGCCGCCGGCGACGGGCATCATGGTTGCGCGTGGGATTTGTCGATGACGACTTCGATCTGATCAGGTGCCAATTCGATGGTCTGATGGCCGTAGCCGAGTTCATCCAGACGCGGATAGAGATGCATCGGTCGGCGAACGTGGTGAACGATCAGTCTGCCGCCGTCCGGCAGTTCCTCCAATGCCGCCAGAATCCGTATCATGGGTTCGGGTGGGACCAGCTCGGAGACATCGATCGTGATTTCGGCTGTCACGGCCGCCTCTTCTGCTGGAACCACCGTCGGTGCAGCGGGTGGTTTAATTTCTCGCGTGCGCAGGAAAAACGTCGTCCAGTCGTCGCCAGCACCGGAGGAGTAGGCCTCGAATCCCTGCTTCCCCAGCACATCCCGCAGCGGTACCGGATCGAACGGTGATCGCAGCGACAGCGCCTGGCCCACCGGTACTCCCTTTGTCGCCTCGGTGATCACACCGAACGGCTCCTCGCCGCGAGCGAGGATGGGGCGGACATCGAGTTCGACGGCAATGATGGCATCGGCGACCCAATCCGGCACGGCAGAGGGGACTAGTTCTGGGGTGATGGTGGTGGTGTTCTCGGTCTCATGTCCGACCGCACCATTCAACCTGGTCAACATCTCCGCCGGATTGATACCGGCCACACCGGCGGCCTGCGTGACGGTCACCAGCCGCGATTGCACCTTGCGAATCATGGGATTGCGGAGCTTGGCAAATGCCGGACTCATCTCCGCCAGCACCTCCAACAGTTCCGGATACGTCTCCAACACCTTGTTGATCTTCCAGTCGGCCTCGATCGGTGGTCGGTTCGTTACCATCCCAGTTGCTCCTTTCCTGCATCCGTGATCATGTCCGTGTTCCAGGCAGGTTCCCAGACGAGGTCGATGCGGATGTCTGTAATGGCGGGGTGTCTGGTTTCGATCACGCGCCGCGCCGCTTCCTCGATGGTGGCGTGGAGCGGACAACCGGGTGTGGTCAGTGTCATCGTGATCACGGTGGCGGTACCGTGGAGGTCGACATCGTAGATCAGTCCGAGATCGACGACATTCACGCCGACCTCCGGATCGATGACGAACTTCAGTGTGTCCATGATCTCGTCCGCTGTCACGGACTCCGCGGCATCCGCCGGCAGCGGGTTTTGCTGCTGCAGTAACCCTTCGGGGGTGATGAAGTCCTCCCGCCAGGGTGGATCATTGGAGAGATCGAAATGGACCGCCGCTAACTCGGGATGTCGCCGCCGCAGACCATCGCGGATCGCGGTCTCGACCTGGCCGCGGACGCCGGGATCGTCGATCGCATGCGCCATCGTGATCGTGACGACATCGCCATCCATCTCGATGCCATAGATCGTGCCGAGATTGACGACATCGATACCGAACGCCGGATGCACGATGCGGGTGAGGGACGTGAGGATATGTTGTGGCGAAACCATGGAGACACCTGATGCATATACGACTTAATCAGTCGGATTACCTACCAACTAGCATAGCGCCAGATGCGGGAAGTGGGTGTCGGGAATTTCCCGAGACGATGAGGAGTGAGGTGCCCAGCACCCCGCCGTTGACGACAAGGCATACGCACCGAATCGGGTAATGGCAACCATCAACGTGAGCACGAGACTGGAAGCGCCTTTTTGGCTTACATGCTAAAGAGCGATTTCCACTCGCATAACCTCAACACCTGCGGTTGGTGGATCCTCATCAACCTCATTCCCGTTCTTGGCTGGATCTACTCGCTGGTAATGCTGGGCATTATGGCTGGCGATCCAAGCTCGAACAGACACGGCCCACTCAAGAAGTAGAGCGCGATTCTGGGATAGTAGAGGGACCTGTTCCTAGTTAAGAGGGCCGAGGCGGCCAATCGGCCGCCTCGGCCTTAACTTTGGCACTCTCACGATGCGGGGAGTGTCGTGGACGTCCTCGGGAGTGGTGAAGATGGCTGGATTCCGGGGGTCTGCGGCGTGTCGGGGGTGCTAGATGGCATCAGCGACCGCCAACAGCACCTTCAAGGCGGTATTTTCCGTGGGGTTGGTCCGGAACCACGGACAATGGGGGGTTAACTGCCGGGGTGGTGCCGTCATCAGTTCGTCCCGCAGCTGCATCGTCAGGTCGCGTGGGGTCCAACGCCGCTGACGATACCACCGGGTGGGCCGATGGCGGGACGGTGGACAGCGGACGCCCGTCAGGATGAGGACCGCGTACACCCAGACCACCCACTGCGTCACCGTGGCCGCACCCTGGGCCGACCACTGTTGCTGGTCACCCAGTCCCCAGCCACTCTTCAGTTCCCGATGCATTACCTCCACTTCCCACCGTTGCCACACC
>JAMLHR010000011.1 GCA_023957015.1 Thermomicrobiales bacterium | reverse complement strand
AGGTGATCGTTGGTGCGTATCCAGGCGGTAGCGATCGCCTGTGCTCTGGCGTTGGTTAAAGGACCTGTCATGTCAGCCATGATAGCGTGACTACTGATCGGGAGTATCCTGCACACCGCGGTGGATATACCCGCCAATGCCAATGGTGCCCAGAAGTATGCAGATGAGATTCGCCCAGATATCGTGCTGGTCCTGCGCGAAGATGTTCCACCCTGGGGTGTTCCATCCCGGCAAGGGCGCATGCGGTTGGGCGATGGCGATAGCCAGGGAAGGGACGACAAGCACCAGCGCGATGAGCGCCGCGAGACGGCAATCGATCCAGTGGGCTGCGACTAACGCCACGCCGACGTAGGCAAACGTATTGCGGATGAGTACCCATGGCAGATCGACGACGGGTTCGGTAATACCTGATAGCGAGTTGATGGAGGCTACTCCGGCGCTGAAGGCGATCAGCGTTATGGATCCCAGATGGAAAGCGCGCATCTGCCGATATATCCCTGGTGATGTGCGTTCCGGTTCTCCAAATGGACTCCAAACCGACACCAGGATGACGCTCGCCAACAGTGCGGTGAGTCCGTGGAGTGCCAGTGTCAGATTGCGCAGGGTAATCGCTCGTTCAGTCTCATGACCTTCGAGAGCAACGATATCGATCCAGCGCATAAGCATGATGGTCAGCAGGATGGCGGCGAGCGTTTGCCAGAAGTTGCGACTACGCAGGTAGAGCCTCGGCAGCCGGAGGGTGGAACCGGCAATCATGGCAGTTGATCCAGGTCGATACTGCCATCACGTAGCTGGTCCCAATGCGCTTCCAGCCAGGCGCGTTGTTGTTGCGGTGTAAGGGTGTTGAACCGGTCAACGAGGCTTTGAATCCTGGCGTCATAGCTATCATGTTGCTCTCCAATGTCGGTCATAGAAAGCGGTGTTTCAGGTCCAACCTCACCCATGCTGTAGTGCATCGGGCCATAGGTACCGGAACGCTCCGCCAACCATTGCGCCAGGAAGTTATGGGCATCAGTCCAGCTTTGCCCCTCCGGGTAGATCGAACTCAGGATGGCATCGGGAATCGCGAACTCCAGATGGGAGTACCTGTCCAGATGGATGCGAGCTTCCATACCATCTACGGCCTCTCCGCTCCCTGGACCCCGCCTTACAGGTGACTGAACGATGAGTGTCGGTACACCAGTAAGCCCCTGAACTGGTGTGATGAAGTCGTTGGCCATGATGGTGGCCCGATCAAGCTCGGATTCCCACGCCGGATGCAGACAGACCTCCACGTTTGCCGTGCCGACGGAGCAAACAAGCTCTATGTCTGCCAGGATCGAATGCTCCATGTTGGTCCATTGATTTGTCTTGGGGCGGAGTCCTCCTGCGACAATGGCGAAAGGAATGAGCAGTGTGAGTAAACCCACACCAGCTGCTATGAGGAGTGAGCGTTCCCGATGTCTCCAGGCTAATGGCACGGTTGCCGATACCGCGGAGATAGCGATTGCCAGCCAGATGCAGTCGAGCAAATTCGTCGTCCACCGGGTGGCGTACCAGGGGGAGTAGACATCCTGCTGATCGAGAAGCACATTCCAGAGGGAGAGATCTCGGACGGTCGTATTTCCGTGCCAACCGGGTTGAGCGGCTGTCGCCACGAAGATCAGGGTTACCGTGATGAGCGTGAGAAATGGAGCCAGTCGGTGTGGCCAAATCATACCGATAGCCGTGCCAAGCATGCTGTACGCGACGGTAGTTGCCAGACCCGCGATCAGAATGACCCAATATGGTGCGCCCCAACTCACCACCCGACTTGCCGCAAGCAGATTCCAGCCAGCAACCAGGCTATATACCGTGACACCCACACACGCTGCCAGTGCGAAGGTCAGCGTATCGCTCTTCCAGCCGGGCATGGCCGCGGAGTCGAGGAGATCATCGATATTCCTTCGGCCGCGACTGGCGGCATAGAAGCTCATGAGAACGCCGCAACCCGTGCCAACGATGGCGGACGAGATCGCGATGTAGATCGAGATATCTGACCACAGGACAACACTCGTTGAGGTGGTGCCAATGCCGTAGTGCGTCCAGGCGATTCCGACGATGGCCACAATAGCGACCGGTATCCATAATCCGAATCGCCGTAACGTGATTAGCAGCAGCTGGCCAAACCGAACCAAATCCGATGGAATCATCCCACTGGATACGCGGCTGAACGATATGGAGGTTGCGTTCATGATGCTACTGCTCGGCCAGACGCCAATGCCGCGCTGTAGCCGCGCTCCATCGCTGAATCTCCTGCGGCATCCGTCGTCTCGTTACCGGCCGTCATCAACTCGTCCGGCGTGCCGCGGTACACGATGCGGCCATCTCCCATGACAACGACGTGATTGCACGCCGTCGCCACGTCCTCGACCAGATGCGTGCTCACAAACACAGTGCTGTGATCTGCCATATCTCGCAGGAGTCCGCGGAACAGGACGCGTTGTTCCGGATCGAGGCCAACCGTGGGTTCGTCCAGCAAAAGCAGCGCAGGTTCGTTGACGATCGCCTGTGCGATACCAACTCGCCGTACCATGCCACCACTCAGCGTCTTCATTTTGGTGCGGGCCTGACTCTGTAATCCCACCCGTTCGATGGCCTGGACGACTGCCGGGCGAACCATACCAGGGTCCATCTCCTTCAGCAGCGCGAAATACTCCACGAACTCAAACACCGTGAAGTTGGGGTAATAGCCGAACTGCTGAGGTAGGTAGCCGATATCTCTTCGAATCTCTCGCAAGTCGTGACGGTTGCGAGCATCTTTCCCCAGGAGCGATACCGTGCCAGCCTTCGGCTTCAAAACGGTCGCCAGAATACGAAGAAGGGTTGTCTTGCCCGCTCCATTTGGACCCAGTAGACCGGTTACGCCGGTTGAGGCCGTCATATCGATGTGGTGCAGCACCTCGGTGCGACCGAAGCTATGTCGGACATCTCGGAGATCGACATTGAGTGCCGTATTTACCACTTCCATAACCGACCCTTTCGAGATAGATCGCTTTCCCGCCAGAACATCATCACGGCGATGCTGGCAACACTTACCAGCAGATAGATTGGGGTCAGGGAACGAATCGCTGCACCGGAGACCGCGACACCCATATCGATCTGACTGAGTGGACGTTGGAGTTGATCTCGCAGGGGTTCGAGAACGATCCCGAACCAGATCAGACCGGACACAACACCTCCCAGTGCTGAGCCGTTGGTGAGCCTCCCGATCGCGATAGCAAGGAGAGAGAGTGCGACCATCGGCAGGAGCCAGAGCATGGTGATGTCCGTGGCCGTGGCGGAGAAGAACGTGCCGATGCAGGTGAAGACCGTCGACACGGTGAAGATGAAGGCAACGCGTATTGGCAGCAACATGCTGGCGGAAACGGGCATGGTCCGGCTTAGTTCCCAGGCGGAATCCGCCCCAGGCCCGTAGGCATAGGTCACACCGGCAATGGCCAGGAGGGGTGCCATCAGTGGCACCAAGGGCTGCCCGGATGTGACAGTCAGCATGAGACCCAAGGCGATTGCCATGACGCTCGCTGTAATCCAGGCCAGGTACATGAGGGGCGAGGTCATCATCACCCGCGCGATCGCCGCTGAGCCGACAAGTTTGCGGGTGATCCTCTCCATCGGAGAGAGGGGTTTACCCCAGATCTCTCCACGTATTCCCTGCCATACGTGATCCAGATCGATATTCAGATCCTGATCCAGGTGCTTTTCATGGTTTTCCATTGGATTTGTCCGTGTCTATTGCTGCTCTCATGGCCGCTCGAATCCTGTGAAGCCGACTCTTGATCGTGCCGACAGGCATGTCGAGTTCTTCAGCGATATCGTCCTGGCGGTGGCCCTCGAAGATCACGCGCCGGGCGATGGTGGCATTGATCTCCCCGCTTTCCCTGGCCGTATTCATCGCTATCTGCAGGAGTTGCATATCTGCCACCTGATCACCGATATCTCGCTGAGATGCCACGCTGTCGTACATCTCATCCAGGGAGATTCCCGGGCGATGGTGTTTTCGAACCCAACTCATACTGTTGTTGCGAGCAACAACCCAAATCCATGCCTTGAAATCGCCGGTTTCGCGATACTTCCCGGCCGATTTCCAAACCGCGAGAAAGGTTTCCTGCAGGACATCCTCCACAGTATCCCTGGGTAACGAGCGTTGGAGTCGATATGCGAGCCATCGGGCATGTCGCTCGTAGAGTTCACGCAGGGCATCCTCATCCTGATTGGCCACCAACTCAATGAGATCAAGATCAGAGAGGTTCTCTTTGGCTGGTGAGGATACATTCGGTCTCTGCATGCTACCTAGTTATCGTGTGCGGGGACGAAAAGGTTCAGCGCTGTGTTCCTGGCCCGGGTATCATAAAGGTATGAGTTCTCGCAGACCGGAGGTGTTAGCCGTCATATCATGGAGCGCATTACCGATTTCATCCTGGATAACATCAGTTTCGTCATTTTCATCGCCTTCCTCCTCTTCGGTCTGATTAGCCGCGGGGACAAGAAGGAGGCGCAGCGAGATGCCCCCGAGACTCGTCCGACGAAGAATCCGGCGGAGCCGGATGGCCGTCCGCTGGTCGAGCGCATGGCGGAGTACTTCGGTGTCGATCTCCACGAAGGCGAGAAGCCAGCTCCGGAGAAATCGATCAAACCATCGTCGACCTATGCATCGGATGGTCGTCGTTCATCGCACCAGCGTAGCTCGCAAGAGGAATACGCGGATCTCTTCGGTGGCGGGAGTTTGTTCTCTCGCTCGGATGACGAGCGTAAGGCGGATACCAAGTGGGGCTTCGATGAGACCGAGTGGGGATCCACCTTCGTCAAGAACGAAGAGCAATGGGGCCACAGCTTCCCGGAGAAGAAGAGTTCCGAACCCGTGGTGGAATGGCCGCGCTAGGCGGTACCCAGCTCTCGTTGCCGCAACAGTCGTCTCTGCATCTGAATCCGCTGCCGACGTCGCTGCCAGCGGGAGTTGATGAACGTGCCAAAGAGGATCGTGTGCGCCAGGAAATAGAGCGCGACCACGAGCAGCGAGATCAATCCGAGGAGCGGTCCATAGCGGTTCACACCGCCAACCATCTCGATGTAGATGGGAAATACCTGCACCATCACCATGAAGAGTAGCGATGCCATCAGTGTGCCCGGCCAGACATCCAGTAGTTTCTGTCGGGCATTCGGCACGATACGGTAGATGACAAAGAAGAGCGCCAACGTGAAGAAGAGCGCGGTGCCGTAGGCGATCAGCTGCGCTGTGCGCGTGCCCAGGAACACTGCATCCAGGGTCTCGGGTAGATCCAGGAGCAGGAGCAACGTGGGTAATGTCGATGCCAACACCGAGAGCACAAAGAAGAGCAGGAAGAGCATGATCACGGTGAAGCCGCGCTGCTTTTCCGTGATGAATGTCGCGTTCCGCACGTTGTAGATGCGATTCATCCCCCGCGACATCGAACTGATAAGACCGGTACCCGCCCAGGAGAACGCGATGAACGACGCCAGGGTGATGAGTCCCGAGCTCTGGCGCGTGGCGATGGCGGCATCGAAGGCGTCAACACTACCACTGCCTTCCGGGAAGATCGTGTTGATGATGCGTTCAGCCTGACGTAGCGCGGCACCGCTCTGCAGAAACAAACCGGAGACACCGACGAGCAGGAAGAAGATCGGCACCATCGCGATCAGGATGTGATAGGCGATTGCCGCCGCCAGATCGCCAGCGTTGTTGCGCCGAAATCCGTTAAACAGCCAGCGGGGAAAGCGGAGCAGTCGCGACCATCCGGCGCGGTTGGTGCGTTGCCAGAGGACGGGGAGGGATTGGGCGATCGCCTCGGCTTCATGGCGGGTATCGTACTCACCGCGAGCGCGAGCGTGGGCCGCCGAGTTCAGCAGGATCATGTCGCATCGTCCTTGCCACGACGGCCAAAGCGACGTCTCACTCGCTTGAAGAAGGACGGTTGCACGGGTGCTGGTTCGATCTCCACTTCCTCGGGATGCTCCACCACGCTCATCGGCATTAACGGTCCCATCAGACTCCAGATCTCACTGATCAAACCATCGCGGAACGAGAAGGTCTCAATACCGTCCGCGATCATGCGGGTTCCGCTGGGCGAGATGCCCTGGAACTCGCCGACCTGTGTACCGGTCAGGGAGACACGGACGATCACCTTGTCGCGATCCGCCAGCATCTCACGCGGCACGACCTCGCCATCCGGGAAGGCGTAACGGAAGGCGGCGATCGTTTGCTTGAGGCCATCCAGCCCCTTTGCCTGATCGCCGATGGCGGCGTGATCGGTGACGTTGGTGTCCACGATTGTGTCCAGATGATCGACGATGCCGCTACTGAAGCTGTGATAGAGCTCGGCGACGATCGTCTTGCGGGTCTCACTATCCCGACTGGTGAAGAGATCGGCGCTGATCCACGCCGCCAGCACCGCGATGGCTGCGGCCACACCGAGCTTGGCCAGGTTTTCCTTGAACGCATCATCGGCGCGCCGTACGATCTCTGCTTCCGGTATCTGCACCACGATATGTGCGGGGATGCCGTTGGGTTGGGGGGCGCTGATGGCAATCGGTGCGGAGGCCGAGATCCAGGCGTCATGAGGGGCGTCCGTCTGCTCCGTGAGAGCGGCATCCACGGCCGGTGTGCCCACCAGCGAGACGCCAACGCGAACCTCATTCTGCGGTGGTTCCTGCAATAGCAACATGCCATCATCGCGCACCATGCTGAGCACGGAGCCGGTCGGGAGCGAGTCTGCCTCCAGACCAAGCGACTGTTCGCCGAGATCGAGCGTGGCGACGATGGCGCGATCGGAGCTGCCGTCTTCGTTCTCAATCGGCGCGGCGAAGCTGATGATGCTGTGGTCGTTGAGTGGATTGATGCGATAGCTGCCGACGGTGAAGGTATGCTGGCGGATCGCCTGGTTAATGAACTCTCGATCCTCATTCGGCCCGAGGGGATTTGAAACCGCGCTGCGGCAGTGTACTTTGCCATCCAGTCCGATCACCCGCAGGTCAACGTAGATCGGATTTTCCGGAGCCTCAACCAATGATTCGAAGAACTCCGTGCAGGCGGCCGAGTTATCCGATTTCACTTCCGGAAGGCGGCTGAGCAGGAAAAGCTCGCGTTCCACCCGGTCCATCTCGCGGGCTTGCTGTGTAGCCGTCTGGGTGGCGATGCGTTGGGCCTCATCCTTGGCCACATTGATCGCATCACCGCGCGCTTGTGAGGCTGTGAGGAAGAGCAACGCGATCGTCGGTAGCGAGGCCAGGAGCACGATACTGATCAGCCGAAATCGGAGCGATCGCGCAAACGGCGTATTCGCGAACCATCTCACAATGGATTTGATTCGCTGCATTCCTGTACCCCACTGGTCGCTGATCAGATGTTCGCCAAATTATACGGTAGAGCGTGTGTGCTTCCCTGATGCTCCGGTATGTTAATCGCTATTCCAGGACGAACGAGGGGGTTTGGAGCGAGTAATGAACGGGTTTGCAGTGGTGGTTCGAGGATTGACATCAACTCCAGCTGCCTCGACGCTAGAGCGAATGAGATTCGACTGTCCGAGGAGCTACGTTACATGACCACACCACCACGTGAACTTGCATTGGAACGGGCACGATCCCACCGTGATGATGATCTGCAGGATCTGTTCACGCTGCTACGACAGCCGAGTATCAGCGCCCAAAACATAGGCGTGGAGGAGTGTGCGGTGCTGGAGGAATCGCTCCTGCGGGACGCCGGACTTTCCGTTCGCAGGCTTGATGCTCCGGGCCATCCGGTGATCTACGGCGAATGGTTGGGTGCACCCGGTAAACCGACAGTACTGTTCTATGGCCATTACGATGTCCAGCCCGCCGATCCGCTGGAACTTTGGCATTCCGATCCATTCACGCCCACGATTCGCGACGGCCGGATCTACTGTCGTGGTGTTGCCGATAACAAGGCGCAGCATTTCAGCCATATTGCCGCGATCCGCCACTGGTTGAAGGCAAACGGATCGCTTCCGTGCAACGTCAAGATCATGCTGGAAGGCGAGGAGGAAGTCGGCAGTCCGCATCTGGATACGATCGTTACCGCCAACAAGGACATACTGGCGGCCGATCTCGTCTACACCAGTGACGGACCTGTCACAGACGATCGTTATCCCGAAATCGAGTACGGTGTGCGCGGCTTGCTCTACGTCGAGATCGAGGCCACTGGCGCGAACCGCGATCTCCACTCCGGTCACTGGGGTGGTGTTGCTCCGAATCCGATCCTGGCGTTAGCGCGACTGTTGAACACGATGATCGACGATGAGAACTACGTCCTGATCGAGGATTTCTACGAGAACGTGCGCGTGCCCACGCCCGGTGCGCAGGCAGCACTTGAAAAGCTACCGTTCGATACGGCGGCTACGATCGCCGGCATCGGTCTGACCGAGATGGTTCCTCCCGCCGATCGCAGCTACGCCGAGCGGATCATGTTCCAGCCAACGTTGAATATCGCTGGTATCACCGGTGGTTATAGCGGCGAGGGTAGTAAGACCGTGCTGCCGGCCAGGGCGAGCATGAAGATCGATATGCGATTGGTGCCGGATCAGACACCGGACGAGATCTGGGAAAAGATCAGCGCCCACGTCGACAAGCACGGTAAGGGCATCACGATCAAGCGGTTGGACGGCGGGATGTTGCCGAGTTTCACACCGGTCGAACATCCGATGGGTGATATCGTCCGCGCGGCGGTCGAACGCGGATTCGGCACAGTACCGATCAGTGTGCCCTCCGCTGGTGGCAGCTTGCCGGACAGCGTCTGGACGCAGACATTGGGTCTGCCATCGTTCCTCGTGCCCTACGGCGCGCCGGAGCAAGCGAACCACAGTCCCAATGAGAGCTATCGCCTGGAGCGGCTCTATCAGGGTATCGAGACCAGTATCCATCTGATGGATTTGCTGGGACAGGGATAACGTGGGCCCGGGGATCAACCCCGGGCCTCAACGTGATTACGCGTTGGCGATATCGATCGCCGGGATGTCGTCGACCGGGGTGAAGACGAACACGCGCGCGAAGAACGCCAACTCCGCCAGCGTCGAGTGCTGAATCGTGGCGGCCTGGCGGAATCCGTGACCCTCACCCTCATACTCGATATGTGCCACCGGAAGACTCTTCTGGCGTACGGCCTCGGCCATCATCGTCGCCTGATTTGGTGGGACAACCTTGTCCTCCAGACCTTGCAGTAACAACATCGCCGCCTCCAAACGATCAACGTGATGGACAGCGGATCGATCGATATACGTCTGTTTCGCCTCCGGGTACGGACCCACAAGTCCGTCCAGATACCGACTCTCGAACTTGTGGGTATCACGCGCCATCGCTTCCAGATCGCCGATACCGAAGTAGCTCACGCCTACCGCAAACACCTGTGTTGTGGTGAGTGCGGCCAGCGTTGTGAAGCCACCGGCGCTACCGCCGCGGATCGCCAGTCGGGCCGGATCAACCAGACCCTGATCGACCAGGTACTCGGCACCGGTAACGCAGTCATCGACGTCGACGATGCCCCAGGTCCCCTGGAGGCGATTGCGGTAATCGCGACCGTAGCCGGTGCTACCGCCGTAGTTCACATCCAGAATCGCGAATCCGCGGCTCGTCCAGAACTGTCGCTTGAGGCTCAATGTGGAGCTCGTCTGCGATGTCGGACCGCCGTGGCTCTCCACAATCAGCGGTGGCAACTCGTCATCGGGACCGGTGAAGTCCCTGTTTGCCGGTGCGTAATAGAAACCGTAGGCGGTGGAGCCGTCCTCGCTGGTCCAGCTGATTGATTCCGGCACAGAGATGTAATCCGGATCGATACGTTCGGCGCTCGCCTGACGCAGGTACTGCCATTCGCCCGTGGCGAGATCGAGTTGTACCAGACCGCCCAGATCCGTCGGTGATGCACCCAGAAAGATGACCGTGTCGGTCGATTGCTGCACGTGCACATCGCTGATCGCGGTGAACGGCAGATCGTACTCGTGGATCGGTGTCATGGCGACATCAAGTCGACCGAGGTGCCACTCGCCGTTCGTGTTCCAGGCGCAAACCACGCGACCATCGGCGGTGAAATCCCAGGTACTCATACCGAAGACCCACTGCGGCTGTGCGAACTCCGCTTCAGTAGGTGCCATGATCGGCTGGATACCGTTCGCGCCGCGATCGGCATAAAGTTGCCACCAGCCGGTGCGATCGCTGGCGAAGACAGGCAGGAGCGTGTTGTTCCAACGCGGCCGCACAATGCTTTCGGTGAGACCGCCGGTAACGTGATGGATATTGTGCAGCGTGCCGTCTTCCTCGACCTCGCTGTACCACAATTCGCAGCCGTCCCACGGCATGTTGGGGTGATTCCATTGCAGCCAACTGAGCATCGTGCCATCCGGCGAGAGCGCTGGCGATGCCACGAAATCGGTGCCGCTGACGATCACTTGACCGCCGTCCTCGTTCGGACCGTCCAACTCGAGTTGGACCAGCGTGTTGATCGCTTCGATATCGTCCAGCGTGTGATCCTCACGGACGGCGATGATGCGATTGTGATGGGGATCGATGAGGAGATCGGCGAATCGCCACGGCCCCTCGGCCGTGATCGGTGCCGGGCCATCGTCCGAGACACGATAGATCCGGCCATCGGTACCGTTGCTGACCAGAACCACGCCGTCGCGAGCGGTCCAGCTACCGCCACCATACTCGTGAGCGCGCGTGCGGACATCGAAGGGATTCGGTGTCAGTTCCGTTGTCACACCGTCCTTGAGCCGGATCAGCGTGGAGCGCCCCTTCTCCGCAGGCCGACCCTCCAGCCAGTAGATGGCATCGGTGTCGGTGCCGGGTTCCTTGATGGAGACAACCGCTCCAGTCAACGATTCCGCGGTGATCGGCGATGCCCAGCTCCCGTACGGTGCAGGTATCTTGGTATCGGACATGGTCAGCCCTTTCTGACGTGTGTGCAGCTTCGCTTGGTTTAGTATCGGGCATGAAACGCGTCTGGTCATCCGCAATTCGAGTGGAGTTAACGATGTCAGATGGGGCGTGTGAACAAGACCGCGCATTGCGAACGCAATTGACGAAGAGCTGTGACAGCTTGTGGCATGATTCCGGCGACAATCATGGCAGCATGTTGGTTTGGTAGAAGGGGATGTGCGTGACACTCAGAATCGAACACATTGTGAAGACATTTGGGTCGTTCACCGCCGTGAACGATGTCTCGTTCGACGTAAAACCGGGTTCCATCTTCGGCTTCCTCGGTACCAACGGAGCCGGCAAAACCACGACGATGCGGATGATTCTGGATATCATCCGACCCGATACCGGTCAGATCACCTGGAATGGCACCCCAACCCGCGATCTTAAACGCGCCCAGTTCGGATATCTACCTGAGGAGCGCGGGCTTTACCCGAAGATGCAGGTGGAGGATCAACTGCTCTTCATCGGCCAGTTGTACGGCGCCAGCAAGCAGGATGTGCAACGGCGAATCGACGAATGGCTGGAACGGTTCCATGTCACCGAGAATCGCCACAAGACGGTCGATCAACTTTCCAAGGGTAATCAGCAGAAGATCCAGTTTCTGGCGGCGATCCTCCATGATCCGGAGATTCTGATCATGGACGAGCCTTATTCGGGTCTGGATCCGGTCAATGCCCAGCAAATGAAGGATGCCTTCCAGGAGCTGGTGAGTCAGGGCAAGACGCTGATCTTCTCCACTCACCAATTGAACGATGCCCAGGAGCTGAGCTCAGACGTCGCCATCATTCATCGCGGCCACCTCCTCATCTCCGGCTCGGTTGATGAGGTCCGCCAGAGCACGAATGAACACTACCTTCGCTTCGCCGTTGCGGGCGATAGGGAGATGGCCTGGCTGGACGGTATTCCGGATGTGCATGTGGTCAGTCGTCGCTCCGATCTGGTGGAGATCGGTGTACCGAATGAGGATGCGGCCCGCGGCATTCTGAGGACGGCGATCGACCGCGATCTGCCGGTGACGATGTTCGAGATCGATTATCCCAGCCTGAACGATGTCTTCCTGGAACTGGTGCGCCAGATGCCGACCGAGTTGCAGCCAACCGCCGAGGAACTGGCCGTTCCCGCGAGCGTGATTGGGTAGCTGAATGTGCTCACCGTCATTCAGAGGGCGAAGCCCGAAGAATCTCCGCGCGAAGCGCACTGCCGGAGGCAGAAGGGGCGGATCGTTCGACGCTGGTCCTTGCTTAGATAGCAAGGAGTCCGGCGTGTACCTACTCCGCTTCGCATTGGATTCTGCCGAAGGCGGCCAAGTGCGGAGCACGAGCAGCAACGCGTGCCCTTATGCCCGGGGATCAGGGCAGGTAATGGGAGCATAAGCATGTTCGATTTCACACGCATCAAACTGGTCGCGCGCCGCGAGGTAACGACCAGATTCAAGATGAAGGCCTATCGCATCACCCTCATCGTGCAGGTGATCGTCGCGATACTGGCGGGACTCTCGCCGATTGCGATCAGCTACTTCACCGGCGATTCACTGGGTGGTCAGGTGATTGTGGTTGACGAGACCAATAGCTCGTTGGCGACATCGCTCCAGGGACGTCTCACCGACGATATTCCGGGTCTGCCACCGCTGGAGGTGGTGGAATACACGGAGGGAGCCGATTCCGCCCGATCCGCGGTAAAGGATGGCGATGCCGCCCTCGCGGTCATTCTCACCAACGAGAACGGCGCACCCAACTACGAGATCGTCACCAGCAACTCCGGTGTGTTCGATATCACCGCTCAACGCGTGCAGGCCGCGATTGTTGCGGGCAATGTCGAGGTGGAAGCGATTCAGCTTGGCGTGCCGCAGGATCAGGCGGCCGGGCTGGTCGCTGCTCCGGCCATCACGGTTGAAGGACCGCAGGGTGAGACGCAGAATCCGGCGGATAACTTCAGTGGTCCCATGTTCGCCGTGGTCAATATCGGCCTGGTACTGATCTATATGTCTCTCATCATGTACGGCACCTGGATCGCCCAGGGCGTGGTGGAGGAGAAGAGCAGCCGCATGATGGAGATCATGGTCAACGCCGCCACTCCGCGCGACCTCCTGGTCGGCAAGATTCTCGGCGTCCTGATTGCCGGGCTGTGCCAGACGGTGCCGATGCTACTTGCAGGTGGACTCGCGTTTGCGCTGCAGCCGCGCATCGCCAATGCAATGGGTGTGCAACTGACATCGACCTTCGATCTGGATTTCGCGGCGATCTCGTTCCAGGCCATCTGGGTCTTCCTGGTCTACTTCGTCCTCGGCTACATGCTGTACGGATCGCTCTTCGCCGCCACGGGTTCACTCGTGAGTCGGCAGGAAGAGGTCAATCAGGCGATCGCGCCGATCATGATCCTCGTGATCGTGGGTCTGATGCTGGCGTACGTTGTCATGGCGCTACCGGATTCGCTTTTCTCCAGGGTGCTGTTCCAGATTCCATTCACCTCACCCTTCGTGGCGATGGCGCGCATTCTGATGGGGAATCCTGGCACCGGTGAGATCTTGATGAGCATTGCGATCCTGGCCGTAACTGGTCTGTTGGCAATGCTATTGGCGGGACGCGTCTACCGCACTGGTGTGCTCATGTATGGTCAGAAACCGAGTCTGCTCAGTATCTTCCGTCTCAACCGCGCCCAGACCGTTGCTCGCTAATATGACCCTCGCGGCATTGATCGGTAGCAGGGCAGCTGGTCTGCCCTCCGAGAAACCGGTGGGAACCACGAGAGATCACACCTAGCCACCAAGGAGCTCTTTGATGTTTGATATCAAGCGCATCAAGCTGATTGCCAGTCGGGAAATACAGGCCACGCTCGGCAAGCGATCGTATCGGGCCGGGTTGATCGTGCAGATCCTGATCGTGGCGTTGCTGGCGCTCAGCCCCATCATCATCGCCAAGTTTCGCGGCGATGACAGTGGTGGACCCACCGTGAATACCATTGTGGTGGTGGATCAGGCGAACGCGAACCTTTCCGTTTTGCTGCCACCAATGCTTGACGCGTTGAGTAACGATGCCGACCGTCGGTTTGAGATCAGTGAGGTGGCGGACGATACCGCCGCGCGTGATGCGGTGGAGCGTGGCGACGCCGATGCTGCCCTGATCGCGACTCGTCCGAACGATGAACTCGCGTTCACCGTCATCACCGACGATGGCGATATCCAGAACAGCCTGGCCCAGATGTTGGTAGCTACCGCCTCATCGATCGCGATCCAGGAGCGGATCGATGCCACCGGTCTCTCCGCCAGCGAGGTGCAGCAACTCTTCACCCCGCCCACGATGACGACGGTGCAGGCCGATCCCACCGCCAGCGAAGACGAGGGCAATGGTACCGAAGATATCGTGAACTTCATCATCGCCTACGCCTCGACCATCATCATCTTCATCTTCGTGGTCATGTATGGGCAGTGGATCAGTCAGGGTGTGGTGGAAGAGAAGGCCAGTCGCATCATGGAGATCATGGTGAACGCCGCCACGCCGCGTGACCTGCTGGCGGGCAAGGTGATCGGTATCATGATGACTGCGCTGATGCAGTTCGTGCCGTTGGTGCTGACCTTCGGCATCATCGCCAGCCTCCAGGTTCAGATCGGCAAACTCGTCGGTGTCTCCGAGGATCAACTGCTCGATATCAACTTTGCCTGGATCGCCTGGTCCAGCATGGGATGGTTCCTGGTCTACTTCCTGTTGGGATTCCTGCTCTACGGTGCGCTTTATGCCGGTGTGGGTTCGATGGTCTCGCGGCAGGAGGAGGTCGGCACTGCTGTCGCCCCGATGACGACAGTGATGATGATCGGCTACTTCGCCGCCCTGGCGAGCATGAGCAATCCGGATGGGACGATCGCGCGCATCGCCTATCTCTTCCCGGGCACGACCGTTTTCGTGGCGATGTTGCGGCTGATCAACGGTAATCCGTATTGGTGGGAGATCGCGATCAGCATCGGTGGATTGCTCGTTGCTATCGTCTTGGCGATGATGTTTGCCGCCCGTCTGTACCGCGTTGGTGTGCTCATGTATGGACAGGCACCCAGCTTCAAGTCGCTGTTCAATCTCAAGGGCGCACAGCAAGTGGCGAGGTAGATAGACTGCTGACCCGAAGAGGTGAGATGCTGCTTCGCGTAGGACCAAAGCGGCATCGTCACTCAGAGGCCGGAGGCCGTGGACCCTGCGGCTCCGTACCGAGAATTGGTTTCAGCTTGTGAGTTGGTGACCCGAAGAGTTGTGATGATACTTCCGCGAAGGACCAACGAGGCGGCGTCACTCAGAGGCGCGCAACGCCGTGGAGCCCTCGCCGGGAGATTCTTAGCGCCGAAGGCGCTCTGAATGACATGAGCACATTGGTGGTGCCAAGATACATCCTGCGGCACACCGTCAGCCGGATCTCCAACACCCACCGCGCACCTCCGGCTCATTTCTCGAACTCGCATGCAAGTGTTTCGCCGCCTTCGGCAATGGGTGCCTACGTACCATCTCCACACAACTGACACAATTCCGTGCCTCTTCCGCCAAACCTCTCCGTCAAACTGACTTCAGTAGGATTCGATCTACTCCACGGAGGAGCAATGGCAACAGCAGTATCCCAACCGAATCACCAGCCAGCCGGAGTCGGAAAACGGGGCAACGGTGCGGCACCTGTTCTCGATCTTCTGGGACTCACCAAGAAGTTCGGTGATTTCACCGCCGTGAACGATCTCACACTGACTGTGCATCCGGGCGAGGTCGTTGGCTTCCTCGGTCCGAACGGTGCCGGCAAGAGCACCACTGTCGGTATGGTCCTCGGTCTGATTCGCCCAACCAGCGGTTCTGTCAGTGTCATGGGGACACCGCTCGCTGGTAATCAGCCGCTGGTCTCCGATCACATCGGTGCGATCATCGAGAATCCGGCCTTCTACCCGTATCTGAGCGGTCGAGACAACCTCATCGCTCACGCCAAAATGGTCGGCGGCGTGTCCGCCAGTCGCGTCGACGATCTGCTCAAACTGGTCAACCTGCACGAACGGAGCAAGGACAAGTACAAGAGCTACAGCCTCGGGATGAAGCAGCGACTTGGTATCGCCAGCACGCTGCTCACCGATCCCGCCCTGGTGATATTGGATGAGCCGACCAATGGTCTCGATCCCGCCGGACAGCGCGAGATTCGCGAGATCATCCCCCGCCTCGCGCAGGATGGCCATGGTGTGCTTTTGGCCAGCCACATGCTGCACGAAGTGGAGCAGGTGAGCGACCGCGTCGCCATCGTGCGTCGCGGCGAACTGGTCACCGAGAGCAGCGTCGATGACCTGCTCATGCGCGGTGGGCACATTACCGTGCGGGTGGAGGAAGCTGAGGTGGCCGCGGCGATACAGGTGATTCAGCACCTTGAAGGAGTGGAGAACGTCACCGTTTCCGGTGGTGTGATCACCGTTGTCGTCGCACCGGAACGAGGTCGCGATCTGAATCGGGCCTTGATGGAGACAGGTATCGTTGCCGCCGAGATCTCGCCGAAGCGGAATACGCTCGAATCGCTCTTCCTCGAACTGACCGAAGGCGCAACGGTATAGAGGAAATCCGCATCTTGAGGGCAGATCAACTGTCCTGCTACCTGTCAAGCTATACCGCTACGGCTTAGCGTCCGAAAGGATCGTTCATGTACCACCTGCTTCAAAGCGAACTCTTCCGCATGCGCAAGCGCGCGCAGAGCTGGATTCTTCTCCTCGTTGCCATTGGCCTCACGGCGCTGGTCTATGGTGGATTCGCCATTGCCGCCCGTGTGAGCTCGGGTACCGATGCCGCCAATCTGCGGAACGATGTCTCATTCTCATCGTTTCAGGATCTCGGCATCACCATGTCTGTCGGGTTCTTTTCATCGCTCCTGATCGTCATCATCGCCGCTGGCATGATGGGGAACGAATACAGCTGGAACACGCTGCGACCGCTTGTTGCCCGCGCGCAGACGCGTGCGAGCATGCTGACGGCCAAGCTCGTCGCGCTCGGCATCTACGCCGTGCTGTTTGTGCTGGTCGTTGTTCTCGTCGTAACCGGTATGTACTTCGTTGGCTCCTGGTTCGTGGATGTGCCTTCCGGATTCAGCATGGATGTCTTCATTGACGGTATGGGTTTCGCCATGAAGATGCTGTACACCAACACGCCGTATCTGGCGCTGGCGTTCATGCTGGCCACCGTCTTTAAGTCCAATGCTGCCGGCATCGCGGGTGCGCTGGGATTCAGTTTCCTGGAGGAACCGGTCTGGATGCTCCTGGGGTTGGCGAGCGATATGTTCAAGGGTGCAGCGGACTGGGGATTGTCCGCTAATGTCAACGCACTGACAGGCTTCGGTGCCGAGCACATCAGCGACGCCCGTGCCTACGCCACGCTGGGCGCGTACACATTGATCTTTGTCGCGATCACGTACGTCGTCTTCCTGAGACGGGATGTGACGAGCGGATAATCGCTGGATGCTGAGGGCGGCAGCGGTGCTGGCGCTTGTGATCCCGGCCGGGATCATGCGACCGGTACGCAAGAAGCGCTAGCGTTCTTCAGGAGTCTTCACAGCAGGCAGGAGTCCGCGGAGTAATCCGTGGGCTCCTGTTGTGGTTTGCAGGTACGTTTTCGGCCAATTCGTGGTTGACCTGACTGTCCGAACCCTGTACACTTACCCCAGAGTTCAGAACATCTGTTCGTATTTTAGAACACTGACTATCCTCATTTGTACACTGGTCGCGGAACAACCAGCCAAGCGCAATAGCGCGAGGGGACCCCATGACAGACACCAAGGAAATGACAAAGCTTCGGGCCGACAAACTGAAGGCGGCCGAAAACGCGATTGCCCAGATCGAACGTCAGTTCGGCAAGGGCAGCATCATGAAGATGAACCCGGACGAGACGAATCCGCTCAAAGTCGAGGCGATTCCCACCGGTAGCCTGGCGCTGGATATCGCGCTCGGTATCGGTGGTGTACCGCGCGGTCGTATCGTTGAGATTTATGGTCCGGAATCGTCCGGTAAGACCACGCTGGCCATGCACATCGTGGCGGAAGCCCAGAAACGGGGTGGACTGGCGGCGATCGTGGATGCGGAGCATGCGCTCGATCCCGTCTATGCCCAGCGTCTCGGTGTCAACCTGGATGATCTTCTCATCTCGCAGCCGGATACCGGTGAGCAGGCCCTCGAGATCACCGAGACGCTGGTTCGCAGTGGCGGCCTCGATGTCATCGTGGTCGATTCCGTGGCGGCGCTGGTGCCGAAGGCGGAGATCGAAGGCGATATGGGCGATTCCCATGTCGGTTTGCAGGCACGTCTCATGAGTCAGGCGCTCCGCAAGCTCACCGGCGCGATCAACCGATCTCACACCTGCGTCATCTTCATCAACCAGTTGCGCATGAAGATCGGCGTCATGTTCGGGAATCCGGAGACGACATCCGGCGGTAATGCGCTCAAGTTCTACAGCTCCGTTCGCATGGATATCCGTCGCATTGAGACGCTGAAGGATGGTCAGGATGCGATTGGTAGCCGTTGTCGCGTCAAGGTGATCAAGAATAAGGTCGCGCCACCATTCCGCCAGGCCGAGTTCGACATCATGTACAACGAGGGTATCTCCGCCTCCGGTTCGGTGTTGGATACCGCTACTGAGATCGGTATTGTCCGCAAGAGCGGCGCCTGGTTCTATTATGGCGAAGAGCGTCTGGGGCAAGGACGCGAGAATGCCAAGATATTCCTCAAGGCGAATCCGGAGGTCATGGACGAGATCGCGAAGAAGGTTATGCGCGCATCGCCGGAGTTGGCTGCTCGTCGCGAGTTCCGTCCGACCGACGAGGATATCGATGCGGCGAAGGAGCCGGTCGCGGATGCGGATGGCGTTATCTTGTAGGCCGGATTCCTGATCTGTTACCACAAGCCGGATAGGTAGTAGGGGAGCTCTCCTCTTTGGGGCAGCTCGTCTGCCCCTCTACCGATTCCTCTTGTACCAACTCATAGGGATGCCTGGAAGCGACGTTGAACCTCGACGTTCATTCCCACCCGATTCAGATACGAATCGACCGCCTCAGTGTCGCTGAGTAGTGATGCCCGGCGCATCAGTTCCTCATGCGCTTCCCGGATCATCGCGCCATACCGTTCCGCGTTCCCCAGGAATCTGTGGGCGTCCGCGATAGCGATGAGAACTAATAACGGATACTCCATCCCCCGCCAGGTGTGGTCGGCAATGAATGCTTCTGTCCGGTGAAGAAGCTCCCGGCAGATCTCGGTGTCTTTGTCTCGGACGGACAAGCGCAGCAAACCGGCGATGCTATCAAACTGTGTTGGCGTCTGGGGGTGGGACTGACGGACATCTGTGGAACGTTGGTAGGCCGCGCGAGCTTCGTCGAACTGTCCGAGTGCCTCAAACGCCAAACCCAGGTAGAAAAGTGGAAATCCGACATGACGGATAGAGGAGCGGGCTTCGATCTGCTTAACCAATGCCTCGAGATGGCACACAGCGTCTCTATGTCTGCCCATGAATGTGAGACAGAGCCCAATATTCATCGTCGGAACGATTTCGCTATTGAGTTTCCCCAACGTCCTGGCGATATCAATAGCCACCTGGTAGCGGTCCAGAGCTTCCTGAAAGAACCCGAGATCTATTTCGCAGTTGGCTGCCGCCAATACTGCTTCGGCGTTTGCCCAGCTTTCGGGTAGTGTCTTGCTCAAGTCAACTGCCATCGTTGCGTGTTCGCGAGCAACATCGTAGTGACCCTGTCTGTAGATAGTGTGACTAAGCATCGCCGCAGCAGCTACTGCCATCTCCATGTGACCGAGTTCCATGTGAATGTCTCTGGCGCGAGTGAGTAACTCGCTGGATTCGGAAAGCTCTCCCAGATCCAGGAGAATCTCACCCAAATGGTGACGCGCCAGCGCTTCGACGGCAGGCCATTCCTGATGTGCTACCTGTTGCAGAATTCGGTTGCCAAGCTCAAGTGCCTGTTCATACTGGCCCTGGCCGCGAAGCATCTCTAACCGCGCCGCACGTGATCTCCACAACTGCCGCGGATCCCGCGCTTTCACAGCGAGATCTTCCGCGAGGTCAAACCAGAACTCGCTGAGATCCCAATCCATCCGACCAACCGCGATTTGCGCGGTGTGATACGCCGCCATTTCCGCTCCATACCAGTCTTCGGCCTGGGAGTAATGGTTCGCGACGGCGCCCATGGTGACCATATCGAAGTCATCACCGAGCGTTTCCAACGCCTCGGCCAGCTTGATGTGCAATGAGCGTCTCCGGGCCAGGGGAATGGTGGTGTAGATGTAGTCGCGCACGAGCGCATGAGGGAATCGATAGGCGTGGTAGTGTCGCTGACCCACCATGACATCCTCGGAAGGTAGCAGCAGGTGATGCGTTTCCACCAACACGCTCTCGATGCATTTGGCGGTGTCGTCCTCATCGAGACCCAGCACACCGGCGATGATTTCCGGTATCGCCCATGGTCCCATGGCTGCACTGGTTTCCAGCAGTGCCCGTCCTCGGCGGGACACGCGTTCCAGACGCTGCTTGATGAAACTAGAAATGACTGAGGGGATGCTGGAAGGGATCATGATGGGATCAAATGACCACAATCCTGTCGGTGGTTGGGCCACCAACGCCCCGCACTCCGAGAGATGCCTGAGCATCTCGATGGTGAGGTAGGGTTGGCCGGATGTGTGCTCGTAGAGCCAATTGACCAAATCAGCTTGATTGGTTGCGGAGCTCATCGGATGGATGCGAAGCAATCCGGCGATGAACGCATGCCCGTGCGTCGGGGAGAGGGTGTCGTCCATCGTGATGTAGGTACTGCACGGGCTCCTGTCCACCTGTCGCACCAACTTGCTCAGTCCGCTGGGTGATCCATCCGGATGAGGATCGACTTCGTCTGGTCGTAGCCTTCCCAGGATCATGATGGGCATTTGCGTGGCGCGATCGAGGGCGCGGAGCAGATGCAGGAGGAGCGAGGCCGTGAGATCGCCCGCCCAATGGAGGTCCTCCAACACAATGAGGATGGGCCAATCCTGCGAGAGCGAGTAGAGGAGTCGGCTGTACTCATCCCACCTGCTTACCGCTTCCGTGCCTGGTTTGTTTTCCAGGATGGCGGTGAAGGTGTCTGCGGGGATATCCGGATACAGGTTCGCCATGCTGGAGATCGTGCGATCAGAGACGAGCGCACCGGTGAGCTTTGGTAGATAGGTGAGGATCTGGTGCACACGATCGGTGGTAAGCTCCGGGCGACTTTTATAGATGCCCGGGATCGTGAACCCGGCCACCGGCGGTACTAACAAGCGGTTGGTGGCCGCTCGTATGGCGATATACGGTTCTACTGTCAGACCCTGACTCGATGATTCTCCCCAGCTCACCATCACCTGGGCATGATTCGCGGCGACCCAATCGCAGAAATGGGTGGCGATGCTGGTTTTACCCATGCCAGCTTCGGCAGCGATCAACACCATCTGTGGGGTTCCCTGGAGGGCTGCTTTCCACTTCAACCTGAGCTGTTGCAGCACATGTTCTCTGCCGGAGGGCACGAATGTCCCCTGAGAGACCTGATCCGTATAGGTTTCCTTGCCCAGTTTCGATCTGTCCCAGGCGTCCACCAGTTGGCGATGCTGGGCGGGGGAGAGCGAGAGTGCGGCCGCTAACGCCCGAATGGTGGGGCGATGCGGCAGAATCCAGTCCTGAGGCGTATCCGTGCTGCGCTCGTAGTTGGTGATCGAGCGGGCAGAGAGACGACCGCCCGTCATGGCATTCGCCAATCCCTCCTGGGTGAGGCCCATCTCAGTGCGAAAACGCGCCAGAAGTTCACCGAAGGGTGAACGTCCTGTATGTATCCGGCGATCCAGTTCGACCATTGTCGAGCGCTCCCCTGGCAATGGAAAACGTCAGCACCGTCCACGGATATGCGTATGGTGCTGTGGTATTGTCAACCCATTGATATCCAACCATACATCATCTGCGAGCGAGTGTCCGATGGTGGTGGAGAGGGTCGGAGTTGCGGCAAATCTGGTACCAAAGTTGCTAGTAGATTTCGGTGACATTCGATATGCGGATAGTCATCATAACGTCACAGGTGCGGGCACACAGCGCGTATCCGGAGGTGCACGGTCCCCCAGCTAGGGTACTTCCGGACAATGGCAGACGTGGTGCCCGCTTCCTCGTTTTTTTGACCTCTAGCGATCATTACCGATTTGGTTTCTTGGCCCGTGATCGAGTGCCTGCCGAATGGCGGCGGCGGTTGCGGCCGGTTGCTCGGTATGCATGGAATGACCGGCGGACTCGACGGTGAGGATCGTGCCATCGAAGCTGATCTTGTCGAGATGTTTTCCGCCAGAACGCTCGCCGACGATGAGTGTCACGGGCTGTTTGAGCCGGTGCACGATCTCCTGGAACCCAGGATCGCGGTTGGCCAGGAGCGATACCGCGGATCGGTACATGACGCGCGCATTCGCCATCCGGAGTGTTGGCAGGAACGCCACCGCCGCGGGATCACCTCGGAACACCTGTTGACTCGTGGCGCGCAAGAGCATGGCATGTCCGCGCTCCTCGTAACTGGCTTCCGTGAATCGACTGATCTGTGACGCCAGCACGCTGTGTTCAGGTCGGAGGAGCGGTTCCGCCAGAATGAGTTCACGGACCAACTTAGGATGCCTGGCCGCAAGCAGGATGGAGATATTCGCACCCATGCTGTGGCCGAACACCGGTAGGTTCTCCAGTCCCAGCCGTTGCAGGAGCGCAGCAATGACGTCTGCGTGATCCTCGATGGTGGCAGGGGAGGAACCAGCTGGCGATGCTCCGAAACCAGGCACATCGATAAACAGCGCTGACGTGCCCTGTAAGGCCTCCAACTCGAAAACTGGCATCAGGGTATGGATCGAGGAGTCTCCGAGCCCATGGAGCGCAATAACGGGCTGCGATGATGTTCCCTGTAGTTGCTCGTATGCAACCATCCCCTCAGGTAGCTCCAGAGTCGGCACTGGCTCCTCCGAAAACGACGAGACTCGGGGTGTCACCCCCGAGTCTCAGTGCGTACATCTTGATGTGTTCTAGAGCCGTACTGCGCCGTACCAACGTGGGGCGTAGTAGCTGGAGCTCAGATCGCTGATCACCACACCGGTAGCCTCGTTCTGCGCGTGGATGAACTGGCCATTGCCGATGTACATACCCACGTGGGAGAGACCAGCCGTGTAGGTGTTCTGGAAGAAGACCAGATCGCCTGGCTGCAACGCATCGCGCGAGACTGGCTTGCCAGCGGCAACCTGTGTCCAGGTACCCCAGCCGATGTCCTTACCCAGGACGTTCTTCACGACCCAGTAGGTGAAACCGGAGCAATCGAAGCTGCTCGGACCATGTGTGGACCACACATACGGGTACCCGATGTACCGCATGGCGTAGCTGACCATGGCGCTACCGTTTGGATTCGTGGGCTCGGTCGGCGTCGGAGTTGTGGTCCCCGGGGTACCGGAACCACCGCGCTTGCTCAGCGCTTCCGTGGTCTTGGTCAGGTAATCCTGGTGGATGAAGCCCTTGAGGCCATCGTAGTCCACCGGGTAGAAGTTGTTGGAAACCGCACCGGTAACCAGAACCACAGTGCTCTCCGGGACCAGCACGGCGACGCCAGAGGACATTGAAGCCTCGTACCGCAGGTTCACGCTTGAGGAGACCTTGGCGTGGTCGTTCGTCGTAAGGCCGCTTGGCTTGGTCGTGCCGGTGTTGCCAGAGTTGTTGTTATTGCTCGAACCCATCTGCAGATAGGTCGCGGAAGCCCAGCCGTTGCTGCTGCCGCAGATGATCGGCATCCAACCATTGGAGGCGGCACCGCGGGTGGTCACCTGAGTGCCATTGCGCAGTGTGGTGATCACGCCGTAGCTTGAGCCGGCACCGGTGCGGCAGTAGAGGCCATCGCCACCGGTATTTACGGTTGCGGTACCAGTCTCACCGGAGACGGTTCCGTTGCCATTGTTGCCTGTATCAGGAGTTGGTGTGGTGGTGGTGCCACCGCCGGAGACGAACTCGCTGGAAACGAATCCGTTCTGACCACCGCAGACCACGGCTGTCCAGCCGCTCACGGAACCGCTGCGCGTGGGTACCGTCTGGCCAAGCGCCAGGGAGGTGATCACGCTTGAGTTGGTACCCGCACCATTGCGGCAGTTGAGGCGCTGACCGCCGGTGTTCGCGATGGTGACCGTACCGGTTGCGGTTGTGGAGTCATTTTTCGTGCCGGAATCGGTGGGAGTGGAAGTATCCGCGCTCACCTTCACGTAGTCGGAATGGACGAAGCCAGCCTTGCCACCACAGGTGACTGGCAACCAGGCACCCTGCTGTGTGCCGCGGACGGCGACACTGGCGCCATTGCGGAGTGTGGTGATCACACCATAGGTGGTACCCGCACCCGAGCGGCAGTAGAGGCTATCGCCACCCGTGTTCACGATCGCGCTGCCACTGGTAGTGGAGGTGTTGTTGCCAGAGTTGCTGTTGTTGCTGGCTCCGGCTTTCACTTCGATCCATGTGGTGGAGACGAAGCCGTTCTTGCCACCGCAGATGACGGGTGTCCAGCCGTTGCTGGCAGCACCACGTGTGGTGAGCACGGTGCCATCCTTCAGCGAGGTGATAACACCGGCGCTCAGGCTGGCATCGGCGCGGCAGTTCAAGCTGCTACCGGTACCTGTGACAACAACGCTCATCTGGGCAGCGGTGATCTCGCCGTCACCCGCTCCGCCTGACCAGAGGTAATTGACATCCGCATAGCCCTGCAGGCCAGCGCAGTCGATTCCCAGGTAGCCGTTTACCGGCTCGGCGAAGACTTGCACCTTGGTGCCTTCCGCCAACGTCATGAGGGCGGGTGCCGCGGGGTCAGCCGACGCGCGGCAGACAAGACCGCTGATGGTACCAGTTACCGTGGCGGAACCGATAGACGTGTTGGCATCGAAAGAGTTCGCTGTGGAGGCGATCACGACGGGTTCAGTTGGCACCACGGTCACTTCTGCTTCGACAGGTGCTTCCGTGGCGGTTTCCTCGGTCACAGACTCGGTGGATTCTTCAACAACATCTGTTGGTGCGGCATCATCGGTTGTTTCCGTGGCCGCTGCTTCCGTCGGTGTCTCTACGGACGAATCCTGCGTGGCTGTCTCAACAGCCTCGTCAGTCGGTGTTCCCTCGGTGTCTTCCGTTGGGATGATCTCGTCGGTCGGCGTTGCCTGGACATCTTCGGTCGGAGTTGCCTCAACGATCTCGTCAGTGGGAGCCTCGGTGGCATCCTCAGCCTGGACCTGGACGACTTCGGTCTCAACGATCTCGTCAGTCGCCACCTCGGTGACATCCTCGACAACCTCGGTCTCAACGATCTCGTCGGTAGCCACCTCGGTGACATCCTCGACCGGGACCTCGACGACCTCGGTCTCAATGATCTCTTCGGATGGAACCTCGGCGACCTCTTCGACCGGCTCATCAATCCAGATCACTTCCTCCACCGGTTCCTCGGCCACAGCCTCGGAGCTCAATGCAAGGAAACGCCCATCGACGAAGGCACCGGCACCGTTGAAGTTGACGCGAACGAAGTTGGCATCGCCGATCCAGAGCCGCTCGGATGTGACATCGAACCAGGCACCTGGCTGTGCGTAGCCGAGGACACCGGCATCGTAATAAGCATCGTTAAGGACTGGCAGACCGCTTTCACCCAGTTCGTCGTAGTAGTCCACGACAACACCGCTATCTATCGGCTCAAGCCAGGCATACTCGGAAACGGTTGCTGGTTCTTCCGGAGCAGCCGGGGCTTCTTCGCTCTGCGCCCGCTTAACCAGAAGACCGGCGGAAACATAGCCACCGCCATAGGAATCGGTCTCGACCCACACCCAGGCGCCACTATCCTCAAAGAAAGGACCGTCGGCTACATAGACAATCATACCATCGGGCAACTCGGCCGCGATCGTGCTATCGCTGAGATCAGTTGTGCTGGTACGAAGATTCGCGCCGTTCCCGTTATTGCTTACCACGGCGACATCGCCGATGGCGAGATCCGTGGAAGCAGCACCCATCATGGGTGCCGTGAGTGACGCGATGAGTATTGCCGCGAGGCTGAATAACAAGACGCGGTGAGTGCGCATGATGAGAAGTGTGGACAAACCCCTTCCCCCTCCTGTGTCTACCCGTGCCGACCAGCCAGTCGGCTTGGTGTGGGAGTTTCGCACTGCAGATGCAGTGTTCCGAAACCGACCGGGGCCATCCCCCGTCTGTCCAATGGCGTCTCAATGCCATTGCCCTTAAAGCGAACGCTTGAGCGCTTACAACAGCAGCCAACTGCTGGCTCAATATCGCGATCGGGAGAATCCTCCGCCGATCGGTTCTGATCTTCCGTGTTAACTGGTCCGATCATCCAAGTGGATTCACGATCCGTGTGATGCGAGGGCCGGCAAGCCTGAAGTTCGCGACAATGCCCCAACATCTGTCATCACACAATCAGGACATGATGACCCTAACAAACCCCCTCGTATAGTGTCAAGCATTGAATTCGACACCTCATGGGCATGATTTGTCGGGAAAACAACGTATTGATACGGGTTTAGACACGGAGTTGATATCTGTGTACGTATGCGCTTATCCGGTGTGTCTGGATAATGTGTCACGGTGTCCATCCTCCGTTGTGCAGTTCCAGATGCGAGGTTGATATCGCGATGGTGACGCCAGTTTTGGTGATCTTTTTCACACAGTACGTGTCGTACGGACACAATTTGCACACGCAATGAGCGTGGTCCAGTTGGTACCGCAAATCGGACCAGTTGGATCACTTACCGGAAAGGTTTCGCGGAGTAACGAAAAAGTAGTGCATTAGTGCACTACTTTTCTCGATTTCTGGAAATTCAGGTGATGTTACTCGGATGCGGCGTCGCCACGTCTGCGTCTGATCCGTGTCCCGAGTCCGACGCGCGCTTCGCCTTCGGCATCTCGACGCTGCGCTGTGGCAAGGTCCAGCTCCTCTTGTACCTGCTCCAGCCGCACGCGGACCCTTTGCTCGTGGAGATACCAGGTATCGCGATGCAGGGCGGCGTCCTGTTGGCGCAGTTCCTCGATCTGGCTATTGATCTCGGAGATCTTGTAGCCGGTCTCGCGAATCGAATCGTTGGATTCCTCGAGTCGTTCGTTCAGGCGTTCGATACGTTCTTCCAATGTATGACGCAACTGATCGAAGCGCGCGTCGGTTTCCTGACGCTGCTCCTCAATTGAATCGACGACCTGATCGTAGCGATCATCCTGAACTGACTGCAGCTTGTTCATATCCGCGCGCAGGGCTTGCTCGGCGGTACGCAGCTCATCGAGTGACGGATCGATATGCACCATGCTGCGGCGCGTATCGTCGATCGACTCATCCAGGTGCGCGATATCGGCGCGAATCTCATCCAGCCGGGCTCCGAATCCATCGATGGTATCGGTTACACCCTGGACACGACGGCGTGAATCCTGATCGACGATCTTGGTGGCGTCATCGGTACGGAGGATATCGCGGCGGAGTTCATCGATCTCGCCGCGGAGCGCGTCCAAGCCATCGCGCAGACTGTGGGCGATGGCGCTGGTGCGATCGGTTTGTGCACTCAGGTGTTCGACGCTGGCACCGATCTCGCCGAACCGCTCCTTGTTCTGGGTGGAGTCGTCGACCTTGCGCCGATTCTGCTCCAGCAGATCGGTGACGTGGGACTGGAGCGATCGCACCGGGCGCATCGCATCATCCAGCCGCTCCTCAAGTTCCTCAATGAACTGGCGAGTGCGGTTCTCGTTGAGCGCGGCCGCCTGGGCGGCTTGCTGTGAATCGTTGGTTGATTTCTCCAGCATCTGATGGAGTTGGGCGATTTCGGCGGCCTGCTGTTTGATCAGGACCTGATTCATGTCCCGATCCTCAATCAGGGCTCCCACGACTCCGCGTAGTTCGTCCAGATCGGCCAGCAGGGCCTGGTATTGTGCGTCGCTACGATTTACCGTGTCCTGCACACGATATGTCTTCGGCAGGTCAACGGGCACGGGTGCTTCCAGTACCTCGGGATCATCCTCATAGTCGTCGTAATCGACGAACTCATCGTTGATATCCGGGAGGGCATAGCCGTCACCGCGAGCGGCAAGGGCAGCTCGCTGCTGTTCCTGAGCTTGTCGTCGACGCGCTTCCTGCTCGCGGGCTTGGCGCTCGCGTTCGGATTGACGATTCCGATTCTGTCCGAAGAGATTCCTGGCCATGTATCGCCTCATGTTGTCGCACGAGTCCGCGCTTTGTACGAACACGTGGTCTTGTCGATGCGGGCGTGTTGTTGTGTGGGTCAGCTATTGCGGGAAGCTCACCGTACGCACAAGCATACGGGAATCCGCCGGTGGCTGCGAGGTGTGACTCTCAGGCGTGTGGAGGATTACACAATTATAAGGAAGAAAGAAATACGCGATGCCCTGATGTGCTAGGCACCGGGGCGGCGAATCTTGGACACGGCACCTTCGGAACTATGCGCGCGACTGCGCGTAACACCCGGCCGCTGCACGGGGATTGAGTCGCTCAGCCGTCCCGAGGAGCGTCGGAATGGTGTCACATTCGTCGGCGTCAGGATCGCTTCATCGTAATCTGGCGGAGCCGTCATGACCTGAGCCGAGCGGAAGCTCGTCGGACCAATAGCACCATAGACAAGTGGGCCGAGAATCGGCACACAGAGGATGGCGAGAATCCAGGTGAGGTGGCTGCCGCCGCGCACGCGAGGGCGATGGAGCAGATCAGCGATCGCGCTCCAGGCAAGGGCGTATTGCAGTGCAGCGGACACCGCGATCAGAATCGCGAGTGTCCAGGCTTGCCAGCCCATGGTTGTGCCTCCTCAGCCACGAATGTGGCTGAACATATTTTACGGTGCACACATGATTTACGCGATTGTACGGACAATTCTTTGACAACTCGGAACGTTATGGTGCCAGGTAGTTGCCTGCGACATAGCCATTCTCCCCAGTGTCCGTCACGGTCACCGGGTACCAGGTGAAGTCCATCCGCCTCCACCGCCTCGCCGGTGATGGTGAGTGTGCTGGTGCCGTCCAACTCCGTCACGATGACACCGGATGTCGATGGGGCGTCGCGCAGGTTCAGCGGTGCCTGGGTGATGGTGACGACGTCACCCACCGCGAGATCGGCGTGCGGAGTCGGGATCTCGTTCGCGGCCCGTACATCGTCGCTGAAGGTAACATAGCGCGCGTTACCAGTGATGGCGTTGTTCTGGATGCGGAGCAGGTCAAGCGAAGCCCACTTCTGGGTTTCGATACTGCACCAGCCCTCCATTGTGGCTCCCGGGAGAAGTTCCTTGGCGACATCCGGTAGCGGCGCACCCAACTGAAGCAGGTGATCCCAGGGCTCGCCAGTGAAATCGGTGAGACGTACACCCACAAAGCTGAAGAATCGTGGTTTATCGGAGACATTGCGCACGCGGAGAAGGAAGGAGTGCCAGTTCCCGATATCCCAGGTTCCGAGTGCTCGGACACCGACGGGCGCGATATCGTAGGCTTCCTGACCGGTGACATAGCGCAGGATCGTGACCTCGAAATCGCCGGACCGTACGGTTTCACCGAAGGCGGCGGGGGAGGACGGCGATGATCCCTGGCCGTTGTCGTCACCAGCTGGATCAAACGTTGGTAGTGTTGCTCCATCGCTGAGCGCGAACCAGGCGTCCGCCCAATTCCCCCCAAGGAACGGGCTGCTGAACTGAAGGAGCACGTTGCTCAGATTTCCTGCCCAGCACGGAATGGCACCCTCGATCGTTTCCCCCGGACCCACAATGCCTTGCAGCAATGGCGCGGGACCATCGGTGAGGGGTGTGCGATACATCACACCCTCGGCACCGCAGATCGCGAAATCGCTGATATTGATCACCTGTGGCTGGTCAGAGGTGTTGGTTGCTTGCAGGTAAGCCACCACCCACTGGAGATCGAGCGGTGCATCCTCATTTGCCTGGTTGGCATTGAGCATGGTGGTGAGCGCGTGGTTACCGAGCTCGGTTCGCTGTAGCGTAAGCTGCCACGGACCCGCCGTGACAGCTTCGCCTGCTGGATGGATTGTGGGATTGAACGCCGCCGCACTCTGCATTAGGTACTACCTCGTGGTTTCACAAATCACATCTGTGAATTGTAGTGCGCGGCGGCGTTCATGACACGTTTCTATTCCGCCGCAAAGGTGACATCGATCGTCACGCTCACGGTGACCTCTGCTGGCAAGGTCGGATCAAACATGCTCGCCATGTAGACGCGTGATGTTTGGTACATGGTTGGCTCGTCGCTGCAGGATGGCAGCGGCATACCCATCACGCCATACAAGGAGTTATCGCGACTACCAACCGGGCTTCCTAGCGTGAGATTCATCGCTGCAGCCTGATCCTCCGCCGAGTTGGTGGCAGAGGATGGCGAGAATCCAGGTGAGGTGGCTGCCGCCACGCACGCGAGGGCGGTGGAGCAGATCGGCAATCGCGCTCCAGGCAAGGACGTATTGCATTGCAGCGAACACCGTGATCAGAATCGTGAGTGTCCAGGCTTGCCAGCCCATGATCATGTCTCCTCAACCATCGGAACCGTTCCGTGGCTGATCTCGTTCTACGAGGTGAGCGCTCGTTCCGCGATTGTACGGACAAACCGGTGACATCTGGAAAACTATGGTGCCAGGTAGTTGCCCGCCACATACCCTTTTTCACCGGTATCAGTGACGGTGACCGGGTACCAGGTGAATCCATCCGCATCAATTGCTTCACCCGTAATCGTTAGCGTGCTGGAACCATCCAGTTCGGTCACGATCTCCCCGAATGTTGACGGCGCATCGCGCAGGTTCAGTGGGGTGGTGGTGATGGTGACCACATCGCCCACAGCCAGATCCGCATGTGGTGTGGGTACTGCGTTGCTCGTGCGCATTGTATCGCTGAAGGCAATGTAGCGAGGATCACCCGTAATCGCGTTGTTCTGGACACGTAGCAGATCCAGGGATGCCCAACTCAGGGTCTGGATACTGCACCACCCCTCCATGGTCGTACCCGGGAGCAGTTCCTTGGCCACATCCGGCAATGGTGCACCCAGTTGGAGCAGATGATCCCAGGGCTCGCCAGTGAAATCGGTCAGACGCAGGGCAACAAAGCTGAAGAACCGCGGCTTGTCAGCAACGTTGCGGACACGGAGCAGGAAGGAATGCCAGTTGCCAATATCCTCCCAGAGAGCTAACGCTCGAACGCCAGTCGGCGCGATATCGTACGCTTCCTGACCGGTGACATAGCGCAGCACGGTGACCTCGAAATCGCCGGACCGCACCGTATCTCCGAACGCCGCCGGGGAGTCTGGCGATGATCCCAGCCCGGCATCGTCTCCAGAGGACTCAAACGTTGGCAGTGTTGCGCCGTCGGTCAGGGCAAACCAGGCGTCGGCCCAGTTCCCGCCGAGCAACGGACTGCTGAATTGAAGCAGGACATTGCTGAGATCGCCGGCCCAGCAGGGGACGGCACCCTCGATCGTTTCCCCCGGACCCACAATGCCTTGTAGCAACGGGTGCGGACCATCGGTGAGGGGTGTGCGATACATCACACCCTCGGCACCACAGACCGCGAAGTCGCTGACGCCAATCACCATGGGTTGATCAGAGGTATTGGTGGCCTGCATATAGGCGATGACCCATTGCAGATCCAGTGGCGCATCCTCGTTGCCGGTGTTGGCGGCCTGCAGGGTGGATAGCGCGCTATTGCCGAGCTCGGCTCGCTGTAGCGTAAGCTGCCACGGACCTGCCGTGACAGCTTCGCCTGCTGGATGGATTGTCGGATTGAACGCCGCCGCACTCTGCATTAGGTACTACCTCGTGGCTTCACAAATCACATGTGTGAATTGTAGTGCGCGGCGGCGTTCATGACACGTTTCTATTCCGCCGCAAAGGTGACATCAATCGTCACACTCACGGTAACCTCTGCTGGCAAGGTCGGATCAAACATGCTCGCCATATAGACGCGTGATGTCTGGTACATGGTTGGCTCGTCGCTGCAAGATGGTATCGGCATACCCATCACGCCATACAAGGAGTTATCGCGACTACCAACCGGGCTTCCTAGCGTGAGGTTCATCGCCACAGCCTGATCTTTCGCCGAGTTGGTGGCATTGGTCATGGCATTGACACGCGCTTCTTGCAGAAGCGGGCGGCAATCGCTGACCTGGTAGAGGACACCAAACTGATTCACGAACCAGCCATTGGCATGGGCTGTTTCACGCGTCAGGCGCAGGAGGTCGGAGAGGTGCGCAACATCTGGCTGATCGATGGTCACGATCAACGAGACCGGCATTGGTCCAAACATGCCGCCCCATTCACCGGAGAACGGTTGCTCGACGACCTCAATGTTCTCTATCGGTACGCCTGCCGCTACCAATGTCTCAACCACTGGTGTGGGATCGATCACGTCATCCATGGAAGGAATGGCGGTAGCGTCGATCGTTTCGATGCTGTCTTCGACGGGCATCGGCATCATGCTGGTGTCCGCTCCCAGCGTGATCACGATCATGGCGGATTCGGCCGGTGCGGTCACCACACCCGTCGCCGAGACGGTGATCGTGCCATTTGTCGGCTCCGCAGTTTGTGCGGAGACCATCGGAGTTGCAAGCAACAACATTGCTGCCATGAGACCGATTGTACCTGTGAATCTGGTTTTCATTGACGTTCCTTTCATTCGCTGTGTGACTGTCCCTTAAACGCATCGTAACAACGTGGGGTTTCACCGTTGCTTGTATCCAGTGTGCATCTTTATCCCGGTATATGGTGATGCTGTTCACCATTTCTATAACCTCTGCGATAATGCCCTCATTCCGTCTGGTATTGATATGGAGGAAGCTGTGAATTTCGATGCGATTTCGGCCGAGGATATGGCCGGGACATTGGGCGTAAAGTGGACCGCATTCCCTGACTGTTTGGGTGCATTCATCGCCGAGATGGATTTCGGAACTGCACCCGCCGTCAAGGAGGCGTTGGCGAAAACCGTCGAAGCCGGATACTTCGGCTACCTGCCCAAGGATGTGGATGACGCCCTCCTGGACTCCGTCTGCAGGTGGTATGGTCGCCACACAACCTGGAATGTCTCTCGGGATATGGTGCGTTCCATGCCGGATGTGTTGAAGGGTATGGAGATCGCGCTGACCAAGTACGCACCCGGGGGTGGCAAGGTGATATTGCCAACTCCGGCCTATATGCCGTTCGTATTTCTGCCGAAGCTGCTTGGTCGAGAGATCATTGAGGTTCCGATGCTCAAGACTGGTTATGGTTGGGAGTACGACTACGATGGTATTGAGCAGGCATTCCGTGACGGTGGCGACGTCCTGATCGTGTGCAATCCTTACAATCCCATCGGTAAGGTCAACAGTGCTGAGGAGAACGTCAAGCTCGGAGAGATTGTTGCACGCAACAATGGACGAGTTTTCTCGGATGAGATCCACGCACCGCTCTTGTACAGCGGTCAGCAGCATATACCCTATGCCTCGGTCAACGATGTCAACGCCAGCCACACCATTACGGCGATCGCCGCCAGCAAGGCCTGGAATCTGCCGGGTCTGAAATGTGCCCAACTGGTCCTGTCTAATCCCGACGATATCGCGGCGTGGAATGACAATGGTGCTGGCTGGATGGCTCACGGCGCGGCCGTGACCGGGGTGATTGCCAGCACCGCCGCCTACGATGAGGGTGAGTCATGGCTCAAGGAGGTCCTGGCGTACCTGGAGGGGAGCCGGGATGCGCTGGCTGATCTGGTGGCCGAGTATCTACCGGGTGTGAAGATGATCAAGGCGCAGGGGACATACCTGGCCTGGCTCGATTTCACGGAGACGAAGGTACCGGAGGATGTGGCCACATTCTTCCGCGAGCATGCCAAAGTTGCGATTACCGATGGTGCTGCGTGTGGTGAAGTGGGCAAGCGCCACGTGCGCTTCAATTTCGCATGCTCACGGGCAGTGATGACTGAGGCTATTCAGCGCATGGGTAAGGCGCTGGCTGAACTGGAATAGCGTTTCCACGCGGAACGCCCGAGCCAGCCTCTTGGCTCGGGCGCTCTGTTGTTTGCGGATCCGTGGAGTTGGATATCTCTATAGCAGATCAGCGGTTTCCGGGGTATCACCGCGAACCAACACAACTTGTGTTGCGAGCAACAACATCACACCAAGTGCCATGATCACCGGAATGATCCCGAATCCTGCCCGGTCAGCTATCCAGCCGGAGATGAATGGCAGAAGCGAGAAGGCGACCGTGGATGCGCTCACCATGTACCCAACAGCGTGCTGACTGATCGCCGGACCGAATCGATCGGCAGTGATCGTCATCGCGATCGGGTAAATGCTGGCAACGCCAACGCCGATGAGTGCGATTCCGACAAACGAGAGCGGCAACGATGGTGGCATCATCGCCACGGCTCCAGCCAGGACCATGAAGGTGGACACGCGTTGGATTCGAATCGGCGCGGCGTTTGGCCAGATGATCGGAATCAATATGCGCCCGCCCGTCAGACCCACCCAGTAGAGCGCGACACCGAGTGCCGCCTTGCTGGTACTCACGCCGAAGCGATTGACGAGTATCGAGGCCGTCCACAGCGACGTCAGGCACTCGATCACCGATCCACCCATCATCATGAGCAGACTGAGTTGCACGCGTGGCATGCGCAGCACCTGGGTGCCGCTGACGCTGGCGGGTTTGGCGTCGTGGTGTGATTCCTCGGCGTCGGGATCGGCGGTCCAGTGACCGCGAGTGACGAGGAAGATCAGTGCCATGATCCAAATGATGAAAGCGACTGTGGCATATCCCCACCGCCAGCTCTGCCCCATACCGAAGATGATCGCCATCAGGAAGGGACCAACCAGCGCGCCGACACCATAGAACGCATGCAGCCAACTCATGTAGCGTGGTGGCAGGTTTTGGGCAGCGAACAGATTAAGGGCTGCGTCGATCGCGCCGCTTCCCGCCGCCAGCAGCATCACCGCGGGGATGATAAGCCAGAAGGTTGGCGAGAGCGCATACCAGGTGAGTCCCAGACCCACCAGGGCAGTGCTGTAGATCAGGAGCATACCTGTCCCGATCCGATGCAGGATCGTTCCCAACAATGCGCTGCTGGCCATATAGGCCAATGCGCCCGGGATATTGAGGATGCCTGCGTAGGCGTTCGGAATACCGAACTCCACCCGCATATCAGGCCAGGATGTACCGAAGAGGGCATCGGGCAAACCGATGCTGACGAACGCCGCGAAGACCAGCACGATCATCGCCGTCGAGATTGTGTGTTGTGTTTTCATGATTTAGTGCACCGTATCTGCGAATCCGGTACGAGCCCGGAGTTGTGATTCCAGAAGAATGACGATGGCGGCACCAACCGTCACCGTGATGGGAATCGCAATCAGTCCGGTTGCTTCTGAAACGAATCCGGCGATGCTCGGGATAATCGAGACGGCTGCGGTGGCGGCACTCACCTGGAAACCGATCGTGTGGATGGCAATCTCGCGTCCGTACCGATGCGGTGTAAGCGTCATCAGATTCGGGAACATCGGGGCATTGCCGAGACCAAACAGCACGATGCCGATTTTGGTTATCCACAGGGTATCCGGAATGAGCAGGATCGCGGCGATGAGCATCGTCCACGCGCCAGCCTGGATGATCCGAGCAGTCGGTACCCGGCGGAAAACCACCGGGATCGTGAGGCGACCGAGACCTACTGCTCCCCAGTACAGGCCAGCCCACACACCGGCAGAAGCCGCGTTGACATCAAAACGCTCGCGCAGAAGGGTGGCGGTCCAGACGCCGACGGTGGCCTCAATACCGCACATCGCGAAGAAAAGTCCGATTTGCAGCCACACCAGCGGCATGCTCAGCACCTGACGCGCCGGCATCCTGGTGGTGCCTTCCTCGCTTGCGTGCGACGTTTCATCCCAGCTGTTCATGCGCAGCACGAAGATGATCGCCAGGACCAGCGTCACCATCGCCACGGTGGCGTAGCCCCAGCGCCAACTGGCACCGGCGTTGAGTGTGGCCGCCATGATGAATGGACCGATCATGGCACCGAAGCCGAAGAAGGCGTGGAGCCAGTTCATGACCATGTTGCTGTAGTGCTCGGCCGCGTAGAAGTTCAGACCGGCATCGACCGCGCCGCTACCAAAGCCGACGCAGATAGCCACCAGGGGAAGGAGCCAGAACGAGGGCGAGATGGCGTAGCCGAACAGCCCGGTCGCAACCAGCAGGGTGCTGTAGGCCAGCGTCTTGCCGACACCAAGCTTTTCCAGGATCGTGCCCGCGAGGGCACCGGAGCTGAAGTATCCGAAGGTATTGAAGATCAGGATAACGGCGAGATCGGCACGGGTACGACCGAAATCGATGCGCATCTCCGGCCAGGCCACACCGAGCACGGCATCCGGGAAGCCGATGCTGATGAACGCGCAGAACACGATGAAGAGCATCAGTTTCGATTGTGTAGATGACTTCGACATTGTTCTCGCCGCTCATACCAGAACCGGTGAGCCGCATGCCCACCGGTTCTTACAAAACTACTGAATGATACCGCGATATTCGCGGGTATTAGGCCGGAACGCTATCCGGAATTGGCAGTCCACGACCGATCGCTTCGGCCACGGCCTTCACCTTCGGTGTCAGCTTGGCGAACTGCTCGAAGTTGAGGCTCTGGGCACCATCGCTCATTGCCTGATCCGGTTCCGGGTGGACCTCGACGATGACACCATCGGCACCAGCGGCGACACCGGCCAGCGTCAGCGCATCCACAAACTTGCGCTTGCCAGCGGCGTGGCTGGGATCGACGATCACCGGTAGGTGGCTCATGCTCTGCAGCACCGGCACAGCGGAGACATCGTAGGTGTTGCGAGTGGCGTTCTCAAACGTGCGGATACCGCGCTCGCACAGCATCACATCCGGGTTCCCCTGTGCCATCACATACTCGGCGGCCAGCAACCACTCCTCGATCAACATCGAGAGTCCACGCTTGAGCATGACCGGCTTCATCGCCTTGCCGACTTCCTCCAGCAGGAGGTAGTTCTGGCTGTTGCGAGCACCGATCTGGAAGATATCCGTGTACTTCGCCACGACTTCGACATCGGATGGGGTCATTACCTCGGTGACGATCTTGAGTCCGGTTTCCTCGCGCGCCTGCGCCAGAATCTGGAGACCGTACTCGCCGAGACCGCGGAACTCATAGGGCGAGGTGCGGGGCTTGAACGCGCCACCGCGCAGGATGGTGGCACCGGCAGCCTTGACGGCGCGAGCGGTGCTCATCGTCTGCTCTTCGGATTCGACGGAGCAGGGGCCAGCCATCATCGAGATATCGTTCCCACCGATGGTGACGCCGTCGCCGAGGTCGATCACCGTCTTCTGCGGATGGAACTCCCAGCCGACCAGCTTGTACTTCTTGGAGACGCGCAGAACCGTCTGCACGCCTGGCATGATGCCGAACATCTCGTCCAGATCCGGTGTCAGCGGCAATCCCACCACGCCGACGATCGTTTGACCGTCGCCCTGAATCAGGTGCGCCTGCAGGTTGCGGCTCTTTACTCTGGCCACCACAGCGTCCAGTTTTTCCTGGGTGGAATCGGATTTCATAACGATGATCATGTCGGGATTGTCCTCTTTACTAGCGTTGGGTACTACTGGGTGACCGGAACCGCATCGACATCGACTTCCTGAGCCGACTTCTGGGCGGTGAGTTTCTGGATTTCGGCATCGGAAACGGCCCACTCGGGTCGCAGCTTCACAGCACCCTTGAGGTAGACGTGGCGGATCTCCGATGGGCTCTTGTTGGTGTTGACATGCACCAGCACGCGGACCGCTTTCTGGAGGCTGCCCGGCACGTGCATCTCGTGGGTGCACATCATCGGCACTTCGGTCCAGCCGAACATGCGGGCCGCAGCGGCGGGGAACATCGCGTTCAGATCGGGTGTGGTACTAAAGACGGCCGAAGCGATATCTTCGGATTTCAGACCGTTGAGTCCGATCAGGACATCGACCAGTTCCTGTGTTGCCTCGAGGATATCCTCGGCCGTGTTGGCGGCGGCGGTTGTGGCCCCGCGAATCCCGCGGCAAACCATCGGCTGGGACATGTTGTACTCCGGATGGAAAGTCGAAATGCTCATGGGCGCCATTGCCCCACCATCGGAATGGCTGTGGGAATGATACCAGCGTATCTGTGGTTATGGGGATACGGGAAGCCACAGGTGATTGGTAGCGCCATCCTGACATGGGTGGCGACCGCCGGAGGCGGCTGGATGTGTGTCGCGGGACGTCAATCACTGCGGCGGAGTTGAACGCGGGACCATTCTCAACGGCCATTCCAGGCCGTCGCTACAGGAGCTCATCCACCCTGAACCGCACGATGCGTTCGATCAACGCCCACGGCATCTCCTGATCCAGCGGGAACTGCACCGACCCCTTGCCCTGCTTGTATCCTGCCAGCTCCGCCGCGAACGCTTCGTGGCCGGTGGGTGTCGCATATAGTCCGATGTGCTTCGGGTAGGCGGCATAGTACACCAGCGGCTTCTTGTTCAGCTTGTAGTCGGGCATGGCATAGCTGATCGACTCGATCGCATCCGGAGCGCACTCGCGGACAATGCCGCGAATGCGCGCCAGAATCGCCTGGACATCCTCGGGGAACTGGGCGATGTAGGTATCGACATCCGGGCTCGTGTTCACGGGCTACCCTTCCAGATATCGCTTGAGGTTCACCAGCTGCGCCATCCAACCCTGCTCCTGCATCTCCTTGGGGAATGTATTTTCGGGCTCAAACTTCCAGACAACATGCGTCTGGCCATCGCCAGCGTCCTCGAAATCGATCGTCACCAGCCGACCGTCATCGATCGTGTAGGCGATGTGAGTCGGGTGATCCAGCGCAGAATAGGTACCGGTGAAATCGAAGCTGTACTCGCCGTTCGGATCACCAAAGCCGATATTGAACTTTCCACCGACCACGGGATCGCTCATCGCGTGTGGCGTGGTCCAGTCCTCGGAGGCGCGGTGCCATTGCAACAGATCCTCCGGCGTGAGGAAGGCGTCGTAAAGGCGTTCGGGTGTGGCGGCGATCGTTTCCCTGAGGGTGATGAATTCGGTCATCGTCATTCTCCTTTCTGTATCGTCATGGTACAGGGTCGAGGAGTGATCGCCTTCTCGTATGTTGCGGTGCTAGCGGGAGCGCATGCGGGGATCGAGCGCATCACGCAGACCGTCACCGACGAGGTTGCAGGCGAGGACGACGATGCTGATCGCCATACCTGGATAAAACATGAGTTGAGGAGCATTGAGGAAGAACGCCCGGCCATCGTTGATCATCGCTCCCCATTCGGGTGTCGGTGGTTGCGCGCCGAGGCCGAGAAAGCTTAGTCCACTGATAGCCAGTATGAGCCCGCCGAGTTCCAGTGTCGCCAACACGGCCACAGTGGGAATCACATTCGGGAAAATGTGGCGGATCATCGTTCTCGTTGGGTGACAACCGCAGCAGTGGGCCGCCTCCACGTAATCGTTCTGGGCGACTCTGAGCGTGATTCCGCGCACGATGCGAGCGTAATCCACCCACCAGACTGCGACCATGCCGATGAGCACGTTCTTTAGACTGGGACCGAGCATACCGACAATCGCGAGTGCCAGAATCATGCTGGGGAATGCCAACAGCACATCCACCAACCGCATCAACAGCGAATCAATGATCCCGCCGAAGAATCCGGCGATGATACCGATAGATACACCGAGGACAACGATAGCCAAACTTGCGATCGCGGCAGCACCCAGGCTCCAGCGGGCACCATGCACGATGCGGCTAAACATGTCCCGTCCCAGGCTATCGGTTCCCAACCAGTGATCTCGGCTGGGGCCGGTTAAGCCGAGCAGGAGGTCCGTTTTGATCGGATCATAGGGAGCGATCTGATTCGCGAAGACTGCCATCACTACGATCACACTCAGAAGAACCAGCCCCACCAGGGCGGAAGTGTCTTTCCGCAGTTGCTTGAGGAGGATGAATCGCTCAGGCGCGGTCAGTTTCACTGCAGGCTTCGCCAGCTTGGTCGGTGATTTGTGATCTGCGGTACTGACGGCCATATCTGTCTCCTCGTCAGGACTTCGCGGGTCGGACGCGGGGATCAATCAATCCGTAGCCGATGTCAACGGTCAGATTGATCAGGAGCGTTACCGTTCCCATGAAGATCACGAACCCCTGGATAATCGGGTAGTCCCTGTCAAAGATGGCGTCGATGATGAGTTTGCCGATACCTGGCCAGGCGAAGATGGTTTCCACAATCACCGTGCCACCCAACATCCCGGCGAACCTCATACCGAGAATGGTGGTCACCGGTATCAGTGCGTTGCGAAATGCATGACGCGAGATGACATACGAGTTGGCGAGTCCCTTCGCGCGGGCGGTTCGTACGTAATCCTGCCCCAGGTTTTCCAGCATCTCGCTGCGGACAACACGCATCAAGCTGGCGCTCCCGGCGATACCGAGGGTGACCGCAGGCAGGACGATATGTTTCCAGGTGGAGCTTCCTGCCACGGGCAGTAGTCGGAGGTTTACCGCGAACGCCAGGATGAGCAGATACGCCACCCAGAAACTGGGCATGGAGGCGCCGACAAGCGCGAAAATACGGCTGAAGTGATCGACCACGCGGCCGCGGAAGACCGCCGCCAGTGCACCGAGTGGTAGGGCGATGGTTACCGATATGGCCAAACCAAGCGCTGCCAGCTTCAGGGTGGTGGGGAAGCGATTGGTGAGCGCCTCCAGCACCGGCTGCCCGTTGCGATACGAGGTGCCAAGGTCGCCGGTCGCGGCATGACCCAACCATCGCAGGTATTGAATGGGGAGGGGATCGTTCAATCCCATGCGTTCGCGCGCTTCCTCCACCTGGGCGGTATCCGGCTGATGCCCCAGCTCTCGCTGCAGCGCCAGCCGGGCAGGATCGCCGGGCGTCAGATTCGTGAGGAGGAAGGCGAGCAGCGAGATACCGATCCAGATCGGTACCAGCAACATGACTCGCCGGAGAATGAACGATCCCACGGAACGTTATCCCTTAACGCGGAGACTGGTCCAACGCTGGTTGACACCGGATGGATGCAGGCTGAACTCGGTGATCTTCTCGCTTGCCCCTACCATACGGAAGAACCCGCATAGGGGTACCACAATGTGTTCCTCATTGATGAGCAGGTTCATGCCAAGTGCCGCTGCCTCCTGCACTTCGGCCATATCAACGGCATTGTTGGTGATCTCGATCTGCTCGTCGAATGCTGCTCCCGGCGCGAACGCGCGGCCATACATCGTGCTTTCGGGATCACCACCTTCCTCAGGTGAGGCGAAGAGCAGACCGGGCAGGAACCCGGGATTGCCATCGTTTTGCGATCCCGCCTCGAGCCAGAGATCGCCCTCACCCAGCGACAAACGTTGTTCGTAAGTGGCAGTATCCGGTGTCTGCACGATCTGGAGATCGATACCGGCTTCGCGCAGCTGTGCCTGAAGGATTTCCGGTACGGTACCGTGGTCAGCTGCTGTGCCATAACCGTTGATGATCGTCAGTGTGAGCGCCGTGCCATCCTTGGCGCGAATATCGTCTCCCGTCCAACCAGCTTCCTCCAGCAGGGATTTCGCCTTCTCGAGATCATAGGTAGGTTCCGCCACAATCGAGACGGAATCGCCCAGGATGGCTGGTGGAATCATGGTGTGACCGGGTTCGGCGTTACCCTGCCAGGCATTCTGCACGATCACATTGCGATCAATCGCCAGACTTATGGCTTCGCGCACAGCCGGGTCGGCACCGAGGTGATAGGGTTCCTCGCCGTGAATCTGGATGTAGAACGCCTCATAGCCCCCAACTGGGCTTCGCAGAAGAGTCGCGCCCATCTGCTCCACCTGGCCAGCGGCCGGGCGGGAGACATCCGTGATCATATCCACATCGCCGGCCTGAAGCGCCAGCATTCTGGCGGTGGGATCTGGATAGAAGTTGAAGGTGATACCGGCAATCTCCGGTTTGTCGTCACCCCAGTACTCGGCGTTGGTTTCTACAGTGAAATGATCGCCGGCTACGTATTCCACTTCCTTGAATGGACCCGTACCAATACGGCTTTCCGCCGGATTGAGGCCAACCGGGAGGATGCTGTTGTTTGGGTGGCCGATCTGCTGCATCAGACGTCGGTTTGGTCGACTCGATGTGATCTCCACCGTGAAGTCGTCCACAATCACACAGCTGTCGGCACCAAGACCCATAGAACCACCGCCGTTGCTGGCAATGCGATCCATCGTGTACTTCACCGCCTCGGCGTTGAACGCGGTGCCATCGTGAAAACTCACATCCTGGCGCAGAGTGATCCGCCAGGTGTTCGGCTCCACAAACTCCCAGCTTTCCGCCAGCAGTGGTTTGATCTGATAGTCCTCGCCCAGGTGAACCAGGCTCTCGAAGATACCCGTGTTAAGGGGGTAGAACCCGACATTGGCGCGTTCATCGGTACGATAGCCATCTTCTGACACACCGATCTTCACCGTGGTGTCTGACTGCGCCAGCGAGTTCGTGGCGGCCAACGCATGGATACCCACGGCACCCACTGCCACGCCCTGAACGAGCGTACGTCGATTTAACTGAGTGATTCCCATCGTGCCTCTCCCTGGTAAAGGCATACTCACATCCCACATTCACCAGGTGAACGGAGGTTGAGGATACCCAAGAGCCGGATTGCCGCGCAATCCTTACAGTCACATCATTGTGATATACCCCCATAGGGTATATTGAATCGATGCTAATGACAAGATCACGCGCAGGTGAGACGCGCGAATATCCGGAAAACGGGCGAGGTGAGGGTGAACCAGAGCCTGGGGAGGGCGTTTGTCGAAATGCGTGGAGTTATCCCACCGCATTCGCCAGTTGATTGCGTATCCGATGCCACCGATTGGAGGGGAGGTTGGATGACAACAAGCTCATGCCACATCCGAACTTGCTGATGGAAACGGGACGGAGACCGCACCGCCACAGCACCTGATCGACGCTGGTGGGATGCCCTGGTCCCTTCGATTCCAGAATGACAACGGACGGGATCGATAGCGATTCGCCATTGGGTGTCGCGAACTCGAGACCGTGATCGATGGTCAGTCGCCCTTCGCCGTGGGGGAGCACGATGGTTGAACGGGAGTATCTGGTGGTCAGCATGTGGGTGAGCGATGTGGCGGCGGAACCGATCTCGTCGAAATGCTGTAGCCACTGATGTTCTGGTGCCGCCAGCTCCGGTGCTACGCAGCCCTCGCGATCGAGACGGTGTTTCACCGTGCGACCGTGATGATCGCGCGTTTTCGCCTCCAGGTAGGTCAGGCCGGAGTCCTTATAGACGCGCACTCGTACCTTGAACCGATCCGGACGTTGCCGCAGCGCACCGAAGTAGGAGCGGAGATCGGTGGTATCGAAGTAGAGCGATTCGTAGGCGAAGGTGCGCTGCCCCTCGATCTCCAGTACGTGCGCGTCCGCATCGATACGGTCCAGGATGGTCCCCAGCGATCGGATTGGCACGATGTATTTGCGGTCTTTTCGCACCAGGAAACTGGCCGTTTGCTGCAGTTCCTCCAGATCAATTGATGCGCGGTTGGCGATTTTCAGGTCAACTCTGTTCAATGTCATGCTCATGCCTGGCTCCTGTGGGTATCGAGGTGATGGACTGCGGAGGATGGTGTGACTGAGATGGGGGAGGTTGGTCCTTTCCCTTCCTTGAGCGCGATGTGGGCGACGGTGGTGTCGTTGACCAGATCGGTTTTGATGATCGTGGCGCGCTCCACCGTTCCGTTCAGGAGCGGTGAGATATAGGCGATCAGGTCCGCCTCGTTGAGGAATCCCCGGTCGATATTCATCGTCTGTGATCGATGCGCACCCAGCAGTCGGGGACTATCGCCGATCCAGAGGACGACCAGCAGCATCGCCATCAAACCAGCGGTGAGGCTGGTATTGGCGATGGCTGTGCCGCCCAGAAGACCGAGTGCCAGCGAGGCGAAGTAGTAGGCAACCTGGCGCTGGTTCAACTCATCCGAGCGCAACCGGATGATGGAGAGCACGCCGAAGAGTCCGATACCGACGCCCAGCGAGACATCGACTGACGACAGCACCGATGCCACGATCAACACACCTACATTGATACCGAGGTAGGCGACGATCATATCCCGATTGCGATGGCGGGGGAAATAGAGTCCGAAGACCAGGATGGTAATAGCGATGATGTCCAATGACATCGAGATCAGGTGATCCACCAGGAAACCTCCAACAAACACGCGTAACGTAACTGCGGAGAACGTTAACGTTCGTATTTGAGAGTTTTCTGAGGAGGGCGATGCCAAGGTGCCGGGCTTGATGCCACGTGTACCGAGAAAATGCCTGAAGAGGTTGTTTTAGAGGCGTAGACTCGGACCGATCTGTCGCGATGCAAAACGGTAGACCTGTGCTTCGAGCGGCGCAGCCGCGAAGAATGGCGCGGGTTCAGCGATCCGGGATATCCCAACTACGCCACCTGCAGCCGCCAACGCGCGAGCGTCATTCAGAGGCGCGGAGCGCCGTGGACCCTGCGGCCCCGCTCGAGATCGCAGGGCTACGCGAGGGCTCGCTATCGCTACTCCACTTCGTTCCGGCCGCCTTCGGCAGCGGAGTATGTTCCAAGGGTAAGCTTTCGCCGTGATCAATGGTCGAGTCTGCCTACGGCAGTCGGCTACCGAAGGTGGCCGAGGCGTAGCTCTGAATGACGGGGACACATCGGCTTTATTACGAAACATCCTGCGCATACCCACAGCCGGTTTGCCAACACCTGCGCCTATTTTTCTCGATACGAATGGTGCCCAGGCTGACGCTACCGATTGTCGCGCGACCGCACCGGTGCGGCTAGCACTCGTCTCAATCGCCATCTACGGACATAATCCTTGACAAAATTGCCCCCCCCCCCCATGCTTGCGAAAATTTGCGGAACCAACATAATGAGTTCGGGGAAATCGTAATGCATTCGTGAGGAGAGAGGGCAATGTTCCGCAAATAGGTTCGGCTTCTTCGCTGCACTGGGCATCGTGCTCATGAGCTTCTCAGGACTGGTGTCAACCGCCATCGCCGAGGAAGGTGACACCGGGTTCACTATGGACTCGATCACCCGCGCCTGCGATGCCAGCCGTGTCGATATCGCGGACCAGTGATACCGATGCCAGGAATATGGTGGTCTATTTCGCAACACTCGGACGGTTGGTCTGATATCTCCGCTATTCAACCATGGGGAAGTGAACTATCCGTGGAGTTTAACCATCACGCTATCGATAAGGTAACGGTCGATGTGTATTTCTACGGAGGCGCCGAGTACCGCTATGAAGGACAGGTAGGTACCTGCGGTGTTTCCGAGGTGAGTGGTGGCCGAACTTCAGAGCCAGAGGAACCTACGGCATCGGAAAACTATCACCAGAGGGCATGTCGTTGACGGTACCGGTAACCCGCTCATGGGTGTGAAGTCTGCACATTCTCCACCTACTCCAGCGTGAACTGTATGGTTACAGATGCATCAGGTGCCTTCGCCATCGAATTCATCACTCCGCGATTGGATGACTCGATCGTCTTGGAGGACCGCAAATGGCAAGGCTCCAGTCGGTTTGTGTCATCCTCGTTCGATCACATCATCACCGCAACACCACTGGAAGAACCGGTAGACTCCCAAGTTGTACGTGTTGTTGATCGTAATAGCGATCCTGTGAACGACTTCCATCTCCAGGTTTTTACGTCCGCAGGCAATAGTACAACGTATCTCTCAAATGGCCTGACCAATGAGATAACGATTCCAGTGGTTCCACTCAGTAGCATCGATGATCCATACCTATGGATTGTGACCGTCACTTCAGAATCGTGTGGGGAACCGTATACGGCCAGGAGCAAGAACGCGGTGGAAGGCGTCGACCTTAGCCTCTTTGTCCTCGACTGCGAGGTAGGCGTGGTGACGCCGACTGAGACACCGGTGACGCCATCGCCGGAAGCGACGGAAACACCCGTCGCTGAAGCGAATCCGGTGTCGATTATCGTCAGAACGGCGGATGGCACATCGCTGACGGGTGCACCGTTCGGTATCTATGCACCTGCCGCCTCCACGCTCCCGGCCGGTGCCATCTTCACCGGTACCGTCGGTGCCAACAACACCATCACCATACCGGACGCGCTCCCGGGTGCCTACGTGATCAAGGTCGCACCCGCGGCTGGCGATCTGGTTGAGTTCGGTGTCCAGAGATCAATCCCACCACCACCCTCCTCGTCGCAGGGTCTGGACGGTGAGGAAACCCTGAAGTTCGTGAAGCCAGATCAACACGGCGATACCTTTTTTAGTGTTGCCTGGGTCTATTACGAACCCAATTGCGGTTGGGACATGTGGGTTGGCGCTGATCAGTCCGGCGGCAAGGGCACGCTGACCTTCACCAATGCCAGTGGCTGGAAGCAAGTTATCGAGAAGGACATTCCGGCGAATCACGGAACGATATCGCAGGCGTGGTGCTCATCCACGGGTTCACCGGATACCGCCATCTTCGATGTGGTGATGAATAGTGGTGGTCGCTTCTTCTACAAGGTAATGATGCATGGCGATGGGAACTCCACCTTCATTGGTGGTCAATTGGTATCAACCACACCAGCCCCAACGGAGACACCGACAGCACCCACCGAGACACCGACCAGCCAGAACATCACAGTGCAGGTGATCACTGCGGATGGAAGTTCGTTGGCAGGGGCACCGTTCGGCGTGTACGCGCCCGCCGCTGCCACACTCCCGGCCGGTGCCATCCACACCGGAACCGTGGAAGCCAACAACATCCTCACACTGCCGGATCTGCTCCCGGGTGACTATGTGATCCGCATCGCGCCCGTTGATGGCGACCTGATCGAGTTCACGATTGAGATCGGCGAGGATACCGACAAGCTGGTCGTGAATCTGCGTCAGACTGACCCGGGTGCGACGGAAACACCAGCAGCTACCGAGACACCTGTCAGCAGCGAGACACCAGCTGCTACCGAGAAGCCAACGGAGGACGCGACGGTCGATAGTCTGCCGCAGACCGGTGCCGGTGGATCGCCCAGCAGTCTGTTACTGATCGTCACCGCAGCCACGGTGATGGTGGGTGGATTCGCCTTTGTTGTTCGTACCGGCGAGGTGCGACGGCGGGCGTAGGTCGGACTAGATATTCGGTAGCGGGGCAGCTTGTCTGCCCCACAAGGAGAGGAGATCGCCGAACGGCGGTCTCCTCTTTGGTTTTCACAGGTGAACAATGGCGGCGCAAAACGGTAGCGTCGACCTTTATGGTCGACAACGAACCGGAGGTTCGTATGTTAGGTCCGATGATCCTAAAGACGAGTTACGCGCAGGTTCATCGGTACATGGACGAAGCTTCGCTTCGTGGGCGACCACAAGGGATCGCCTCTACCGAGATGTGGGTGGCGGCGACCGGACGCGGTGCCAAACGGTAGCGTCGACCTTTATGGTCGACAACGAACCAGAGGTTCGTATGTTAGGCCCAATGATCCTGAAGGTGAATTGCGAACAGGATCATCGGTACATGGACGAAGCTTCGCTTCGTGAGCGATCACGAGGATCGCAACTACCGACCGACGCCGATGGGCAATCGTCCCGTCCCATGCTCTCTCAGAGATTTCCCAAATTGACTGGTCATAGTGATCCTGTTGCCGCCGATGGCAACGCACCGCATCACGAGAGGATCACGATGACCACAACAACCGCAGCCCTTCCGTACCGCCTTAATCGCCGCACGCTTCTTGCTCTCTCCGGCGCGGCGATGGCTCTCGGAAGCACCCGCCGATTCATCCAGCCGCTCTCCGCCCAGGAGTTCGAACCATCCGCCTTCCTCGCCGCCGATACCGTGCATGACATCTCCATCGAGATGGATCTGCAGGAATTTCAGGATATGGTGGTTGCCTATCAGGAGAATGGCGACAAACTCTGGATCGAGGGCACCGTCACCATTAATGGATCCGTCTATGAGCAATCTGGTCTCCGCCTGAAGGGGAACTCATCCCTGGCCACAATCCTGGGTGGATCGATCGGTCGCGGTGGCGGCGGAATGGAGGGTGGCGATTTCACCTTCCCCACAGATGCCACACCAATGGCGGGCGGGAACACCCGCACCGGTGGCTTCAACCCCGGCGGCACCGTCGATCCCGCCAGCGTCGATCCCGTCACACTACCCTGGCTGATCAAACTCGATGAGTACGTGAAGGATCAGGAACACGAGGGTATGACCCAGTTGGTCATTCGCTCCAACAACTCGGAGACATCGCTCAACGAGGCCGTTGCCCTGAACCTGCTGGATAAGGCCGGATTGGCCTCGCAGCAGGCCGCGATGGTGCGCTTCGTTGCCAACGGTTCGGAACCGCAGCTCCGCCTCGCCATCGAGAATCCCAAGGGGAAGTGGATGAAGGCCCACTTTCCCGCCGATGGCATCCTCTTCAAGTCCGAGGCTGAGGGCAATTGGAGTTATCGCGGCGAGAACTACGAGGACTACCTGAAGATCGCCTTTGATCTGGAAGCCGGCGACACCGGCGACGATGCCGCCGATTTCGTCCCACTGATCGATTTTCTCGACTTCCTCAACAATGCGGAGGACGATGTCTTTATCGATGAACTCCCCGATCGTCTTGAGATCGAGCTATTTGCCGTCTACCTCGCCATGATGGATCTGATCGGCAATACCGATGATATCGATGGACCGGGCAACAACTCCTACCTCTACTGGAATCGCTCGACCGATGTATTCACCGTTGTTCCGTGGGACATGAATCTGGCGTTCGGTGGCTTCGGCATGATGGGTCGCGGTGATGGTGGCAATACCGGCTTCCCGGGTGGTCAGTTCCCTGGCGGTAATTCGGGTGAGATTCCGGAACTGTTCAATGCCGATGGCACACCGGTTTCGCTCGAAGATCTCGGTATTCCGACGATGGATGGCACCGGTACCATGGGCAATCGCACCATGCCCGATGGCCAGACCGGGTTCCCGGGCGGAAATGGCGGTGGCTTCGGCGGCGGTAATCCGCTCGTCAATCGTTTCCTGGCCAACGAGGAATGGAGCACGCTGCGCGATACCACATCCGAAACTCTGCGCACCGATCTCCTCCAGAGTGGTGTAGCGGCCGGAATTCTGGATCAGTGGGTCGCCTTGCTGGAACAGGAGGCAACCGATCTGGTTTCGCTCGATACAATTGAGCAGGAGGCGAGCTCGATCGCCGCGTTCTTCGAGGATTAGCGCATGGTCGATAAGGTTCTGGTAGTCGATGACGAAGACAATATCTCCTTCCTCGTCGCGAGCGCGTTGCGCCGCGAGGGTATGGAGGTGAAGACGGCGGCGACCGGTCGCGATGCCCTCGATCAGGCGATCGGTTGGCGACCGGATGCGATTGTGCTGGATGTCATGCTGCCAGACCTGGACGGATTTAGTGTGATGCGACGACTGCGGGACGGTGGCTATACCGTCCCGGTCGTCTTCCTCACCGCCCGCGATCGGTTGGAGGATCGGCTTCAGGGCTTGAGCGATGGCGGCGATGACTATCTGGTCAAGCCCTTCGACGTCGCCGAACTCGTTGCCCGGGTGCGCCTGCGGCTCCGGAATCCGCTTGATCAGACGGCCAGAAATCACCTGCGTTGCGCTGATTTGGAGATGGATTTGAGGTTACACGAGGTCGTTCGCGCCGGACAGATCGTGTCTCTCTCCGCCAAGGAATATCAGTTGCTCCACTATCTCTTGATCAATACCGGCCATATCCTCACCCGCGCCCAGATACTCGACTACGTCTGGGGATACGAGTTTGAGGGTGAACCCGCGATTGTCGATACCTACATCAGCTATCTGCGCCGCAAGATCGACACGGTCGAGCCGCGATTGATCCAGACCGTGCGCGGCGTTGGTTTCTGTCTGCGAGTTGAACCGTGAGTTTGCGCGCCAGACTCCTCTTGGTGATCACAGTGCTGACCGCGACGTATTTGATTGCGGCGACTCTGGTCGTGCGCTCTCTGGAGTCCGAGCTGATATCCCAGGTCGATGCCCGATTGATTTCACTGCCAGTTACCGCAGGCTCGCCGCCCGGTAATCGGTTTGGCAACGATACTCCGCCCCAGCAACCTGAGACGAGTACCGAGATCGAGAATCCCTATTCCGATTTCTATATCGTCTTCGTGACTGCTGACGGCGTCATCCAACCATTGGTGGCCGGGAATCTGGATTCGACCGATATCGACTTCTCCCGGTTCGCCGATAGCAATCTCGGAGATGCGGGTCGCGTGTTCAGCACGATCAGCGGGGAAAGCAGTGGCGAACGGTATCGCGTGCTGACGCACGGTGTCGGTGATCAACAGGGCGTGGTGGTGGCGATGCAGTCGCTGCGCGATATCGATATCACGCTGGATCAGGTTCGGCAGACCTTTGTGATTGCTGGTGCGGTGATTGCCACGGTGATTGTTCTGGCCGGATTCTGGGTGCATCGTTTGGGATTGCAGCCGATCGCCCGGGTTACCGCCGTCGCCGAAGCGATTGCCGCTGGCAATACCACGCAGCGCGTTGAGGTGACCGATGCTGCGATCGAGGCTGGTAAGTTGGGGCACGCATTCAACCTGATGTTGGACGAACGCGATGAAACCGAGCAGCGCCTGCGTCAGTTCATTGGTGATGCTTCGCACGAGTTGCGAACACCGCTGACATCGATTCAGGGGTATCTCGATCTCTATCAACAGGGTGCGTTCCGGGAACCCGATCAGCTCGACGATGTCGTGCGTCGATTATCGTCGGAGTCCTCCCGTATGGGTGCGATGGTGCAGGATCTGCTGACGCTGAGTCGTCTGGATGAGCACCCCGAAATGCGGCACGAACGGGTGAATTTGATGCAGATTGTTCTGGATGCCGCCATGGATGCGCGAGCGGTGCAACCACAGCGCGAGGTGGTGGTGATGGAGTCCGTTTCCCCCGCCGTTGTGACTGGAGATCCCGCCCAGTTGACGCAGTTGGTGGGTGTGTTGGTCTCGAACGCGCTTGCCCACACACCCGCCACCAGCCAGGTCTCACTGGCCGTTACGTCGAACAATACGGGCGTCACTCTGGTCGTGCGTGATGCCGGACCGGGAATGGACGATCAGGCGGTCGCGCACGCGTTTGATCGCTTCTGGCGTGGGAGCGAATCGCGGATGCGGGTGAAGGGTGGTTCGGTGGGTGCCGGACTTGGTCTCTCGATCGCGAAATCGATCACAGAGGCGCATAGTGGTTCCATCAGCCTGGAGTCATCACCGGAGAGCGGATCGGTCTTCACCGTGCAGCTTCCCAAACCAATGACCAGATAGTCTCGATAGATGCGGTGTGAGTCGAATCATCAAGGGCAGAGAACCCAGGCCATCTCGTGGCCTGGGTTCCCCATCACCGATATGCGTTTGTCTGAATGCGGCCGGTTAAGAGATTGTCTCTCGCACCTTGCGTGCCGCATCGACCATATTGGTCAGGGCTGCGGTGGTTTCCGGCGACTTGCGTGTCTTCAGACCGCAATCCGGATTCACCCAGACCTGTTTCACATCCAATACGGTCAGCGTGCGATGGAGGTTGTCCACGATCTCCTCGGTTGGCGGAACGCGTGGACTGTGGATGTCATAGACACCCGGACCAATCCCCTTGTCGTACCCCTCGCTCCGGAACGTCTCCAGCAGCTCCAGACCGGAGCGAGCGTTCTCGATCGAGATCACATCGGCATCCAGATCGCTGATCGCCTGGAAGATATCGCCGAACTCCGAGTAGCACATATGCGTGTGAATCTGCGTCTCTGGTTTCACACCGCTGGCGGTGATACGGAAACTGTTGACTGCCCAATCGAGATAGTGCTGCCAATTCTCGCGTCGTAGTGGCAGGCCTTCGCGTAGTGCGGCTTCGTCGATCTGGATGATCGCGATACCTGCGGTCTCAAGATCGACAACCTCATCGCGGATCGCTAATGCGATCTGCAGGCAGGTGTCGCTCCGTGGCTGATCGTCGCGGACAAAGCTCCAGTTGAGGATCGTGACCGGCCCCGTCAGCATGCCCTTCACTGGCTTGTCGCTCAGGCTCTGGGCGAAGGTCGCCCAGCGCACCGTCATCGGATGTGGACGGCTGACATCGCCGAAGATCAACGGCGGACGCACATAGCGACTGCCATAGCTCTGCACCCAGCCATAGCGGGTGAAAGCAAAGCCATCCAGCTGCTCGCCGAAGTACTGCACCATGTCGTTGCGCTCGGGCTCACCGTGCACCAGAACATCGATACCGAGGTTTTCCTGCAGATCGATCACATCGCGGATCTCCTGCTCCAGGAAGGCCTCATACTCCTCTTGGCTGATCTCGCCCTTATCGAACTTCAGTCGTTCGGCCCGGAGTTCTGGCACCTGGGGGAAGGAGCCGATTGTCGTTGTCGGTAGCAGCGGCAGGTTAAGGCGCCTGGTTTGGATCTCGGCGCGTTGGGCGGCGGAGAGGCCACGGTCAGCGTCTGCTGGTGTCAGCGTAGCAACGCGCTGCCGCACGGTTGGATTGAACCGACGCGTGGAGGCCGCCGAGGCTTGCTGGAGAGCATCGCTGGCGGCGAGTTCGGCGGCGATGGCATCTTCTCCCTCGGTTAAACCCCTGGTCAGGATGGCAATCTCCGTCAGCTTCTCATTGGCGAATGCCAGCCAACTCTTCACCTCATCGTCGAGCTGCTTTTCGCGCTCGATCGTAATCGGCACATGTTGGAGGGAGCAGGAGGAGCTCACTTGGATCACGGCTTCCGGTGCCGTATTTCCGATCGCTTGCAACAAACTAAGGCTGGTACGAAGATCATTGCGCCAGACATTGCGACCATCGACCACACCCGCCACCAGCGTCTTGCCCGCCGGGAAGCCGTGCTCCTGCATCGCATTGAGTGTGGCACCACCGCGGACGAAATCGAAGCCGAACCCGTCAACCGGGAGATTCACGAGATCCTGGTAGATATCGGCCACGTGGTCGAAGTAGGTATTGACGATGATCTTCGCGTTGCCAGCAGCATCCTTGAGACGCGCGTAAGCCGACTTGAGCGCGATGATCGTTGCTGCATCGACGCCAGTGACCAGAATCGGCTCATCGAGCTGAATCCAGCCAGCACCCTGCGCTGCCAGCTTGCTGAGGACTTCCTCGTAGACAGGCAGGAGCCTGTCGAGCAGGCTCAGCGGTGCGAAGGCATCATCGTCTGATTTTCCCAGAAGCAGGTAGGTAACCGGACCGAGCAGCACGACCTTGGCATCCACACCAGCAGCCTGAGCTTCGGCGAGGGCGTCGAACGGTTTGGTCGATGAAAGCGTGAACGTCGTCTCGCTGCTGAACTCCGGCACGATGTAGTGGTAGTTCGTATCGAACCACTTGGTCATCTCCATCGCGGCGATGTCGTTCTCGCCAGTACGACCGCGTGCCATGGCGAAATAGGTCTCGAGATCGACGGTGTCGCCGCTCCAGCCGTACCGGGCGGGGACGTTGCCGACGAGCGCGGTGGTATCCAGCACCTGATCGTAGAAGGAGAAATCGTTGACAGGTACCAGATCGATACCGGCGTTGCGTTGGGTGGTGAGATTGGTGACGCGAATGTTGGCTGCAACGGATAGCAAGTCCGGCTCGGCGATCCTGCCGCTCCAGTACTGTTCCAGTGCTTTCTTAAGTTCGCGATTACCGCCTATCCGGGGATACCCGGATATCGTTGACGTGGCCATGCACTACTCCGTGAGCGTACCTTTCCGGACATCCGAAAAGTGTGTGAAGGCAAATCTGCCGAGGGTGGCAGATTCGTGAATTGGGCCGCCCGGGGAACGGGCGATATGCCTAGTCTCGTACTCGGGATTGAAGGTGTCAACCCGCACATGATCTGGTGGTGAGCGAGGACGCTGAGCCACAAGATGTGGGCAGAACGGGAGTTGAGGCTATGCACAGTAGCGACAATCCGCTCTTGCGAGCATGAGCGATAGACCACGCCAACTCCGTTATCTGATCCTTTGCAGGCGCTTGACACGCATTCCACCAACCACCTATGCTGTGGGTGCTTCGGTCCGATACCACTACATGTTGTGGTATCGGCGAAAGAAGGGAATCCGGTGTAAATCCGGAGCCGCCCCGCGACGGTAATGTGGGAACGATCCTCGTACGTATGCCACTGGCTGTGAATCAGCCGGGAAGGTGACGAGGGGAGGAACCCCCGACGGAAGTCGGAGAGACCCCAAAGCCCGGAGACCTGCCGAACCACATGGCGCAACGCCATGTGCTGAACCATCGATCCTCGAGGGCGGGATCGTGGTGTTGAGCTTTTTCGGGGATATTCGTTTTCTCCCCAATGGCTCGCCGCCACGTTGTTTCATACCCTCAATCGATCAGGTACGTTCGCAGCCGGGGTGCCGGGTTCCTGTGTCATCGCCACATGATTGGCGATTCTTAGAGGATCTCAAGATGGCAGGGGTGCTTACGGCAGCGGCGGTGCAATCCGTTCGCAAACGAGATGGACGCGTGGTTGCATACACGCGTGATCGAATCGCTCATGCGATCGAAATGGCCTGGCGCGCCGAGCTGGGTGTGCCGTTCCCGGATGCACTCGATGCCGGTGAGGCCAATCGGATCGAGGCCGTGGCCGATGCCGTCGAAGCCCGTCTTCCTGAGATTGTTGATGCCGAGAATGCGGTCGACGTTGAAGCGATTCAGGATATCGTCGAGCAGCAATTGATGATTGCGGGCGCACACACCGTTGCTCGCAGATACATCCTCTACCGCGATGCCCGCGCCCGAGCGCGCCAAGGTGCGACGATCCGTCTCAAGGATGCCGATGACAACGAGATGCTGGTCAATCGCTCCGTCATTCGCGAGTGGCTCGAGGACGCCGCCGGTGAGGTTGGACCAGAGATCGACCGCGACGATATCGAGCGTGAGGTCATGGCCAGTATTCGCGATGGGATGAAGCTCGCCGAGCTTGATCGCGCCATCGTGCTGGCTGGTCGCGCTCGCATCGAGCGCCGTCTTGTCTACGGTACATTTACCGCTCGCGCCCTGCTGCGTACCGTTTACTCGGATGTTGTTGGACGCCGTGTCGGCGTTCGCGATGCCGAGACGTTCTATGCCGATACGTTCGTCAAGAACATCCCCTTCGGTGTCGAGCAGGAACTGCTCGCACCAGAGATGCTTGGCTTCAATCTGTCCAAGCTCGCCGCTGCCCTGAAGCCGGAACGCGATCTGAAGTTCCGCTATCTCGGCTTGCAGACGCTCTATGATCGCTACCTCATCCATCACCGGCAGCGCCGGATTGAGTTGCCGCAGGCGTTCTGGATGCGTGTTGCCATGGGTCTCGCGCTGGCCGAAAAGCCAGCCGAGCGTGATGATCGCGCGATTGAGTTCTACGAGATGCTCAGCACCTTTCGTGTCTGCAGTTCCAGTCCAACGCTGTTCAATGCTGGTACGCGCCATCCGCAACTCAGTAGCTGCTTCCTTACATCGGTTGAGGATGATCTCGCGCATATCTTTAAGTCGGTTTCGGACAACGCCCTGCTCAGCAAATGGAGCGGTGGTCTCGGTAACGACTGGACGAATGTTCGCGCGCTTGGGAGTCGCATTCATGGTACCAACGGCCAAAGTCATGGCATCGTGCCCTTCCTGAAGGTGGTCAATGATGCCGCTGTTGCCGTCAATCAGGGTGGCAAGCGTAAAGGGGCCGTCGCGGCGTATCTGGAGGTATGGCACTCAGATATCCTTGAGTTCCTCGACCTGCGTAAAAACTCCGGCGATGATCGCCGTCGTACGCACGATATGCATACCGCGGCCTGGGTTCCGGATCTGTTCATGGAGCGCGTGCAGGCAAACGGCAATTGGACGCTGTTCAGCCCTAGCGATGTGCCGGATCTGCACCACCTCTATGGCGATGCATTCCGGGTTCGCTATGAGGAATATGAGCGTGATGCCGCAAACGGTCTGATCCCGAACAGTCGAGCCATGCCCGCCGTTGAGCTCTGGAGACGTATCCTCAGTGCGACGTTCGAGACTGGTCACCCATGGCTGACATTCAAGGATCCGAGCAATCTCCGCAGTCCGCAGGATCACGCCGGGGTGGTGCACAACTCCAATCTCTGCACGGAGATCCTGCTGAACACCAGCATCGATGAGGTAGCGGTCTGCAACCTCGCCAGCATCAATCTGCCGACCCATATGGTTGACGGCCAGCTGGATCGCGAGATGCTGGGTGCATCCGTGACCACAGCGATGCGCATGCTCGATAACGTCATCGACATCAATTTCTATCCGATTCCAGAAGCCGAGAACGCGAACCAGAAGCATCGTCCGGTTGGTATCGGTATGATGGGCTTCCAGGATTGCCTGTGGCAGTTGGGTATCAGCTACGCCAGTGCGGAGGCGATGGAGTTCGCTGATACCAGCATGGAGCTGATTAGCTGGCACGCAATCATTGCCAGCGCGAAATTAGCAGGCGAGCGCGGTACCTACAGCAGTTACCCTGGAAGTAAGTGGGATCGCGATATCCTCCCGATTGATTCGTTGGAACTTGTCGATGCCCAGCGCCAGAGTCCGGTCGAAGTCAACCGCGATACCCGTCTTGACTGGCAACCTGTGCGGGCTGCGATCAGGCAGCACGGTATGCGCAACAGCAACACCATGGCGATCGCGCCGACCGCAACGATAGCCAACATTCAGGGCGTGACCCAGAGTATCGAACCGCTTTTCACCAACCTGTTTGTGAAGAGCAACCTTAGCGGCGAGTTCACCATCGTCAACGAGTCGTTGATCGCCGATTTGGAAGCCCAAGATCTGTGGGATGACGATATGCTGGCCGAACTCAAGTATTGGGATGGTTCGATTGCCGCCATTGAGCGCATTCCGGAGCACATCCGCATGGCGTATCCAACCGCGTTCGAGATTGAGCCGGAATGGCTGATCGAGGCAGCAGCACGTCGACAGAAATGGATCGATCAGGGCCAGAGCCTGAACCTGTACATCGCCGAGCCGAACGGTAAGCGCCTGAATGATATGTATATGCAGGCATGGCTGAGCGGTCTGAAGACGACCTACTACCTGCGCAGTCGTGGTGCGACCCAGAACGAGAAGAGCACGATCGATATCAACAGGTTCGGTCTGCAGCCGCGTTGGATGAAGCACGCCAGCGCCAGTGCCCGCGTGAGCGTCCAGCGCGATGATGATCAACCGACCTCACCTTCCGTGGCCTCGGGGTTTACCCCCCGGGGATGAGGTTGTCCGCCGGGCGATGGAACTGAATAGCAGTCTTCCCGTCGAGGACGAGTTTGAATGCGAGGCGTGCCAATAACTCTAAAGCCCTGTGCCTTGGGGAGTTTGTCTGCACAACGCAAATCACGGGTAGCGTCACCCCGGGGCACGCTTTGCTGCTCGCGCTTCACGCTCGGCCGCCGTCGGCTGTGGGTGACACGTTGAGTGACCCACAAGGGGTCACGCTACCGGACGAATGAGGTCAAGATATGACAGATACCAAATCCACCCTTCTCCTTGGCGTCGAGGCCGCACCGCGAGCCGCTGTATCCAGCGCCGAGCAAAAACGCCTCATCAATTGCGAAGCCGTCGATGTCAATCAGTTGATGCCACTCAAATACCATTGGGCCTGGGAGCACTATCTCAATGGTTGTGACAACCATTGGATGCCGACCGAGGTCCCGATGGGTGAGGATATCGCCCTCTGGAAGAGCAATCGCCTCAGCGATGATGATCGCCTGGTGATCATGCGGAATCTCGGCTTCTTCTCCACCGCTGAGAGCCTGGTGGCGAACAATATCTCGTTGGCAATCTTTCGTTACGTCACCAATGCTGAATGTCGACAGTACCTGCTACGGCAGGCGTTCGAGGAAGCCATCCACACCCACACCTTCCATTACATCGTGGAGAGTCTGGGCCTGGATGAGCGCGAAATCTTCGGTATGTACAACGAGATCCCGTCCATCCGCGATAAGGATGAGTTCGAGATGCAGTTGACGGTCGATATTCTCGATCCGAACTTCACCACCGATGGCGATGCCGGTACCCAGAAGTTCCTGGAGAACCTCATCGGCTTCTACGTCATCATGGAAGGTATCTTCTTCTACGCCGGTTTCGCGATGGTGCTGAGCTTCCATCGTCAGAACCTGATGAAGGGTATCGGCGAACAGTTCCAGTACATCCTGCGAGATGAAACGATTCACCTCAATTTCGGTATCGATCTGATCAACGGTATTAAGGAAGAGAATCCGCGGGTCTGGACGCTGGAGTTCCAGGATCGGATGAGTGCGCTCATCGCGCAGTCGGTTGAACTGGAGAAAGCCTACGCTCGCGATTGTCTTCCCCATGGTGTGCTCGGATTGAACGCCGCCCTGTTTGAGGAGTATGTGGAGTACATCGCCGACCGTCGGCTGGAACGCATCGGTTTGCTGCGACAATACAACGCGGGTAATCCGTTCCCGTGGATGAGTGAGACGATTGATCTCGGCAAAGAGAAGAACTTCTTCGAGAGCCGGGTCACCGATTACCGCCGTGGGGCCAGTTTGAACTGGGACGAGTAGGGATGGGGACTGCCAGGAACAACAGGAACACCCAGGCCATTTCGGCCTGGGTGTCACCCGTTGATAGGTAGCAGGGCAGTTCATCTGCCCTCGAGAGGCGGCTCGAAGGGGAGCTTGTCTCCCCTGCTACCGACAATACATCGGGAACCCGCTCTAACTCGCGGGTGTTGCCTCGGCCACCGGCGGCACGGCACCGGCATTCCAGATGCCAACAACGAACTCAAGCTCATCTGGCTCGCGCTCAACCTGTCGGATCAACACGCGGCCTTCCATGCCGCTATTGTCAACCTGGGCAATGTCAAGCAGAAGTGTGCCTTCGGGAGTGACTGTACCCTCGACATCCACGCAGGCCAGAATCGGCGAGCGGCGAGAATCATCCTGATGCACGACGACCGCGAAATCGCCATTCACCAGCGATTGCACGTTGCCGAGGTGATCGATATCATCGATCTCGCCCCACATACCGGCCGGGCGATCGCCACCAACACCGATCTCATTCCAAACGCGGCGCAAGGTGATGCGATCGTCCTCGAGTTCCGCGATCTCAGTGGCATTGTTTGAACCGGATGCTTCCTCGCAGGTTGTGCGATAGAGAAATGCAGTTGGTTCGTTGTCCCAGCGTTGGGCTGAAGCCCCAAATGCGGGTAATGCGAGTGTCGCGGCGATAGCGACAGCCCCGGTGAAGCGGATAACGCTGCTCTTCATGACGTCTACTCCTGACATCCTTCGGTCTGCGAATCGGAATCCATCGCCTGATGGTTCCTGATACGCAGTATACCGATTTAACATTATGTTCACAATGGGAAGTCTGGATGAACGAATTTCACTGTGAACATCAATGGAGATAGACGATCTATTCGACTATTAAGGCCTAATATTGGTTATTCAGTGTTGATAGATAATGTCACCATTTCCATACCCCTATTAGTACCTGCGAAACTAATGACAACCAGTACCAGTTGGTGCCACTTCCACGAACAACAGGAAGGAATGCTCTCCCACCCAGAGGAGTTGGAAAGGCGTATCAACCTGGACGAATCCACATCCCAATTCGATATCCAGGACGAAGGTATCGTCGTTGGCATCGAACTCCACCCCCATGAAGTCGATCTGGCCGTCAACCACATCCTCATCGCACCCGATATTGGTGACCGCGATATCGCCGCGCCAGAGTTGCGCGCAATTCAGTGATCCCGAGATCAAAGACTCATTGCCACGCTCCCAGAAAACCACAGACATGTTGTACCGGTCCTGCGGTGCCTGCGTCTTCGACTGCGCCAGGACGAGATTGACCGGAGCAACGTACCCATCCGGACCACCCATGATCATGACGATGTAGTCATCCATCTTCGGATAACCGGCCGGTGTGGTGGTTTGACGGATCGTATATTGCCCGAGCGGGATATCCGCGAAGGTCACGTGTCCGTCCGCATTGCGATCGCAGCCGATATTGCTGTAACCAACCAGCTCGTAGCAGACATCAGTGAGCGATTCCCCCGTCTTCGGATCGCGGGTGATGAGATGGACATCGGTGACCTGGATGACATCCTGTTGCTGGGCGACCTGGTAGCGTGCGGCGGTCACGATAATATCGGTGTTGTACTCATCGATCACCGCGTAGAATGGCTCAACGTAGTATTCGCTGCCGGGTTTCATCGTGGGTTCGATATAGTAACGACCGGGCGCGAGGTCCTGGAAGAACACAGCACCATCCAGATTCTCGTCGCAACCGAGATTGCTGAACTCTACCAGTGTGTAGCAGATGTCATAGACGGGTTCACCCGTTTCGGATTCGGTCCAGATGCGAGCGTCCACCCTGTCGCTGGCCTGGAGTGGGGAGATCCCCCAGCCGGTTAGCAGCAGACCGAGGAGTATCGCGATGGATAGATGCGGACGAGGTGTGCGTGTGATCATGTGCTGGTCTCCTTCTTGCTTGCGGGCAAAGGGATCTTGGAGGACTGGTGATGTATCTGGTATTAGAACGGTTGATGAGGAGACCAGGTTCCGGAATCACGTGACCGGCCACATCTCAGCTCGTGGGAATAGGGGGGGCAGCTATGGGTAACAACGGGTCAGAGTCAGCCGATATCCTTATCGCCCGACTGCGAGAGATGCTTGGCGGCAGTCAACATCCGATACTCGTCGGCCTCGACGGTCGTAGCGGTGTTGGCAAGTCGACGCTCTCCACCAGGATCGCGCGTGAGCTCAATGCGGCAGATCGGATCGCCCAGGTGACGGTTCTCGAGGGCGATGAGTTCTTCGCTGGCGGCAGCGCTGAGGCTTGGAGCAGGCGGACTATCGTCGAGAACGCCGGGAACGTTATCGACTGGCGTCGGCAACGGACAGTGCTCGAGCACCTTCTCCGTGATGGCCTTGCCTCCTGGTATCCGTTTGATTGGGATGCCGAACCATGGGATACGGACGATGCGCCCCTCAAGGATACGCTTGTTTCCGCCCGGGCATCGGCCCTGATCATCCTCGAAGGTGTCTACAGCTGCCGACCGGAGCTCCAGGATTTGCTGGATCTGAAGGTTCTCATGATCACCCCCGAGGAGGTTCGCCTCGAACGGCTGCTGCAGCGCGAGGGGGATACCGATCAGAATGGGTGGGTGGCGCGGTGGTCAGCGGCTGAGGACTACTATTTCAGTCACATCATGCCGCAGGAGCAGTTCGATTTCGTGGTCGAACATGCGTGAACTCACCACAGATGGGTTATCCCTTGACTGACCCCGCCATGATCCCACGCACGAAATACTTGCCCAGAATGATATAGATCAGCAACGTCGGTAGAGCAGTGAGCACGGCACCAGCCATGACCACGTTCCATTCGATACTGAACGAGCCGCTGAGATTGTTCAACGCCACCGTTATCGGTTGACGTGCGGGGTTCGTGACCACGGTCAGTCCGAACAGGAACTCGTTCCAGATATTCGTGAACTGGAAGATGCCTACCACCACGAATGCCGGGATACTCAGTGGCAACATGATCTGGAAGAAGATCCCTAGTAAACCTGCACCATCCACGTGTGCCGCCTCGACCAACTCGTTGGGCACATTCGCGAAGTAGTTACGGAAGATGAGTGTGGTGAACGGGAGACCGTAGACCACGTGTACCAGAATCAGCCCCCAGATCGAACCGTAGAGTCCAATTGACTGCAGGAACTTGATCAGCGGAATCAGGATGCTCTGGTAGGGGATGAACATACCGAAGAGCATGAGTGTGAAGAGCAGATCGCTACCGCGGAACTTCCACTTGCTGAGAATATAGCCGTTCAGGGAACCGAGGAATCCGGAGATGAGCGTTGCCGGAACCACCAGGTAGACACTACTCATCACATTGCGGCTGAGCTTGTCCCAGGCTTCACCATATCCGCCGGTACTGAGCTTGGTTGGTAGTTCCCACATCCGGCTAAAGCTGACGACATCGGCGGTTTTGAGACCATTGACGATCATCACATAGACCGGGATGAGGTAGAAGAGCAGCATAAACACCAGGAATGCGAACCCGATACCCTTGCCGAGTCCGAATCGCTTCTTCGAAGTAGTGGGAGTGGGGGTCGGTCGACCCAGTGTCGTTGCCATGGCTAGACGTCCTTCATCGAACGCGCGAGGTACGGCACGATCACCAGACTGACCATGAAGAGCATCACCACAGACGCGGCCGCGCCGGTGTTGTATTCCAGCACCTTGAATGTCTTGTCGAACATGAAGATACCGGGGACTTCCGTTGCATACCCTGGTCCGCGACCGGACATGGCGTAGACGAGATCGAAGATCTTGAGGCTGACGTGCCCGAGGATGATCAGCGTGCTGATCGTGATGGGTTTCAGCAGCGGGATCATGATGTCGCGATACAGCTGGATGGTGCCAGCACCATCCAGCGAGGCCGCCTCGCGGACGTCATCGCTGATCGCCGCCAGGCCGGAGAGATACATCGCCATCGCGAAACCACTCAACTGCCAAACCGCCGCGATGATAACCGGTAGCATCGCCATCGGGAAGCCAAGTTGCGCCTTGATGAAGTCGGGGAGTGGCAGCCAGTTACCGAGATCGCCCATTACCCGGGGATCGGTGATCCACTTCGGTGCGAACGGTCCCATACCGAACTTCTCAAGCACCCAGTTGATACCGAGTGTGTTGAACAGGATATTGATGCCTGTCTCCGGATTGAAAATCCAGCGCCAGGCCACACCAGTGACCACGAAGGAGAGCGCATAGGGGAAGAGGAAGACATTGCGGAAGAGTGCATTGCCGGGCATATGCCGGTCCAACAAGATCGCAAAAGTTAATCCCAATCCCACTGCGAGAATCAAGAAAAACACCGTGAAGATCAGGGTGTTGCGGATATTGATCTGGAACCGTGTCATATGGAAGAGGGAATCGTAGACCTTCCAAAACGGATCGATGATGCTCCAGTCGATAATGGCCGTGTCCCAGTTGGACATGGAGATCCAAACGGTGGTGCCGATGAAGCCATAGACGAAAATCGCCAGCAGGATAACGCTGGGCGAGAGCAGAAGTGGCCCGATAGCGCGGTCGAATCCCCGCTTACGTGCGCGCTCGATATCCGGTTGTGAGCTGGCAGCGGCCATTGCAGCTACTTTCGCGAACAGATGGAACCGGGGGTGCAGTCGCACCCCCGGTTCCAGAGAGACTAGCTACCGAGCTCTGCAGCTGCGGCGGCATCGGCCAGTTCCATCTGGAACGAAGCCGCATCCAGCGAAACGAGCACGTTCACGCAGGCTTCGCCGATGGCGGCCTGGAACTTCGGTGCGGCGGCGGCACCGTGGGCGTTGCTGGCAACGACGTCGGAATCGGCGAAGTCGGCGGCACTCCACTGGCCGTATGCGTTCAGGCTGCTGGCATCGACATCGGTGCGAGCCGGGATGCAGCCCTTGTTCGGGGCGAAGGCGATCTGCGCTTCGGCACTACCAACGGCCTTCAGCCAGGTGCGGGCGTTGTTCGGGTGCGGTGCCCCGACCGGCAGCACGAATCCGTCCACCACGGAGATGAAGATGCCATCACTACCCGGATGTGCGGTGTAGCCGATGGTGTCTTCAACACCAGCGACAACGGCGTTACCGTATGCCCAGTCGCCCATGCTGGTAAAGCCAGCGGTGCCTTCCATGACCTTGCTCATGGCGCCGTCCCAGGTGAGGGCCGGGTGATCGTCGTTCACATAGCCAAGTGTCTTCACCAGGTCTTCGCAGGCGGCCTTCACTTCATCGCCATCCCAGGCGGTGGTGCCGTCCCAGAGACCGTTGTAGGCTTCGGCACCGAGACGGGCCGCAAGGATATTCTCGAAGAGTTGTGGGGTCTCGAAACCGTCCTTGGAGCCAAGTGCCAACGGGGTGATACCCGCAGCGGTCAGCGTCTCGGCAATCTCGAAGAACTCATCAGTGCTGATAGCTTCGCCGACCTCGATACCATTGTCAGCGAGTACCTGCTTGTTGAAGAAGACGACATTGCCGCGATGGACACCGACCGGGATGATGTACTTGCTGCCATCAATTGTGGACTGCGCTGCCAGACCTTCCGGAATGACATCGCTCCAGCCTTCCTCTTCCCAGAGGTCATCGATCGCTTCGCAGTAGCCTGGCTCGACATAGCGGGCCTGCAGCTCCTTGGCGAGGTGGCTCTGCCAGCTGTCCGGCGGATCGCCACCGGCCAGTCGTGTCTGCAGGGCGGCCTGGGCATTGGCACCAGCACCACCGGCGACGGCGGCGTTGATGATCTCGACATCCGGTGCCTGGGCGGTGAATGCTGCGAACAGCAGATCAAGACCAGCGGCCTCGGATCCGGCCGTCCACCAAGAGAAAACCTCAAGTTGATCTTCGGCTTCCTGGGCCGCCAGCTTGATACCTGGTGCGAGGGTCACAGCCGCAAATGCGGCGGCGCTACCCAGCGTGAGGGTACGACGATTCATTGTCTTCGAGGTAAAGTAGCTCACGATATCCTCCTGTACCTACTGTATCCATAAGCTGGTGCATGGGCGCGTGTGATGGTAGATCGCTACCATCATCGTGCTTAGGGAGGACCAACCAGCCGGTCGCATCCCTTCGCGCTCTGCACTTCGCCTGACGGCACCAGTATACAGCATATCTCCTACGAAATGCGGCATTGGGAGCGCTTCCACAATTCGCGCGGAGTTGGAGTGGGAGGCAGTTTGCACCCGGATTTCCGCGCTTCTATCATCAGCGCAAAGGTTGCCTGAGGAGAAGCGAGGATAGCGGTGATGAGATACAGCAGGTGAAGCGAGGTATTCTCGCATCGGTGTTGGCCAGCACCATGTTCGGTGCTATCTACTACATCGTCACGTTGATGCATCCGCTCACTGCGCAGCAGATCTTCTCCTGGCGGATGACGCTTACGGGACCACTGGTTACCGTGCTGGTTGTCGCAGTTGGCGATTGGCCGAAGGTGCGCGATGCCATTCGGGATATCGGTCACCGTCCAGGTGTGTTGATCGTCCACATCTTCAATGCCGCTAACAATGCGGCCCAGATGTGGGTGTTCATGTGGGCACCACTCCATGGAAAGGCGATGGAGGCGAGCCTCGGCTACTTCCTCATGCCGCTGATGATGGTGCTCTTCGGTCGGATGCTTTACCGTGAATCGATGAGTCGTTGGCAGATCGCCGCCACCGCGATGGCCGCAATAGGTGTCCTCCACGAGGTCTGGCGGGTGGGTACAGTGAGCTGGTTGGTGATGTTTATCGCCATCGGATTCCCCTTGCTCTTCGTCTCCCGCCGTCAGTTCCGCACCACCGGTCAGGGCGGTGCCTGGATCGAACTCAATCTCATTTTCCTGCTGGCGGTCACCATGTTGATTCGTAGCGATTTCACTCGCGAGATCATGTCGCCCCGACTCGCCGGCTGGATCATCACGCTGGGACTGATTAGCGCGACATCCATGCTCATTTACTACGCCGCCAGCCGCTGGCTGCCCTTCAGTCTGTTTGGACTATTGGGATATCTGGAGCCGGTGCTGCTGGTGTTTGTGGCCTTGATTCTCGGCGAGACACTCGGTCGCGATGAATGGCTGACCTACATCCCTATCTGGATCGCTGTCTCGCTTCTCGTCATTGAAGGAGCGCGCAATCTGCATCGGTCGCGTACAGCCCCTTGACATTGACGCAACGTCAACCTGTAGCATCGACTCAGCGTTGAGATACGAGGAGTTTCGATGGTGGAGAAGTGGACAATTCAGGAAGTGGCGAGGGTCACTGGCACTACCAGCCGTACGTTGCGTCACTACGATGCGATCGGCTTGCTGCCGCCAACCGAGATCGGTGAGAACGGTTACCGCCTCTACGATACCCGCACATTGATTCGACTGCAGCGAATCCTGGCATTGCGTGATCTCGGCATGAGTTTGCCCGATATCGGTGCGGTGCTGGCCGATGAAGTGTCCGAGGTGGATGCGCTTGCGTCGCTAAAGCGGCAGCTCCGCGCCGAAGCAGTTCGTCTTGATCGTCAGATTGCCTCCATTCAACGCACGATAACAGCACTAGCGAGAGGGGAATCTCCCATGAGAGAGAACATGTTCGATGGTTTTCAGCACGAGCAGTACAGGGATGAGGTTGAGGAGCGCTGGAGCAAGGACGCCTGGAAGCGTTCCAACGACTGGTGGAGTGGTCAGAGTGATGATGTGAAGAACGCATTTATGCAGACCGTAGCGGACCTCAATCGTGATTGGCAGCAGGCGTTTGCCGATGGTGTCTCGCCGGATAGTGACGTCGCCCAGACATTGGCCGCACGTCATGTTGCCTGGTTGCGTAGCGTTCCGGGCACACCTGCGGGCGACGGCGATGTGGCTGGATACGTTCGTGGTCTCGGCGAGATGTACGTTAACGATCCCCGTTTCGCCGCGAACTATGGTGGTGAAGAGGGTGCGATGTTTGTGCGCGATGCGTTAGCGATCTGGGTGGAAAGACACCCATAAACCCACGCACATGGAGCTTGCAGCTATAGAAGGTGCCAGAGGGAAGGGAGCGCTCCTCAAAGGCTCCCTCCTCAAAATGTTCACTGAAGAGATTACGGCATGATTATGTCAGTTTATGATCGATCTTCTTCGCGAGTCCAACGTTGACGAGACCGTGAAAGCTGCTATCATCAGGAAAACTCTACGAAAATCGAATCAGATTTGTGCCGGGTTGACCATATCGACCTATCTGGCTTTCATTTGATAGATGGAGCGATCCATGACAAATCAAGATGGGAAATCTGCAGAAGAGTTACGTAAACTTCAGTTGGAGAACGAACAGGTTGAGATTGCCAACGCCAAGGCGCGTCTGGAAAACGAAAAACTTCAGGATGAGATAATCGCCGCCAGAGATGCTGCCGCAAGGGCACCCTCTTCGTTAGCAATTGCTCAGAATCGACAAGCTGTTGAAGAAGCCAACTCTGCAGCCGACAAGGCTCGGCGTGGTGCGTTCTCTGACTTGATTCCAGACTTATCCTCAGCGAATGCAAGCTCGTTGACGGTGGGTCAGGGTGAACCGCCGATGGCAGGCGGCTATCTTGCGTTCAAGGCATTAGAGGATGCCGCTCTGAATGTAGACAAAGCTGTGAGACAGAAGATCAACGACGGTAATGTTCTGATAACTTCCGATGAAGAGTTGGTGGTGCAGTCCTCCGATTGTTTTCTTGTGGCGGAAGGTATCAACCATGCCAACAAAGCGGCGGAGAGAATACTGGCTGCCGGAGGTCCTATCAGCGACGCAGCTCCTGAAGACTTAGCTCTGATCAAGAATCAGTTGTTCGCTACGAAGGCTGAAAACGGTGATAGAATGCTTCCGGATCTGATTGGTGTATCAGCAAATGCTCTTGCAGCAATAGTCCCGCAGTTGCTAGCGATGTTCTCTTCGAAACGGACACTGAACTCCGGTTCGATAGCCACGTTGGACCTTACCGCGGCTGCGGCCGTGGCTGGAGCCCTGGTGGCCACATACGACGGTGACGATAAGCAGACGGCACCACAACCCAAAGTCTTCCATGACGACTTTCGGTTGCTGCTCGAGAGCAAGGTAATCATCTCTTCGTGGCAAACACTTCTGAGCAATCGGGTGCAGCTATCTGTTTTGGAGGTGAAGCTCAAAACTGCAAAAGCAGGCTATGAGAAAGAGATTACAGAGATCAATGTGACTCTCGCTGGTCTCAGGAAGCAGTTGGCAGAGGAGTCGAATCCACACAAGAAGAAAGAGATTGAACAGGAGATAGACGAGAAGCAATCAAGACACAATGGGGTGAGTGAAGTCATCAAGAATCAGGCAGCTATATTGGACGAGTTGACAACTCTTACTACCGAGATCACTTCATTTGCTGAAGCGATAACGTCCATACCAGAGGGTAGTCGCCGTAGCATGTTGATGACTGCTATGGTGCAGGGGCAACTTCACCAGATGGAAGATAATCAACCTAGTTTCTTCTCACATGTCCTCTTAGTGAAGTCTCAACCAGGTTCGTGGTCGCAGGTACTAGATGATCGCCCATTGTGGTTGGCTGATCGGTTCGCTTCGATGGCAGAGGCACATATTACTTACATGCTTATTGATACGGTCGATTCATCAGTTGTTGCGGCTGGTACCGAGACGGCAGTGTGGCAACTGTATGGCACGCTAGGCAATGAGTTGAAGCTGAAATCGCCAAAGCGGATAAGCTGATCCACTAGGTAGTGAACTCATGGGAGGTTCGGTTTGCTGTCTATCTTGTCCGGGACATTCGTCACCCTAACATGGGTAGCGCTACCAGCCAGCTTCATTGCCAGCGCGCGCAAACTTACAACCGCGTCGCCGTAGGTGAACACGGTCTCATCCACGTTGCCCAGCAGTCCCACGTCATACGGACCGCGGAGGTTGACGTGGATGATGTGCGTTCCGACTGGAGCGGCGGAGACCAGCCGCTGACCAATCCGCCGCTGATACTCGTGCTGGATCGCGTCTCGGGTGCACACAATCAGAGTCGTCGCGCCGGATGAGGCGACCACTGCTCCTTCGATCTCCTCATCGGTTGGCTCGCAGCTGAGCGTGATCATCGTTGCGGCGGGGAGTTGAGCGGCGATGGCATGCTCGAGGACACTCGGGAGATCGAAGCGATCCACGACCTCCAGATTCCGCAAGCGCGCGAACTGGATGACAACCGTATTGGCCGAGTTGGGGACGACGGGTACTGCCAAACCTGATGCGGATCGAATCGTCTGCTGTGCGATCGATACTGCCCGCTCCCGAATCTCCTCCAGATGAATCTCCGCTGGAGTCGCCCGACCGATGCCAAAACGCTGCCGTAGCTCGTCGAGACGATTCGCCGTTGCCTGGAATATCTCCAGACTCAGTCGGCCTGATTCGACCGCCTCAACCAGCGCTGCGTGTCGCGCCAACAATCCCTCCGCAGGCTCGCTGCTTTCCAGCACATCCACGCCGGCTTGCTTCGCCATGATCGATGATTCGCCGATACCCCAACCGCGGGTGATCGCCTCCATCGTCATAGAATCGGTGAAGATCACCCCCTCGAACCCGAGCTCTTCCCGGAGAAGTCCGGTCAGTATCCGCCTGCTCAGTGTCGCCGGTAGATCATCGAGAGCGGGAAAGCGGATGTGCGCCGTCATGATACCCGGTACGCCTGCCGCAATTGCCGCCTTGAATGGTGCGAGCTCGATCGTGTGGATCTCCCCCAGACTCGCCTCGATCACGGGTAGACCGTGGTGACTATCGATATGGGTATTGCCGTGACCGGGGAAGTGCTTGACCGTCGGGATCACTCCCTCATCGATCATGCCGGCGACGGTCGCCAGTCCGGCTCTGCTGACGATATTGGCATTCTCGCCAAAGGATCGCGTGCGGATAACAGGGTTGTGGGGATTGCTGTTGATATCGATCGTCGGCGCGAAGTTGGTGTTGATTCCCACCGCCAGCAGCTGACGTGCGGTTAGTCGCGCGTTCTCGCGAATGAGTTCATCCGGTAGCGGACCGATACCCATCGCGCTCGCGACGGTGATCATATCCGGTGGGAAGCGGGTGACGATACCGCCTTCCTGATCGGCAGCGATATATAACGGCGGCATTCCTTCAACGCGAGCAAGTTCCTGCAGCTGCGCGGAGAGTGCCCGGATCTGATCGAACGATGTCAGGTTATCGCCGAAATAGAGCACACCACAGGGGCGTATCCGCTTGAACGCGTCGATATCGCTGGCCTGCAGTTCTGGTCCCATAAAACGGAACATGATCCATTGACCAACGAGCGAGGGGATGTCTGGATACATGGTGCGGCTCCGGTAGACGGCAGTGGATTCTCGGGACATTCTAGCGCCGAAAACCAATCACCGCGCCCCTCAATGGTGAGAGGAGCGCGGTACCTGCGAACGAACGGAGATGGCTGAAGTGCTACGTAGGATAGACACCATCATCGGTCATCTTGGGGAGCAGTTTCATGCTGGCACTCTTGAGTATCCAGGATGTACCGAACGCGAGAGCGATGATGGTCTCGCCGTAGAGAATGGAGTGAGAATCCCAGATGCGCAGCCACTGCGTGAGAACAATGAAAGCGATTGACACAAATATCACCAGTGTCGCGAATGCGTGAATGAATGACCATTTGGCGTACTTCCTGCGCTCATCATCACTGATATTGGGAAGGAGAGCTGCCTTTCGTTCTCTGGCAGAGAATCCGCTGCAAATGAACCCCAGGAACGTGACGAATGTCGCAGCAGCGACATAATGGACGACAGCGGCTCGTTGCTCAGTCAGAAAGTGCTGGACACCGGTGAGCGTGGCACTGCCATCGTCCGGGATGTGGGTTGGTATCAGCGCGACGATCAGCGCCGCAAATCCCGCGATATAGCTGTAGATATTTTCGTGAGTGCGTTCGGTGGATTTGTAGGTGAAGAGAAGAAGACCGGTCATTGCCATAATGATGACGAATACGTCCCGCATTGAGGAATGGTAGTAGGCACTCAGCGAGCCACGCGCGAGGATATCGGAGAAATTCGTCCTCAACAAAACGGTATCGCCAGCGATCAACAAGATCGGCAACGCCACGCCCAGGATACCGATGATGAGACGCATGAGAAAGTAGGAACGGGCAATTGAGTCAAGCGGAAGGTCTTTCTTGACTCGTTCACTTGTGACAGCCGGGCTATGTTGAAAGTTGGACAGTATCATGGATGTATCCTCCACAAGGAGAACGTCAATCCTGTAAGACCGATTCGAGAGCTAACGAACAGCCTTCTGACTATATCTCTGAATGATAAAACACCAACTTAATCGGTAACATATCGAAACGTAGTCAATAAGTCAATATGTCATTTCAGTTGAGCAACTTCGGGGTTAGATTCCCTGCGCCAGAACGCGTGGGCGAGAAGACCGATGACGATCACGACCAGACTTATCACTGCTACCCAGGGAGTCGGATTATCCGAGAGAATGAGGTAGAGAGCACCCAAACCAAAACCAACGCCCGCCAGTATCTCCCGGTGTTCTCGCAGGAATGCGCCAACGCTGAGTCCCCGCCTGGAGCTGGCCTGCATGAGTGCGATCACTGCGGCGACTACCAAACCGACCGCTGCCGCGATGCGGAACGCACGCACCAGATCAATGAGCACGATGTGTAGAAGTGCCGCTACCGCTTGCTGGTTTTGCTCAGGTTGCGCGTTGGCGATCAACACCTTGGCGATGGCGATCGCTACCAACATGATCGCCGCCCCGATCATCAGCGACAACGCCATCTGTCTGCCCGCGCGTAACCGATCCGTTGCCACCACGATTGCACCTGCCAGCGAGACCAAAGAGACGACGGGAAGGATCATCGCCAGACGATCGATCAACCTGAGCACGTTGGTGATGGTCTCGATCTGCTGCGAAGAGTAGAGGACGATCTCGGTTGCGTCCGGTTCAAGTGTGATGGTCGAGTTTTCTCCTGGGAGGACCTCGGAGAGATTCGCGTTCACCCAATCTATGGCGGGTTGGATGTTGAGCACCAGTTGATTGTCATGGGCTGAGAGGAGATCGCTCTCATCGCCCGCGGCGATTTTCACGAGATCGGTGTGTGCGACCAGATTGGTTTCAAACCAGAATTCGGCGAACGCTTCTGATTCCACGAAATCGTCCAGAAGACTTCTCGCAATCAATAGCGTCTGATTAACGGCGGCGGTGCGAATGCGACCCGCATCTTCATCCGCGTTCAGCTGGTTGGCAATGATCGCCATGGTCTGGTCGATGACGAACTCCTGAATAGCAGGGTCGTCTGCTAGTGGCGCCACTGTCTGCGCCCAGGCATCGCTATCCTGAACGCGCACATTGGCCCAGAGCACCACCGTAGAGGCAATGAAACCGAGAACGAAGAGGCCCACCAGCACGCGGTAGGTGATCCTCTTCCATCCGGACTGGGGCTGAGTATCGGTCATTGTCTCTCCTGCATATCGACGGTCTCTTTATGCAGCA
>JAMLHR010000104.1 GCA_023957015.1 Thermomicrobiales bacterium | reverse complement strand
GTTCCCATGGACGATATCCTGCGCGGCAACGACTTCATCTACACCAGCATTGATACCCAGGTCAGCGCCACCATCGTCAAGGATGGTCAGATAGTGACCAACGGCTTCCGCTGGGTGAACTCGGCCTACGCCGATATTCGCATCGTTGATATGGTGGCGGGTGCCTGGCCACGAGACACCACGAACTCCGATGTGCTCCACGTCGTGGTGACATCGGGTTGGGGCAATCTGATGTTTGCACTCTCCGATGAGGAGATGGTGGGGATGCACCTGCAATACGCATTCGTGCGCGATGCCCCATTCGATGTGCAGAACACACCGCCGCAATCGATGGTGATCGATGGTGTGGTCGATGCCAGTACCGCCGCATTTCAGATGGACGGCCCCATCACCGTCGTCTCCGATCTCGCCGTACCGCCCTTCGTCGATGAAGTGATGCATCCCAGCTGGCTGGTGCGGGTGGACGAGGCCGATGTCGGTTTTCTGATGGCCAGCGTGGCCCTGGCGGTGGACGAGAACGGTTTGCCTGTCTATATGGTGCAACGAGCCGATCAGGGCGATACTCTCGCTCCTGTTCTCCGACAGCAACGGGTAACCGGTACGGCCACCAAGGCGATCGCGTTGACGGTAGGCGGACTGGGTATTCTCGGTGTGGGCGTTTCCGGTGTGCGCGAGCGCGCCAGCGAGTTTGGTCTGCGGCGAGCTATCGGGGCCAAACGACGTCGCATCTTCGGGGGTGTGCTGGTACAGACGCTGATGGAGGCGATTATCGCCGCCCTGATCGCGATTCCGTTAGCAGCGCTGCTGCTGGAGTACTTTGCCCGGGATCTCGTGCTCAGCACCTTACCGATGCCACCTTCAACGATGCTGCCGCTTCAGAGCGCCATGCTGGGGTTGTTGGGAGCAGTGCTCGTTGGGATCATTGCTGGTCTGGTACCGGCCATTCACGCGGCTCGCACGAGCGTGATCCGGGCGCTAAGGGGGTGATACGCGTTCGTACCGAAAAACTACCGGAGGGATCGTTAGCGATCCGGCTACGGGGTGCCGGAGGATGCTTCTTGTCACCACGAATGTGCCCAAGTCATTCAGAGCGCCATCGGCGCGAAGAATCTCCCGGCGGAGCCGACTGCCGCAGGCAGCCTCGACCATTGGTAATGGCGAGAGTCAAACTGTGGGACGTACTCCGCTTCGCGTAGGACTCCACGGCGCTGCGCGCCTCTGAGTGACGATGCCTCTTTGGTCCTTGGCGGAAGTATCTTCTCAACCCTTCGGATCACCAAATGGCACGACACGCCTTATTTCTCGGTACAGATGGGGCAACACAACGGCGTGAACCCGGACCCCTGCGGCTCCGATCGAGATCGCAGGGTCACGGTCGCGGCTGGTTGAAGGACAACCACCCTCTGAATCGCGACCGATCGGTCCGGGTCTACATAATGATGATTGTACAGAAGGGTCACCCGAGGTCAACCCCGAGGCCACGCAGCACCTACGATTGCAGCGCC
>JAMLHR010000103.1 GCA_023957015.1 Thermomicrobiales bacterium | reverse complement strand
TGGCGAGCGCACAGTCACTCGGCACCGCGATGCCGGCATCGACAACCACCGGCACGCTGACGGCATCAATGATCCTCTCGATACTCTTCCAGTCCTGCATTCCCTGACCAGAACCGATCGGCGATGCCAATGGCATCACCGTGGCGGCCCCGGCTTCCTGCAATCGCAGGGCACCGACCAGATCCGGCGACGTATACGGCAGCACAACAAAGCCATCATCCACCAGTATTCTCGTGGCCTCGATCGTGGCGGCAACATCCGGCCACAGCGATCGTTGATCGCCAATCACTTCCAGCTTGATCCAGTTCGTGCCCGTGGCCTCCCGCGCCAGCTTCGCCATCTTGACGGCATCCTTCACGGTGTAGGCGCCAGCGGTATTCGGAAGCAGCTTGTAACGAGAGAGATCGATCGACTCCAGTATCGAGGGCTCATCGCCATCCAGGTTCATGATCCGGATGGCAACGGTCACCATCTCCGTGCCACTTGCATCCAGCGACGCAACCATGGAGTCGGTATCCGGATACTTACCGGTTCCGACAAAGAGTCGCGATGTGAAGGTATGTCCAGCGATGACTAACGGATCGGTGTGGTCGCCGCCGGAGACGGCACGAACGACCTCGATCTTGTCCTCATCGCGAAGGTTGTACTCGTCCCAGAGCGAACGCGGAACCACCTCATCGTTGACGGCCACAGCCACGGACTCCGGTGCGATCTTCCGTTGCGCAAGGTAGGTACTGATCGTGAGCAAACTACAGCTCATACCACCGAAATCGTTCAGATGCTTCGTATCATTGTCGTTGTCCACTGTAGGTCCTTTCCCACTCAACTCGCGCTCCAACGATCCTGTAGTCGTTGGAGAGTTCCTGCGATATCGGGCGACCGACTTACCGCCCTTATCATGGCCACACGATCGATACCTGTCGGTCTCAGCGTACCGATCGTCTCTTCGTTTATCCCCCCGATTGCGGTAATCAGGGGTGCGCTATCCGCGATCGCCGCGAGTGTCGCCACTCCCCGAGGGGGCTCCCCGGGATGGGAATCGCTGACAAACACGTGGCCGTAGATCACCTCAATGGCACCCCGATCACCCGCCAATCTGGCCTCATGATGGTCATGCACGGAATATGCCGACGCGCGAACATCCTCCCTGCTGAGAGCGGCAGACGGCATCCAGGAAACACAGCCTGGGAACTCACCGGCGAGGTCATTTCGTCCATGGACCAGTGCTGGCAACAGTCGGTTGGCGTCCTCGAGATCGAGGTACCAGCCAACCAGCGCCCGGATATCGGCTTCGCTGGCGACGGGCAACCGGAATGCCACCCGCAGTGGCATCTCATTGGCGCTGGCCATGAACTCGCGAATGACGCGCTGCTGCGCGGTCATATCCAGGTCCGGATCGGTGACATAGGTGATGGTAAGCATTCGATCCAGCATGCATGTCCTCATAAAGGCGAATGCCGCCCTTCCATACGGAAAGGCGACAAACCGGACACCGTGTCTGGATTGCTGCGCCTCCCTCCGCCGGTCCGAACCGGTTCAGG
>JAMLHR010000102.1 GCA_023957015.1 Thermomicrobiales bacterium | reverse complement strand
GCGGCGATCGCGATCTCGGCTGCGCTGAGCGTACGCAAGACCGCTGGTGATGATCTGGACGCGCTGTCGCCGTCGTAACGATCTCGCGAGAAAACGCAAGAACCCTGCCTGGAGGGTAACCGTGGCAGGGTTCTCGCCTAATCAGATCGGGTGCTCATGCCGATCGACGATTTGGTCGCTTGTATCGAGCACTCGCTCGGAGTTCGTTCCGCGTAGTGCTCGGCGGATAATCAGATCCGGATCAGGCAGCCGATCTACAGGCGTCCTTCCTGAACTCAAGTGGAATCCGTTCGTCAGTCAGATAACTCAGGGAGCATGACTCCGAATCCACGCATTCCTGCTTCCGGAACTCGAGCGGTATGCGTTCATCCGACAGGTATGCCAGCGTGCAGGTATCGGTATCAGCGCAGTTGGGATCGGCATTGAGGTATCCCGCGGTCTTCTCGATATTGCAGTTGTTGGATACGTCCGCCGATACATCCCCAAAAGCGGTCATACCGGCCAGTACGATGAGGACAACTGAGAGTGTGCGTTTGAGTGCGTTCATCATCGATTCCTTTCCGTTCTTTACCCTTGATGCATATGCAATGCGGGTGGTTGGTATCTATCGTGCCGACGATGAGTCTCCGACGTAATGAGCAACGACCACGCAATACCCACGCAGTAGTGGCAGGTTTGACTTGACATGTTGATGGCGTGGGCAAGACCCGGATCGCGATTGAGTTGATTCACCATGTGTTAAACACTGATGGGCGTGCTATCCCCTACGTTACCTTCGGCCCGATTCGGAATCCTGAGTCGGTCCTCACCGCCATCGCATTGGACTTTGGCGTTCCTGGTGAGAGTGGTGTCGAAGGGACCGTACATACCAAAACACACGCGTGATATCCTGATGTCAAGTGCGAATTCAGCGGGGTCAGAGCGTGCAATGATGGATCAACGTCATAGCCCTCGGTTCGGAATAATCCTGAAACGAATGCGGGAAGTGGCCGGCCTATCGCAGGAGGCGCTCGCCGAACGCGCCGGGTTGAGTGTGCGCGGTATCAGCGATCTGGAGCGTGGTGCCCGATCCACTCCGCGACTCGAGACGGTGCGATTGATCGCCGAGGCTCTCAGTCTGGATGAGGCCGGAAAAGCTGAACTCATCGCCGCCAGAATCGACACCACGCATGCGTCCGAAGCGCAATCCGGTGAGGATGACGGGTTTCCGGCGGTGCCGACACTCTTTGTCGGTCGTACCGGGGAGATTGACAGGATTACGCACCTGATTGATCGCCACGATGTCCGCCTGGTGACTCTCACCGGTCCCGGCGGAGTTGGCAAGACCCGCATCGCCATTGAGGTTGCTCCCCTGATGGTCGAGCGCTTCCCGGATGGCGTGGTGTTCGTTGACCTGGCACCAGTGCACCATCCCGGGATGGTGCTTACCGCAATCGCCACCAGGCTGGGTGTACCCCAGCATTCCACGGATGATCTCAAAGTCGCGCTTCCGATCGCGCTCAAGAATCGTGCCCTGCTGATGGTGTTGGACAACGTGGAGCATGTGATTGATGCCTCACCGGAGATCGCCTGGCTGCTGAAGGCCTGCCCGAGCCTGAAGGTGCTCGCCACGAGCCGCGTGGTGCTACGGATTGCTGCCGAGCATGTGCTGGCGATCGAGCCATTGGAGCTTCCTTCAGGGCTGGATACCGATCACCTCATGGATAATGATGCCGTCCGCCTTTTCGTTGCCAGGGCCAGTGCCGCCGACTCCGTGTTTGCGATGAATCGGGATAACGCCGCGGCAATCGTCGAGATCGTTTCCCGGCTGCAAGGAGTGCCACTGGCGATCGAGTTGGCA
>JAMLHR010000101.1 GCA_023957015.1 Thermomicrobiales bacterium | reverse complement strand
TGCGGGTGACACAGCGACCTTACTGGCCGCGACGGTCTCTGCCGTCCGCTGCAGAATCCGATCCAGGTAGGTTCCGGTTTCTCGCACCTGGGTCATGCCGAGAGCTCCTGCGTGTAGGCGACCAGCTGCTCCAGCTTGGCCAAGGCCCTACCGGAATCGATCATCTCAGCCGCGATCTTGATCCCCTCCTCCAGCGAATCAGCAGCGTCGGCGGCATAGATGCCCGCACCAGCATTGAGCAACGTCACAGTGCGACGAGGCCCATCCTCACCGTTGAGGATCGAGAGCGTGATGTTCTTGTTCTCCTCGGCATCGCCTCCGATGATGTCGGCCAGTGTTGCTCGCTGGAGTCCGAAGTCTTCTGGCGCCACCTCGTAGGTACTGATCTCGCCGGTGCTGGCCTTGAAGTCGGTGACGCGGGTGCGGCCAACCACGCCAACCTCGTCCACACCTTCTTCGCCGTGTACCAGCACCGCATGCTTGCTACCGAGCGCCTGAAGCACCTCGGCCATCTGACCGGCGATCTGGGGGATGCCAACACCGATCAACTGATGACTGGCACCGGCGGGATTGGTGAGCGGTCCCAGCATATTGAAGATCGTGCGCACACCCATCTGCTTCCGGGCGGGACCAACGAAGCGCATTGCCGGATGGTACGCCGGGGCGTACATGAAGCCAACACCAACATCCTCGACACAAACATCCACCTCACGCGGTGTGAGCTCGATCTTCACACCAAGGGCTTCGAGCACATCTGCCGAACCACAACGACTGCTGGCCGCACGATTGCCATGCTTGGCTATGCGTACACCAGCGGCAGCGATCACAAATGTTGCGGTGGTGCTAATGTTGAAGGTGTTGGACTGATCGCCACCGGTACCACAGGTATCCAGCAACGGCTGATTGTTTGTATCGATATCAACCTGGACCGCGTGCGCCCGCATGGCACGCGCGAATCCGACGATTTCGTTGGTGGTCTCACCCTTCATGCGCAGGCCGATCGCGAGCGCTCCAATCTGGGCTTCCGTCGCCTCACCGCTCATGATGCAGTCCATAGCAGCTTCCGCGTGTTCCTGACTCAGCTCTCGGCCTTCAACCACTGTCCTGAGGACATCTTGCATGTTTATCTGTGTAGACATGTACTTCCCCGCGTTCCAATCGTTCGGTAGTGATGACCTTCGCGGTCACCTCCCCAATCTGGCGGACGCGTAGGTCCGCCGCTACGGGGACTAATATCCAATCAGCTCCGGAGTCTTGCTTTCGACGGTCAGTCCGCATTGACGGAGGAAGTTGGCGAGCAGATCTGGCCCGACAATCGTCAGGAAGCTCTCCGGATGGTACTGCACACCTTCGAGTGGCATCGTGCGATGGCGCATGCCCTGCACGATACCATCGTCGGATCGAGCAGTGACAACGAAGTCTGCGGGAACCGTCTTGGGATCGACCATCAACGAATGGTACCGGGTTGCGGTAAACGGGTTCGGCACACCAGCATAGATGCCCTTGCCATCGTGAAAGATCTCGCTCGTCTTTCCGTGCTTGAGCTCAGGCGCCAGGATGACATCGGCTCCGAACGCCTCTCCCATAGCCTGGTGTCCCAGACAGACGCCGAGAATCGGTGTCTTGCCCGCCATCCGCTGGATCAATTCGACACTGATACCAGCCTCCGTGGGTGTACATGGCCCTGGGGAGACGACAATGCCATCGATCTCGTCCAGACGTGCCTCGATTTCATCGACGGTAATCACGTCGTTCCTGACCACCTCCAGTTCGGCACCAAGCTGGGCCAATGCCTGATAGAGGTTGTAGGTGAAGCTATCGTAGTTATCGATAAGCAGGATCATGATTGACCTCCAACGCTGACTTCGAGCTGCTCGGCGCGTTCGATGGCGCGCACGAGGGCCGCCATCTTGTTGATACTTTCCTGATACTCGCCTTCCGCAGTCGAATCGGCAACGATGCCACCACCAGCCTGCAAACTAGCAACTCCGTCCTTGTAGACAAGCGTACGCAGGGCGATGCAGGTATCCATCTCGCCGCTGAAGTCGATGTAACCGACCGCACCGCTGTAGACACCGCGAGCATCCTCTTCCAACTCGGCGATGATCTCCATCGCGCGCACCTTTGGTGCACCCGAGACGGTACCCGCCGGGAAGCAGGCTCGCAGAGCATCTTCAGCAGAGAAGGCGTCCTGAATGTCTCCATCGACA
>JAMLHR010000100.1 GCA_023957015.1 Thermomicrobiales bacterium | reverse complement strand
CGCCCGGCTTGAGATAGCGGTAGCAAGTTCGCGCGGCGATTTGACCCTCATCAGCTGTCATGTGCTCCCAGACATGCTCGGCAAGGAACGCGTCGACGCTTTCCGGCGCGAACCTGCGGGCGACATCGTCTGGATTCAGCAGATCGAGTTCGCTCTCCTGTGTGGAGATCCAGCCTTCCTGGGTGGTGGCACCGGCACCGACGATTATCCTGATCATTTCTACACCGCCACAAGTTTGAGGAATGACTGGACGGCGATTCTGGCTCGGCCAGAGTAGATCTCCGGATCCTCAGCCCTGTTCCAGAGCAGAGCCCGGATCTGCGAGTCCTGCATAATCAATCCGAAGAGCATTCGGAAAGCGGCATCGCCGGACTCGATCCGAATCCGACCAACCGCAGCCTGCCGCTCCAGGTAATCTGCGACCATCGGACCCACAGTGAACCGTCCACTTTGGAGGACCGTGGTCGCGATCTCGGGCGACTGCATGGCTGCCCGGTTGACCGCCAGAGACCATTCTCCCAGCAGCGTGTTCATCAGGCCCATGGCGAGGTTTTCAAGCACAGACTCGATCTTCCGTGAATCGTCACCGAGTGCGGAGGCCAACTGATCGTTGATGATCTCTGCCTCCCGCAAACAGAGAGCCTCGATCAGACCGGTTTTTGTGCCAAACCAGTTGTAGAGGGTTTCCTTGGAGGCCCCTGCTTCCTGAGCGATGCGGAGCATGGTGGTTTGCTCCACGCCAGTGTCAACCATCATTTGCTTCGCGATATCAAGAATCTCATTTCGGCGTGCATCTCGTTTTCCCATACCAGATCTTCCTGCTAACCCTACCTTGCCAAACCGTACTCGTGGGTACTATTGTACATACCGTACCAATGGGTACGGATATGGAGGTAGTCATGGTAAACACAATTTCTCAGCCCAAACTGGTACCGCTCACAACCCTGGTTTGGGTGTCTCTTGGTTTGGTTGGACTCATGGCTGGTTTCTTCTATGCCTACTCGGCGTCGGTGATGGTCGGTCTGAAGGAGGTGAGTGACACCACCTTTATCGAAACGATGCAGTGGATTAACGCCACCGTGCGCAATGTCTGGTTTGGCCCGGCGTTCTTCGGCTCGCTCATCGTTACCGGTGTGACCGCAGTAATCGCGTATGTGGCTGGCGCGCGTAAGGTTGCCGCCTGGATGATAGCGGCGTGTGCCCTGTATGCCGTTGCGTTCTTTATCACGATGGGCGTCAGCGTGCCCCTGAACTACGAGTTACGCGATGCCGGCGATGTCGCTGCTATCGCTGACCCCGCAGCGGTACGGGCCGATTACGAGGGATCGTGGGTGCGCTGGAACAACGCTCGTACGGTTGTGAGCACAGCGTCACTCCTGGCCGTTGGTGGGGCGATGCGAGCACTCGGACGTAGCTCTGATCGATAGCTCATTCACAAGAGGAGATTTGGAAGATGATTGTCGTAATGGTGGCGCTCATTGTCACATCCGGATTGTTGGCTGGTTTCTTCTTTGCCTGGTGGTGTTCGTGCATGGTCGGACTCAAACGGGTCAGCGATACCACGTTTGTGGAGACGATGCAGAGAATCAACGGTGTATTACCGAACGGCCGCTTTGCCATACTGTTCTTCGCGCCGGTGTTGTTGGCACCGATTCTGGTGTGGCTGTTATTCAGTGATGGGCAGCGCGTCGCCGGTTTCTGGAGTGTGGTGGCTACCATCTTCTCGGCGATCACGTTCGTGATTACGGCCGGTCGTAATGTGCCACTGAACAACGACCTGGCCAAAGCGCAATTGTCAGATGCAACGAATGCACGTAAGGCGTTCGAGGGACCATGGGTGCGCTGGAATACGTTGCGGACGCTGACATCGACCGTCGCGTTTGTCGCTAGCGTGCTCGCGCTTGTGAGCCGTAGCTAACCGAACGACTCGCCGGTTTTTGAGTCCTGTTCGACAGCACTCCAGGCGGCTGCGGCCGCATGGAGGAACGCGTCTCGATCCAGACCATTGGTGCGAGCGATATTCGCCGCCCGCTCCAGGGATTCTGAAAGCGACTGCGGCTCGTGCTCCTCCGGATCACTATTGGTGCTGGCCAGGTATGGCAGGAGCTTCGAGATATCCGCTCTGGTGAGCTTGCCATGGTGTTCGAAGTGTTCGGCCAACAGGCGTTGCTCATCCATTGGGAGTTTTGCCGCCAGTGTTGCCACTTGCTGGTTAATGGCACCGTTACGCAGTGCCACGAAAAGCGGTCGGTGCAGTGACTTCAGCAATGTGCGCGTATCGATTGACCCCTTCGCCATACCCGAGAT
>JAMLHR010000010.1 GCA_023957015.1 Thermomicrobiales bacterium | reverse complement strand
GGAGATAGCTCAGATCGAACACACCGTGGTGGGTACGGCCGTCATCACCGGCGAATCCGGCGCGATCGAGCGCGAACACCACTGGCAAACGCTGAATCGCGACATCATGGATGATCTGATCATAGGCACGCTGGAGGAAGGTGCTGTAGATACCCACCACCGGTCGCAATCCTTCGGTCGCGAGTCCGGCGGCGAAGGTGACGGCGTGCGCCTCCGCGATACCGACATCGAAGAAACGATCCGGATACTGTTCCTGAAACTTTCCGAGTGATGTCCCGCCTGGCATGGCTGCTGTGATCGTGCAGATGCGAGGATCGTCCTTGGCCAGCTCGATGACGGCTTCGGCGAAGACATCCTGGTACTTCGGTGGCGTGGGCGAGCCGGGCTTGGACGGCGCGCTGACCGCGTGGCTCTTCTCATGATCATTCGCGGCGGGATCGTATCCCTTACCCTTTTGGGTGTGAATGTGGACCACGATCGGATTGCCGAGATCCTTTGCATCCTCCAGTGCCTCAATCAGGGCACCGATATTGTGACCATCGATTGGTCCGGTATAGGTAAGTCCCATCTCTTCAAAGAAGGAGGCGTGATAAATCAACTCCTTCATCGAATCCTTGATGCGTTTGCCGAACTCAACCAGGTTCTTGCCCTGCGGCAGCTTCTCCACGAAATCGGCGAGGTCATCCTTGGCGCGATTGTAGTTTGGATCGGTTCGCAATCGATTGAGATGCTTGCTCACCGCACCGACATTTGGGGCGATGCTCATCTCGTTGTCGTTCAGCACAACAATCAGCGGCAAGTCCAGCATACCGGCGTTGTTGAGCGCCTCGTAGGCCATACCGCCCGTGAGGGCACCATCACCGATGATCGCGATGGCGTGACCACGCTCGCTGACCGGTTTCATCTGTTCGCCGACACACATACCGAGTGCCGCTGAGATGCTGGTGCTGGCGTGACCGGCACCGAAGGCGTCGTGCTCGCTCTCGTCGCGGCTAAGAAAACCGCTCATGCCGCCTTCCTGGCGAAGGACGCTAAAGCCGTCGACTCGACCGGTCAGCAGTTTGTGAGCGTAGGCCTGGTGACCGACATCCCAAACGAGCTTATCCTTCGGCGAATCGAAGACATAATGCAGGGCGATGGCGAGTTCAACGGGTCCGAGGCTGGCACCGAGGTGTCCACCCGTCATGGGTACATACTCAATCAGCGCCGCCCGAATCTCCTCGGCCAACTGATTCATTTGCTTGCGTGTCAGGTGTTTGACATCGGCAGGACCATTGATCGAGGAAAGAATTGGACCGACTTCAAGGTGACGAGCGGTGGGAAATAGAGGCGTAGAATTGTCGGCTGTGTTGGTCATGGGCATACTCGCTGATTGTTCGGATACGCTGCGTGGGTCGGATTGCTGGCTCGTAGTCAACGCAGCATTAATACCAATCAGTATACGCGGGCGCGTAGGTCAGTGTGCGATTGTACGATAGGTCCCGTCCCACGCCTCGCGTGGGAGACGCATCGCGATCACATCCAGACGCACGTTCCGGGCCCATTCCTCGGAGCGACCGCGCTCCTGAAATCCGACCTTCTCGTAGCTGCGATAGGCGCGGGGATTGTGGGCGAACACTTCCAGGTTCACCGCCCTGAGCTCAAAGCGCTCGAACGCCTCCGCCACCACCAATCGAGTGGCATCGGTGCCGAGTCCGCCGCCCCAGAGCTCCTTCTCGCCGATGACAATACGGAAGAGGCATTCTCCGCCGCGTTCATCGATCTCGGTGATCGCGGTGGTGCCAATGAGAGCGTTCGTCTCGTTGTGATGGATCGCCCAGGCGGTGCCGTGGGCCGAGTTCGGTAGCACAATCGTGCTGAAATAACCCTGTGCCTGATATGGAGTCAACGGTCGGAGATCGTGTCGCAACACGTAGGCGATATCGGCATCCGTATACCAGCGAACGAAGGCTGCTTCATCCTGGGCTATGTGTCTGCGCAGCGAGACCAGCTGACCAGCTCGTACGAGTGCTCCGGCTGTTGGATTGTTGACGGACATGGCGTCGTCTCACGAAAACCCAAATCGGGGAGGAATACTGAATTCCTCCCCGATAGTACCAGTTTCTGTTTGGCTGTCGAACGTTACAGACTAGTAGTTGTAACGTGGCGACGAGTTTCGCTGATTCTGGAAGCACTCGCGACAGTAGACCGGCTTGCCTGGGCTCGGGTTGAAGGGAACTTCCGTCTCCTTGCCACATTCGCTGCAGGTTGCCGGATAGAGTGTGCGCTGGCCACCACCACTGTTGCCGCCGTAACCACCACCGCGGCTGGAGTAACCACCACCGTAGCTATCGCCACCGCTGGAGTAACCTCCGCCGTAGCTGTCGCCACTGTTGTTGCGCTGAGCCTTACGTGCCTGACGGCAGGTTGGGCAGCGCTGTGGTTCCGAGAAACCACGGGACGTGTAAAAATCCTGCTCACCAGCCGTGAACACGAACTCATTGCCGCAATCGCGACAGGTAAGCGTACGATCGCTCATTTTCGCCTGAACCTCTCTTGCCCGCCGACTATCGGCGGACTCCACTCTGGAAAAACTCCTCCCGGTCCGCGTCCTGATCCAGACTGCACGCAAACGCGCACGAACAGATGCGTTCGCACACATTCGAGAGCCACCTATGGGAAACGTCTCGGTTGGCCTAGTATAGCAGGAATATCTCAAATTCAAACACCTTTTGCGGTGACTTTCCGATTTCGCCTCATGTTCACAAGTCGCAGGCCGAACGAGTGGTGACGTAAAATCGGTGATATGGTCATTGGTCAACCCATGGTGAGGAACACCACATGTCTCCACATCGACATCCACAGCGAAATCAGGGCGAAGTCACACCGGATCTGGCAATCCAGATGCTGAAGGATGGTAATCGTCGTTACGTTACCAACACGGAGAGGGTGGATCACGGTGCTGCCCACGTCTCGTTGGTGGAGGAGCACGTTCCGGTAGCGGCGATCCTCGCCTGCGCCGATGCGCGTGTCGGTGCCGAGCGTCTTTTCGATCAGCTCCCTGGCGATCTGTTCATGGTCCGCGTGGCCGGAAACGTTTTCAGTGAGTATGGCCTGGCGAGCCTGGAGTATGCGGTTGATGCATTGGGTGTGCCCCTGATCATGGTGCTGGGGCACACCAACTGCGGCGCTGTCACCGCCGCTGTTCAGGTGGTTGAGCAGGAAGTGCACCTCCCTGGCCGACTTCACGTCCTGATCGACGCGCTCGAGCCGAGTGTTCTGCGAGCCCGTGAACGCCAGCCGGAGGACATGATTGATACCACCTCCCGGATTAATGTCATGCGCCAGGTCGATCGTATCGGTAGCCTCTCGCCAATGATCGCTGCCGCAATCGAGGCGGGAGCTACGAAGGTGATCGGTGGAATGTATGACATGAAGTCCGGAGAAGTGGATTTCATGGGCGAAGTAACCGAATAATCTTCGGGAACGTCCTCCGATTGGCCGATATTCGTGCTAAAATTCCTGCCAGATTCACTAACGATTGCCGCCGATAACGACGGCGAATTCTCTGAGCAGGAGGCGCGTAGGGGATGAATATCCACGAGTATCAGGCCGCAGAAATTCTGGCCAAACATGGCATCCCGGTTAATCCGGGTAGGGTCGCCAGCACACCAGAGGAAGCGCGCGACATCGCTGCAGAGTTCGGCGGTGTCGTTGTCGTTAAGGCGCAGGTTCATACCGGTGGTCGCGGCAAGGCGGGTGGCGTCAAGGTCGTCAAGAATGCCGATGAAGCCTATGAGGCCGCCAGTAACATACTGGGCATGGATATCAAGGGGCACACCGTCAACAAGGTTCTGATCGCCAAGGGCGCAGAGATCCAGAAGGAAGTCTACGTCAGTGCGGTCATGAATCGACCAGCTCGCAAGATCATGATCATGGCCAGCGCCGAAGGTGGTGTGGAGATCGAGAAGGTGGCCGAGGAGAATCCGGATGCCATCGTCACACGGGATGCCGATCCTTTTGCCGGTCTCCATCCTTACCAGGCGAAGGAAGTCGCCTTCGATCTGAAGCTTGAACCCTCCATGGTCAACGGCTTCGCCGCGATTGCCGAGAAGCTCTACAACGTCTTTATGGAAGAGGACGCCACCCTGGTAGAGATCAATCCATTCATCATCAACGGTGAGGGGACGTGGCAGGCGCTTGACTCCAAGATGAGCTTCGATGACAACGCTTTGTACCGCCACCCTGAAACCGAGAAGCTTCGCGATCTGGCGGAAGAGAACGAGACCGAGCTGGAAGCCAAGGCCAGTGGTATCAGCTTCGTGAAGCTGGATGGCACCATCGGCTGCATCGTTAACGGTGCCGGACTCAGTATGGCGACGCTTGATGCTGTGCAGCTAGCGGGTGGAGAACCTGCCAACTTCCTTGATGTCGGTGGCGGTGCTAACGAGGAGCAGGTGACCACGGCGTTCAACCTGGTGTTGGCTGATCCCAACGTAAAGGCGATTCTGATCAATATCTTCGGAGGGATCACCCGCGGCGATGTGGTTGCTCGCGGTATCGTGGCTGCGCTGAACAACGTCGATGTGAAAGTACCGCTCGTTGTCCGACTCAGTGGCACGAACGCGGAGGAGGGCAAGGCGCTCCTTTCCGAGCACGGCATCACTGCTGGCGACAGTATGGATGAAGCCGCCGCTCAGGTTGTTGCCGCCGCGCAGGCATAGCTGGCCGAGAGGTCTTCCAGGGAGAGAACTGTGAGCATTCTGGTTAATGAGAACACCCGGTTGCTGGTCCAGGGTATTACCGGTCGCGAAGGTAGCTTCCATACGCAGCAGATGCTGGAGTATGGCACCAATGTCGTTGCCGGCGTGACGCCGGGCAAGGCCGGGCAGGAAGTGCACGGAGTGCCGGTGTTCAACACCGTGCAGGAAGCTGTGGCTGCCACCGGTGCCAATGCGAGTGTTATCTACGTTCCTGCCAAATTCAGCATCGATGCCATCTACGAGGCAGTCGACAACGGAATTGAGCTTGTTGTCTGCATCACCGAAGGTGTGCCGGTCAACGATATGGTCGCCGCCTATCATCATGTCAAGACCAAGGGTGCGCGATTGATTGGACCCAACTGCCCGGGTGTCACCACACCGGGTAAGGGCAAGATCGGTATCATGCCGGGCTTCATCCACGCGCCGGGTAAGGTTGGCGTCGTCAGCCGTTCCGGTACATTGACCTATGAGGTCGTCGATGCCCTTACCAAGGCCGGGCTCGGTCAGAGCACCGTCGTCGGTATCGGTGGCGATCCCATCATCGGCACCTCGTTCCTGGACGTGCTGGAGCTCTTCCAGAACGACCCGGAGACGGAAGCCATCGTCATGATCGGTGAGATCGGTGGCGACGATGAGGAGGTGGCTGCGCGCTTCATCAAGGAGCACGTAACCAAGCCTATGGCGGGCTTCATTGCCGGTCGCACGGCACCTCCAGGCAAGCGTATGGGCCACGCTGGCGCGATCATTTCCGGGGGATCGGGTACCGCGGCAGGCAAGATCGCGGCACTTGAGGCTGCCGGAGTGGCTGTGGCCGATCGGATGAGCGAGATTCCTGATCTCCTCAAGGCCAAGTTCACCGCCTAGGAATTGGACCGAAGGGCGCTCCTGCCATCTGCCGATGGTAGCGAGCGCCCTTTCCGTTTGCGATCTGACTATCGTCTATGATGGCATCAGATTCGCGAACGAACTTGCTGAAAGGCAAGGAGATTGACGTGTCCAAAGCACTCATCATCGTTGATGTTCAAAATGACTTCTGCGAGGGCGGAAGCCTCGCGGTAGCAGGTGGCAATCAGGTCGCCAGGGATATCGCTACCTATCTGGCAAACCATGGCGCCGAGTACGATGTGGTGATTGCCACCCGTGACTGGCACGATCCCGATAGCGACAACACCGGACATATCTCCAGCGAGCCTGATTTCGTTGGGACCTGGCCATCGCACTGTATCGGGGGAACGCCGGGTGCCGACTTTCACCCGGAACTGTGGCCAAGCGGCGAACGTTACCCTCACGATGAAGTACGGAAGGGTCAGGGCGCACCGGCCTACTCCGGGTTTGAGGGCATCAACGCCGCGGGAGAGAGCTTGCGAAGTCTGTTGGACGACGCGAACGTGACGGAGGTTGATGTTGTTGGTCTCGCGTTCGACTATTGTGTGAAAGCGACCGCGATTGATGCCGCCCGGACGGGATACCGCACGCGCGTGTTGCGGGACCTTACTGCAGCGATTCATCAGGATGGTGTTGCGGATGCTGCCATGCGATCAGCGAATGTAACGATCACCGAATCACAGACACGAGATTGACTAGAGAGGCCAGGATTCATGAAGCAACCAGCAGCACCACGAGTGGAGAAAGAGCTATGGCGTGGCCGACCCACCTGGTGGACAGCGCTACGCAAGTCTCTCACCGAGGACTACACGCTCACCAGCGAGCGCCTCAAGATCAACTATGGTCTGTTGAGCAAGCACACCGAGGAAATCGAGCTCTTTCGGGTGAAGGATCTGAGCGTGCAACGCAGCCTGTGGGATCGTATGTTCGGTGTCGGCAACATTGTGCTGTCGTCTGGTGATACCACCAGCGCCGTCACCATCCTTCACGATATCCGGGAGGCGGAGGCGGTGAAGGACATCATCCGCGATGCCAGCCGGGTTGAGCGACAGCGAAACCGCGTCGGTGTCTTCGAGGAGACGAGTATCGACGGTTTGATTGACCCGCAGTAGGTATCCGCTAATGCCTCCGGGTTCGTAGTGAGCCCGGAGGCATTCCGGTTACTCGAATCCCGGGAGATCCGCCGTGATCATCTTTGCCACTATCGGGCTTTCGAACTCGCTGGCCAGGATGTCATAGTAGATATCATCCCAGTACCGTCCCATGAACCAGCGAGCCTCTCGTCGCCGACCGATCTCCTTGAATCCGGCTCTCACATACGCCTTCGGACCCGCGATGTTCCAACCCGAGGTGAGAAGCATGATGCTATGGAGCCCCAACGCGTTGAAGCCGAAATCGCACATCAGCATGACGGCTTCGGTGCCAAGTCCCTTGCCGCGGGCGTCTGGCTCACCAATCATGATGCCGAGTTCCGCTTTGCGGTGGAGGCGATCTATGCTGTGCAGATTCACACCGCCGATCGGTCGATAGGTGGGTAACTCGTAGATCGCGAAGTAGCTATTGGTAGTCGATCGGGCTACATTCTCGTACCAGTCCACCTCGTTCTCGTAGCTATAGATTCCCATATGGAGGAAACGGGTGGTTGAGAGTTGATTCATCCAACGCTCATTGATGGGTATGAGATCGCGATGGATGGGTCCGAGCGCGATCCGCTCGCCTTCAAGCGTGATGATTGGTTGTAAACTGGAATCCATTCGGTCCTCCATCCGGGTTTCGGTAGATTTTAGCGCAAGGGAGCGGTATGTGATCAACGAACTGCACATCGATCAGACGTTGGCAAATCCCGATGTCGATCTGACCGATCAGGTTGTCCTGATTACTGGTGCCTCGCGTGGTGTCGGTGCCGCCGCTGCCGATTTCGCCGCCGTCGCTGGTGCCGACGTGGTGATCAACTACCGCAGCAAGGAGAGGCGCGCCCAGGCCGTCGCCGATTCCGTCCGAGCCCACGGGCGAACCGCGACACTGGTTAAGGCTGATCTCACCAACGCCGAGGAAGTGGCTGCGATGGTTGCCGATATCGAGACGGCGCATGGCAGGCTCGATGTACTGATCCTCAACGCATCGGGAGGTCTGGAGAAGGATGTCCCCGAGGATTACTCGATGATACTGAATCGCGATGCCCAGGTCGGACTGGTGAAGGCGGCGTTGCCGCTGATGCACGCTGGGTCGGTGCTCGTTTTCGTGACCAGCCACCTGGCCCACTATTACGGTGAGAAGCCGGTGATGGAGAGCTACGAGACCGTTGCCGCCGGAAAGAAGGCTGGCGAGGAGTCCCTGCGGGCGATGATGCCGGATTTGGCCGCGCGCGGAATCCGCTTCGCGATCGTTTCCGGCGATCTCATCGACGGTACGATCACGCCGAAGCTCCTCGATCGGATGACACCTGGTGTCATCGACCAGCGCCGTGAGGAAGCGGGCTGGTTGCCGACCACCGAAGACTTCGCTGCCAGCATCGTCCTGGCCGCCGGTCGCAATGATCTGGAGCATGGCGCCGTTGTCTACGTCGGCAGCACTGAGTGGTAGGGTGTGATTCTTGTAGTCCCGGGCCGATCGGGCGCGGTGGTTGTGCATTGCACTAGCAGCAAAGCGTGCTGCTATACGGATTAGCACCGAGAACGTGGTTGCATCGTGTAGTTTGGTGATCCCGAAGGGTTGAAGTGATTTCTTCGAGAAGGGCCAAAGCGGCATCGTCACTCAGAGGCGCGCAGCGCCGTGGAGTCCTACGCGAGGGCTCGCTCCGCTACTCCACTTCGTTCCGGCCGCCTTCGGCAGCGGAGTATGTTCCACTGTTTGACTCTCGCCATGACCAATGGTCGAAGCCGCCTACGGCAGTCGGCTACGCCGGGAGATTCTTCGCGCCGATGGCGCTCTGAATGACATGGCACATTGGTGGTGACAAGAAACATCCAGCAACACACCCTCAGCAAGGTCGCTCGTGTGAAGCCCTGAATGGCGAGATTTCTCTCGGGGTGACCACGAGGGTCGCCACTACCTCTTCCTCATTACTGACCAACCTGGCTTCGTACAACCGCATGCGCGATAGGGCAGGCACTGCACTTTCGCGGTGCGCACAGCTGTCGATCCAGGTGGAGCAGACCCTGATGTCCGCGTTCACCCAAGCCGCGTAGGCGTACCCCTCCAGTGACCTGATTCATGGCTCGACGCGCGGGTTGCGTCCATTCGGTGTGGGGGAGACCGATCCATTCCCGCATCACCGCGTCTTCCAGTGCGGCATTGTCTTCAATCACCGCCTGCGCATGGATAATCGGCAGCACGACGCTTGCCGTGATCGCCGTCGCCCGACCGGCTCCCAATCCGGGATGCCATGGTCGTGTCGTGAGATCGCGCAGTAGCTGGGGTGTATGCTCACCAGCAAACACGCATTCCAGCATTGGTACCAGAGGATCGCCACCTGTGCGGGAGAGTAGCGTCGCCAGCTGCATGATGCGGTAGGCAGGGTGGTTGGCCGGACGCACTCTGGTGACCTGCCAACTGATGGCAGGAACGGTGTCGCCCGCGAACGCCGGAGCGGATCCCCGCCACGAGCGCTCGATACGGTATTGATCCTCCGGCAGGATACCGGCAGCGTGGGCATCTGCGGGTGCGAGTGGCAGGAATCCCGCCAGACCCAGCAGTACACCCACCAGCCAGGTATCGAGTTGATCCTGCTGCTTCAGACCTGGATGCCGGATGATGCCATAGCGCAGCACCAGCTCAGCCAGATGCTCCATTGGCGCGCGATTGGCGCTGTACCCGAATCCACCGATGAGCGCGCGCAACATGATGGCCTCAACGCCGTGTTCAATGATATCGGCCTGATAATGCGCAGATTTCGCGTGAAATCGCTGATCGCCCAGCGCATGTATCGCCTTCGTAACGGTTGCTGGCTCATGTGCGGACAGATCGGCGGCGCAAATGCTTCCACCCAGCTCAGCCCAGATACCTGGAAGACGTGTATCAATGGCAAAGAGCGCTTCATCCGGTACGGTCAGCACAGCCGTCGGCACACGGGTACCGTCTGCTCGCCGCACGGAGTCGTCGTCATTCACGCGCACGATATGGAGCACGACATTGTTGTAGCCGGGATCGAGGTGATGACCGTGGGTAACCCACTCGCTGGCGCGATTGTGAATCTCGACATCGCCGGAAACGAGTTTGCCATCACCGAAATCGAGCATGGCCCCGGAGAAATCAGGACCATATCCGTGACTCCAACTGCCGTGGTAGACGATCCGGGCGGTGCGACCATCGGTGGTGAGGACGTCGCGCTGCAAGCCCGCGTTCCAGGCGGCGCTCATTGCCAGCTCACGCGGTGAGGAGATCACTTTCCGGGTATCGTTCTCCGTATATGCGTTCTGGGCCATCGCCGCTTCTCGCACAAATGTTCTACATTCCGTAGGGCGATTGTAGCAGACGAGCGACGCTGTTGATTACCGGGAATGCACTGATTGCTGCAGGAATGCGTCGATCAATGCCGTGATCTGCGCGAACGCATCTGGTTGCTGCATCTCTATCCGTTGGAGCCGGGGATTCTTTCGCCACCACGTCTCCTGATGTCGCACCAGGCGGTGGCAATCGAACTGTATGCGTTCGATCGCCTGATCCAATGTGATCTCACCTCGTACGTAGGGAACCAATTGGCGATAGCCAATGCTGGAGAATGCGCCGGAGTTGGGATCGGTACCCGCATTGAGGAGGGCGGTGACTTCCTCGATGAGACCGGCTTCGATTTGCTCGATGGCGCGATTATCGATTCGGCGATGAAGCTCCTCACGTGGCCTCCACAACTCGATCTCGAGCGCGTTGTACCGAGGCTCTCCCTTGCCCTGAAGCGTCGTGATCGGTTGACCCGTGGCTTCGTACACCTCCAGTGCGCGGATTATGCGGCGGGTGTTGCCAGCATGTATCTCCGCGCCACGCGGATCGACCGCGCGTAAGCGCTTCAGCAACACGCCTGGCCGCTCGAGTTCCTCTGACTCGAGTTGGGCCCGGAGTTCCGGATTGGGTTCGACGCGCGGTATGCGCCAGTTCTCGACGATCGCGTTCACGTACTGAGGCGTACCACCGACAAGCAATGGGAGCTTACCTCGATCAAGGACATCATCGATAGCGGCGAATGCCATGTCCTGGACCGTCGCGAGCGACACTGGATCGCCGGGATCGAGGAAATCGATGAGGTGATGTCGGGCGCGTTCCTGTTGCTCAGGGCTTGGCTTGGCGGTACCGATATTCATACCGCGGTAGAAGAGCCTGGAGTCGGCATTGATGATCTCGGCATCATAGCGTTCGGCGCGTTCGATGCTGAGATCGGTCTTGCCGACGGAGGTCGGACCAACCAGCACAACGATCTTGGGTAGCGATGGAACTGTGGTGCGGTCAGACATCGGCGCTTCAGCGTAGAATAGGCGGGTAGACGAGGGTGGAGGCGGACCTCAAGCGTTCATTGTACCCGGCCAGCCGCACACCCAAACGGAGTTAATACACTGTGATTCGAACACTCGCAAATGCGCTGAAGATCATCAGCATCGCACTGTTGGCCTTGATGGTAGCTGGTGGCAGCGTCTGGTTCTTCAACTACTGGATCGATAAGGAGCAGCCACGCGAAGTGGGGCGATCGGTGGTGTTTAGCGTCACCGAAGATGACGATACATCCACGGTCGCCGATCGCCTGCAGGATGCTGACCTGATCAGTCAGCCGTGGTATTTCGAGAACAAGATGCGCTTCTCCAGTGTCGAGCTGCGACCAGGAACCTATAACCTGCAGATCGGTATGACCACCAATCAGATCATCCAGACGATTACCATGGAAGCCAGTTCATCCGATGATGATACGACGACGGCTGGTCCCGAGCGCCCTTCGTTTGCCGTGACCTTTATCGAGGGTCAGCGCATGGAGCAGAATGCGGCGGTGCTGGAAGCGCAGTGGCCGGGTGCGGGGGCCGAGTATCTTACCCTGGCGCGCGATATCGAGTATTGGCGCGATGCCTACGAGTTCCTCAAGGATGTCCCTGCCGATGGCAGTCTGGAAGGATTCCTCTTCCCGGACACCTATACAGTGCCTGGCAATGGCACGGTAGCGGCTCTGATTGACTATCAGCTCCAGAACTTCCAGGATCATTTGACCGACGATATTCTGACCGGGTTCACTGCTCAGGGACTGAATGTCTTTGAAGCGGTGATCGTGGCCTCGATCGTTGAGCGAGAGGCAGCGGTATCGCTTGAGCGGCCATCGATCGCTGAGGTTTATCTCAATCGAGTTCACGATGACATGAACCTGAACGCGGACCCCTCGCAGCAGTACGGTATCGGTACAGAGGAAAACTGGTGGCCCAAACTGACCGAGAATGACAATCTGGCCCGATCAAAAGAGACGGCCTGGGACACCTATATGGCAGCCAATATCGGGCTTCCACCCGGACCTATCTCCAATCCCGGGTCAGCCTCACTTCAGGCTGTATCCCAGCCAGCCAACGACGGTTACTACTACTTCGTTGCCAAGGGCGATTGTAGCGGCGAGCATCGATTCACCTTTACCTATGAGGAACATCAGGTTGCGGTGGCGGAGGAGGATTCGAGCGGGTGTTAGGGATGAGAGTTGGTCTGATCGGTGGAGCGGTCATCGCCCACTCGCGTTCACCGCGCATGCATAACGCCGCGTTTGCGGCGCTGGGTATGGATAACGTTTACGAGCTCTGGCCCACCGAACCAGAAGGATTGGTGGAGAAGGTTAACCTCCTCCGTCAGGAGGAGGTGGTGGGTTCGAATGTGACAGTGCCTCACAAGGAGGCGGTGTTGCAACTCGTCGACCAGGTTTCTGAAACCGCCCGCCGCATCGGTTCGGTCAATACGCTTATTCCTCGGGGCGATATCTTGATCGGTGACAATACCGATGCTTATGGCTACGGTGCCTCGATTCGAGAGCTATCCCGAGTTTGCGCCGCAGCGCGCGATCGTGCTGGGCGCCGGTGGAGCTTCGCGATCCGTCGTCGTGGCACTCCAGGATATGGGCGCCAGCGAAGTCGTTATCGTCAACCGCACATACGCGCGGGCGAAAGCATTAGCTACCGAGTTGAGTGCGAGTGCGGCCGAGTGGTCGATGCTGCCAGAGCTACTGCCGACGGCTAACCTGGTTACCAATGCCACTGCGCTGGGTTGGCACGATGAGCGCGTGATCGATGCTGATCTGGTTGCTCTGTTGCCCGAGGATGCTCTGGTGACGGATCTTACCTACGCCAATACCCTCATCATGCAAGATGCCGCTGCTCGCGATCTCCGCACGCTTGACGGACTGGGGATGCTGATTCACCAGGGGGTGCGGGCATTTGAACTCTGGTTTGATGTCACCCCACCGGTTGACGTCATGCGCGCCGCAGCGATTGGGGAGTAGAAACGAAAGAGCCGATCCGTCTCTCGCGGATCGGCTCTTTGCTATCTATCAGGTCTCGGGCGATGGAGTTACGGGACCGCTTCTACGAAGTCCGTTACCACATAGCCTTCGGTTCCATCTTCAGCCTCGACTGGCAACCAGGAGTATTCCCCGCCAGCAACCACCGCTCCGGTGACGATGAGCTCGGTCCCTTCTGGTAATGCCGTGAGCGCCTCACCCTCTGTGCTGGCCTCGGAGCGAATGCGAACGTTGTTATCGGTGGTGACCACCTTGCTGCCGACCGGGAAAGCGTCGCTGCTCTCGCTGGAGGTGCCATCTCCCTCGTTCTCGGTAGGCGCAGATGATGGTTCGATAAAGTCTGTCACGACCCATCCCTCGGCGGAACCGGCTGACAGGACTCTCACCTTGAACCAGGTGTAATCGTCGCCATCGACGGGACCATCGAGCACTTCCAGGTTCACACCGGATGCGATCTGTTCCACGATCTCGGCATCGACACTGGCCTCGGCACGCATATTCACGTTGTTCTCGGTGGTGGTGACAGTGGAACCGATCGTGATATCAGCGGTTGCGCCAGCGACGGTGCCATCACCGGCCGTGAAGGTGATGGCGGCTGCGGTTGCGCCTGTGCCATTCACCGGGTTGATATTCATCGCCAGATAGGTAAGTGCATCGGACTCCTCAGCGCGCGAGGTCGATACGAATCCGTTCGGGAAGAAGGCGCCATCGGCATCACCGAGCGAGAAGGATGTACCCGGCACCGCATTCGGCTGCAGCCCGGTGTTCTGGGCGCGCGTTACCTGCACCTGACCGCTATCGATCGTGAACGAGAGATTGCCCATCAGTGGCGTGATCGTGCCGATACCGTCGATACCGGGAAGATCAAGCGCAGCGGGCAGCGTCACCTCATCGACGGTCCAACCTGCTGCCTGGACGGGGAGCGTTTGAATTAAACCATCGGCCAGTTTCTGATAGCTGACACCGGTGAGATCGGGCTGCTCGTCCACCCACATGATGCGTTCGTTGATGAAATCCGGACCAACCGGAATGATGACCGAACTCAGGATGACGACGGTGGAATCGGTGGTGTTCTCGAAGTACATACCGATACCGGCCGGGAAGAACACGGCGTCGTCTACTCCCAACACGACATCGTCGCCGGTGGAAGTTTCCTGCGTGCCATCGGCCCGGGTTACGGGAGCGTCACCAAGTGAGCGGATTAGGACCTCACCGATCTCCACCATATCGATCTCCGGACCATGGTGGCGGTGCATTGGGGTGATCGCACCCGGTTCTAACATAATGCGCAGCAGGCGCACCGTGAATGGTGACTCCGGCAGCTCGTCGATCTGAAAGTCCATGAGATTGCGAATTTCTGGATCGGTGGCGGCAACCGGTGATGCCTCAGCGGTGGCCACTGGCGTACCGGCCTCAGGTGTGGATGCCTCTTGGCCAAAGACGTTCCGCGTGAGGAGCAGACCAGAACTTGCTGTGAAGGCCATGATCGCTGAACGGCGGCTGAATCGATGGGTGTCATTGTTTGAGTTCATGCATGGCTCCCGCGTTGAGTTGAGATGCGACCGATAGTTTGCGGTACCCGGGGACGTAGTGTCGGGCCGGAAACAAGATGGTCGTGTGTGCACGCACACATGGTTCACAGAAATAGGATACCCGATATCCCCCCGATGATCGCGCCAGTGAAGGCGCACGCCACATTGACACCATCATTGTTAATCCCACGGATACCACCCACGATTCTCGTCGAAGTGCCACAGCGATGTGGATTTGATTCCGTCAGACGCTGGCAGTGATCGCAGTAGCGGCGTTCCTGGACCGTTGCCCCGAGGAGGGAATCGATGAGTCCACCTGCGAACCCGGCGATGACGATCGCGAGCACAACCGGCCATATCGCCCCGATACTGCTTATGCCAAGGAGGATGGCGATCAGAGAGGCACCGCCGAAGCTGGCGATGAGTCCCATGGAGCTTACGGCACCAGAGGTGCCGGTTTGCACAACCTTCCCAGTCGTGATTAGCCGGGGTGGAGCGTGGCTGCGTCGTCCGAGCTCGGAGCTCCAGGTATCGGCGGTCGCCGCGGCGATCCCACCGATGCCGAACAGTAGCCAGTTTGTGTTCTCCGAGAAGCCGAAGAGGAGACAACCGATTAGCATCGGCCAGCCGTTCGCTAGCACCTGCACCCAGTCGCGTTGGGCACCGCGAGCCTGGTGATCGCTTTGTGGTCCGATACGCGAGATCGCGCTGGAGCTGACGAAGAATACGACCAGAATGATACCCGGCCACCAACCACCGGTGCCGACGACCACGGTGCCCATCATCGTTGCGGCGATCACTCCGGAAGGCGCCAGCGCCCGAAATCGCCAGGCGATACCGGTGATGAGTGCGGCACAGATGGCAGCGAGGATCCAGGTGGTGATGGGTTGGACAGACACGGATTCTCCTGCTCCAAAGTGGCGCAAACACGCCCGTAAAGAGGTGGATAGTTCCTCGCGCCACCCCAGCGCGAGACCCTCTAGCTCAATGGCAGAGCAGTGGATCTCTTTTAATCCATTGGGTTCCGGGTTCGAGTCCCGGGGGGGTCACCCACGGCGTCCCTATAGAATCAGTAGTTCTCAGAGTGATGGCTCTGGGTACGATTTGCTGTTTCGTCCTGATACGACTCCGACGCTTTCTGATGCCAGATACCGTGATCATCAACACATATAGGTACACCCGCATACAACATAGTTTGAGGAAGATATTGACGCGTACCATGCATGGTACACTTGCCTTGTACCTGGAGGTTCAGTTGTCGGAGCTAAAGACCTTGCCGGCGCGATCTTTTCGGGTTGATAACGGCAGTCCCGTTCGGATTTTTCTGCTGGAACTTTCGAGGACGATCGGAAAGTTGTAGGCATCGCGATCGCAAGAGTTGAGTATGGTTGGCTGATAGGTATGCCGGTATGTCGGTTTCGGAGAACCAGATCTGGGAGATTCGTAAATCTGACGACACACAGGATTGTCGGAATTCTGTTCACCCCTACAATAACGGCGAGGCCATTTTGCTTCATGCGTCGAAGAAGACGCAGAAACCCCCAAATCCGAACTGGCAGTAGCTGCTCGAAGGAGAAAACAGCTTTTGGAGGCACGCGAGAATGAGTAACAAGCACCTTGGAGAATCCTTTGATGATTTCCTGATTGCAGAGGGTGCGTATGAGGAAGTCAAAACTCAGGCACTTACTGACGTCTTGAACTGGATGATGGAAGAGATGGAGCGTCAGGAGATGAGTAAAACTCAGTTGGCGAGTCAGATGGGTACCAGCAGGTCCCAGGTAGATCGCCTGATCAATCGAGATGTCGATGATGTGAAACTGAGTACGGTGGTGAAAGCAGCGCATGCATTTGGGAAGACACTGAGATCACGTTAGTTGATATTCCCAAGTAGGCATCTCCGCAGACTCGACACAATGAGATACCCCCTCGACATGCGTACGGATCATTTAAAGGGGTGTCGTTGCGATAGAGGCTGTAGCAGGCCTCTACCGTGACCTATCAGATAGGGGCTAGTCCACGAACAAGGTCGGTACCGGATGGGTTAGTTCTCACCCCATACACGCCGGCCAGAGGCACAAACGGCACGTCATAGCCAAACGCACCCGGACCTACCACCGCCAATGCTTCCGGCGTCTTCAGCAGTCTGGGTGCCGGAATGCCGAGTACTGTTACCCGGGTGAGTCCGTACCGCAGTACCTCGGTTGCGATCGGCTCCGCGGTAACAGAGTCCACGATGCAGATGAGATCAGGTACGGAGGCCAGTACTTCCTCGCCGCGACGAGCGATCAGATTCTCGTTTTGGAAGTCGATGTGCAGGGTATCGCCACGGTTATCGTCCAGCCCATCGATAATCACCTCTACCGCGGGAGAATCCCTTGGCGACACGGCGTTCGACGGAGACGATCTTGCCCCCGGAACAGTGATTGGCCATTGCAAACGTCCAACACAGCCTGCACCGGATCCGCCAATGTCTCTCGTGCCTGGCGCACGGCCGCGCCGAGATCGCGAGCGAAGGTGAGGGTGCCGGGAATCACGGTGCGCTTCATATCCGCACCGCTCATCAGCGGACTGGCGATGCCGGCGCTCCCGCCCATCTCGATTGTCACCGCACGAGCATAGCGTTCGAGCAACTGGTCGGTGGATATGTTCGGGAAGAGCGCGACATCACCCCTGACATCACTAATCGCCGCCGGTGCACCCGGCACCCCGTAGATCGAGTAGGTGCACATCTGCAGTTCCGGGAAGGCGCGACCCATCGCATCGGCATCCACCACCGGCAAACCGCTCTTCGCGGCCTGGACCAGCGGTCGCATGCTGTTGGTGCCGCCGATCTCCCACGGCACCAGGTAGCCCACCTTCTTGCCGGTGAACTGCTCCAGCGCCCGCAACGCGACCAGTGGCTCATCTCCGCGCTGAATCTTCTCGATACTCACCGTTGGTGCGCCCATACCGCCGACAGAGGCACACGTCGCCTCGTCGGGCACATCATCGGGTTGAACGACCTGAATGCGCGCGCCATCGTCGAGGCAACGCCGCGTCATCAGCTTGCCGATATACGGATTGCCGCCACCGCCGGTGCCGAGGATGCCAGCGCCCACAGCAATGCTTTCCAGATCGTCGTACCCAATCGTCCACATGATGCGCATCCTCTGTATCTAGTCCAGACTGCCAACCGTCTTCACGCGAATCCGAATCGCGCTCGAGGGTAGATAGGGGAGGGGAATCTCCTCGATCTCAACCACCTCGATCGTGTCCTCGCGCGCTCCGGCCAGCACCGCCTTGGCACGCGCCTCGTTCTCCGCCGCCAGCAACACCTGTTGGCGCGTGGTTCCCTCAAGGGAGAACACTTGGTCCACCTCGCCGCTGACCTGCGCGATGGCGGCCCCTATGGCATTGGCGACCAGGTAATGATCCGGACGATGTATATCGGATGCCCCAGCCAACTCGTCGTGGACGAGGATGCTGCCACCGCCAACCAGCACAATCGGCACCGCTGCGGAGCTTGTCCGGATTGTGTCGATACAACGAGAGATCATCTCGTGGATGGTCCGGCGACCTCGTTTCACGATTGCTTCGTCAACGCTGGCTACGAGCGATGGATCACCGACATCTGCCCAGCCACCAGCAACGGCGATATCCGTGGCCACAAGCGTATCGCCACCAAAAACCAGAGCCTTCTCCCGAATCTCGTACCCAACGCTATCCGGACCAAGCCGAAGGCCACCATCGCGGACGATGCTGCCGCCACCAAGTCCGATGCTCACCAGATCGGGCATGCGGAAGTTCGTGCGCACGCCACCGATATCAATAGCAAACGAGGCTTCTCGCGGGAAGCCAGCCACGAGCATACCGACATCGGTTGTCGTGCCACCGATATCGATGACGATACCGTCCTGTAACCCCGTCAGGGCTGCTGCACCGCGCATGGAGTTGGTGGGACCGCTGCTGAATGTAAGCACCGGATAACGTTCGGCGAACTCGGCGCTCATCAGCGTACCGTCGTTCTGGGTGATGTAGAGACTGGCCGAGATTCCGAGGACATCGAGCGCACGTTTGAAGCCAGCCACCGTGCGTTTCGCCAATGGTGCCAGGCTGGCGTTGAGTGCGGTGGCATTCTCGCGCTCCAGCAGGCTCAGTCTACCGATCTGGTGCGATTCGGTGATGTTGAGTTCCGGTAACCGTTCAAGGAAATATGAGGTCGCGCGTTCCTCGTGATCCGGGCTGACAGGTGCGAAGACGCCGGTGATTGCCAGGCTCTCGATCTGGTTGGCGATAAGGTAGTCCGCCACCTGGGTTAGCTCTGGCTCGTCGAGCGCCGAGATCTCGCGACCATCGAACTCGTGACCGCCGTGCACCATGAATCGATGGTTCCCCACGCAGGCCTGCATATCTTCCGGCCAGTCATAGAGAGGCGGGATCGCTTCGCCGGCTGGCAAGCAGATGCGCAGCGCAGCGGTTGGCACCAGATCGCGACGTTGTACCACGGCGTTCGTAAAGTGAGTGGTACCGATCATAACCGAGTCGATCTCACCTGGAGCAATGGATTCCCCGAGAAGATCGCGGAGTACCGCCTGGATACCATCGGTAACATCGTGCGTGGTGCCATGCTTGGCCCACGAGATCACCTCGCCACCTTGCATCAACACCCCGTCGGTGTTGGTCCCACCAACATCGATTCCGATACGCAAACTCATGGGCAACAACCTCCAAACTCATACTTGGCTTATCTGACAGCAAAAGCGGTGTGTTGACAAGGGCATCTGACGCCAGGAATTCCGGTGAAGAGTGCCTGTTTCGATCATTTCTATGCAATAATGTATACAGATACAAAGGAGGTTGTCATGACTGACAACACACAGAACACCAGTCACTTGTGGGAGTTGCTTCATCAGGAGGTGTACTCTCCGGAAGAGGCGGCGGAGGTGCTCAACCTCCGGGAGTCGATGTTGCTCAAGGCGGCATTCGGTGGCGATCTGAAGGCGACGATTGTCAACGGCGATGTCATTAGCATCGCGCGGACCGATCTCGTCGCCTGGCTGAAATGGCGGGAGCAGAACTGATCCGATGCAATGAGAGTCATCTCTTTGCATGACGCACGAAGGAACCCGGCCCATCAGGACCGGGTTCCTTTCGCATTCACATCATTGTGAAGAAGCTACGCTTTTGGCGGTGCTGTAGTCTTTGCACCTTCGTCGCTCGTCCACGGTGTGCCGAGCATCGGCAGCAACCAGCGGTCGAGTCCGAGGTAACCAGCGACCTTCCAGCCGAGGATGATGAAGATGGTCATACCAAACATCCATGGATTGGAGCTCACGGTACCGGCGAGCATGAAGTTCATGTTCATAACGGTGCCGAAGAAGGCCGCCACACCAAGCAGACCACCGAAGATGAGTCCGAGACCAACCAGGGTCTCGCCCCAGGCGATGAGTGGACCGAACCAGGTCGTCCAACCCTGATCAACAATGAACTGCAGGAAGTCAGCGTACCAACCGAACACAGCCTTCGTGGCACCGGTATCCGGATTCGGGGTGTAGGCACCCATGAGGAAGCCCTTGAGGGAGTCACCGCGGTTCATCTGAACCTGTGTGGCGGCGCCGTCAACCATGCGTGTGACTTCGCCTGATCTCGCCCAACCGGCGTCGAAGATCTTGTGATAACCACCATGCAGCCAGGCGATACCGAGCACGAAGCGCAATGGCAGCCAGAGGACGCTCAGCCAAATATTGCTGGTCAGCATCTTTAGGAAGGCCGGGTCATCAACTTCGCCAGGAGTGCCCTTGGCCTGATGTGGGGTGATATCGATCTCGCGATCACCGATCTGCGAGGCCTGCCAGAAACCGAGCACCGGAATCGCTACCAGGAGCACCCATGCCAGCCAGGAGCCGTCGAGTGTCTTGGCGAAGTTATCGCCGAAGAACGAACCACCGAATGGTGCGTCATTCACCATGAACTGAAGGAACAGGTAGAGCGCGATCGCTACAACCGTGAAGGTGTAGATTCGGCCTTTATTGATGACCATGAGGTCCTCCCTTTAATCCCCACCAAGCCCCATGGCTTGATGTCCTTTTCAACCAGTTGGGCGACCGACGTTGCCCGCCCTCGTTACGTGTTGTATCGTCGCCTACCGTCCGCCAAGGAAGCGTGGATATTGTCGAGATCAGTGTGTCAATTCCGTAACAACCATCGCTTCTCCAATCAACGACAATGGATAAAGCGGTAAGCGTGTAGGGAATTCCGGAGGAGGCTACGATGTTTCGGAGACGAGGTTGCCTGTTGGGATGCGGTGGGTTTTTGATTCTGTGTGTCATCGCCAGTGGTATCGGCTGGTTCTTCGGCGTGCCGCGTGCCGTCGATGCATTGCGGGATGAGGTGGCCGATGGTGTCTCAACCATCGTGGCAGAGAACGTGTTCTCCAACTATTCCCGCGCCCGGTTGCAGCAGGGGCAGGATGTCCGTATCAGTTTCTCTGCGCTGAATGCCGAGCTCCAGGATACCAGCGACAGCGAAGACAATCTGGATAGTCTCAGGATCGTGAGCCGCGGTAATAATATTGTGATGAGTGCATCGGTTTCGGGCCAGACCTATGAGATCGCTTTCACCCCGAGTATCACCAGTGATGGTCATCTCGATCTGATCAATGTTGATGAAGGCGGTTGGTGGCAGCAGCAGACAATGACCGTATTGGGCGGTGGCTTCGAGAAGTCCATCAACACCTGGCTTGACCAGAATGACCTGGTGCTGACAGATGTGACAGTTGAGGCCGATTCGATCATGCTCTCAGTTACTGGCCGTTAGGGAAGGTACACTACGGTGGCGGGGATACTCCTCGCCACCATCATTGTGTTATCGAGTGAGAACGTTCCCGTGTCAGATACACCCCAGATCGAATCCCCAGACGAGACCGACCAGCCCAGTATTGCTACCTCCACCTCCGATCAAGGAGAAGGCGTTCCGGAGTCGACCGTTGGTACCGGTACCGCGATGGCACTTGGGTGCATTGCAGGCACGATCGTTTTGATCGGATTCGGTCTTATCTTCCTCTTCTTTGCCACCATGAGGTAGTCGGTCCACATGGTAGACTACTCATGACGCATTGGCGATCCTGGTGATTCGACACTATTCGCTCTCGATTGCGGCCTGAGTTGCACCCGCCGCGATTTCTGCACCAACTGGATGCTTAGAGCGAAACTCGCTACACAGCGAACGATGATCGGCACTGGCCGACATTACTGACATGGACCAACTTGTGCTATCTGCTTGCGTTTGAACGCGGGTGGCACGTTTATGGCGTGCGCAACGACGCCCGGAGTACACCCTCTTTTGGATAACGACAATACGAAACAGTCTTCATCAACCCCCGAGCTTTCCAACACGCAGAAACGAAACAAGCGCTATTGGCAGCAGCGCAAGAAGAACAAGAAGGCTGCTACCGAGAAGCCTGCTGCCGCTGCTCAACCTCCCGCCGAGTCCCAGCAGCCGAAGCAGCAGACGCCAAAACCATCGAATAATCGGCGACCTCGCGGTGAGGCGGCTCAGCAACCCAAGGCGGAGTCGCAGCCGCGATCACAGCAACCGCGCAAGCAGCAGAATCAGCCTCGAGTGCGACGCCCGCAGCGCGAGGAAGAGGCGAGCACGCGTCCAACCCGCACCCGCCATGTCGCTCCTCCCGGTGGTTTCGCAGCTGCTGGCCCGATCGGCCCGGATACGCTCCGGGTGATCCCGCTCGGTGGTGTGGGCGAGGTCGGGAAGAATATGACCGTGGTCGAATGCGGCCCGGATATCGTTATGCTCGATGCTGGTGGCAAGTTCCCGGAAGAATCGCAGCGCGGTATCGATCTCATCATCCCGGATATCACCTACGTCCTCGATCGCATGCGCAACTTCCGCGGCATTCTGATCACACACGGCCACGAGGATCACATCGGTGGCTTGCCGTACATCGTGCCGCAGTTGGTACGTGGTGATCGTAAGGTGCCGATTTACGCCACCCCCCTGGCGATTGGATTCATTCAGCGGAAGCTGGAGGAAGCGCGGCTGGATGACAAGGTGGAGCTCCACACCGTGCAGGGCGGCGATACGGTTCAACTCGGCAATATCAAAGCCGAATATATCCACGTGACCCACTCGATTCCGGATGCTTGCGCGATCGCACTGCACACGTCTGTGGGCACCATCGTCGACACTGGTGACTTCAAGTTCGATCCCACACCGGTGATGGGCAAGCCGACCGATGAGAAGCGGTTGAAGCGACTCGGCGATCGCGGTGTGCTGGCACTGTTCAGCGATACCGTCCGCGTCGAAGTTGATGGCAGCACGCCCTCGGAAGCTGTCGTCTTGCAGAACATGGATGAGGAGATTAAGACCGCTCGCGGTCAGGTGATCATCGCAACCTTCGCTTCCAATATCAGCCGCATTCACATGGCGATGTTGGCGGCACGGAAGTATGGCCGAAAGGTCGCGGTTGCTGGTCGCAGCATGGAGCAGAACTCCCGTGTTGCCCAGGAACTTGGTTATCTGGATGATGAGGACGATTTGCTGATCCCACTGGATGCGCTGTTGCGCATGCCGAAGGAGAAGCGCGTCATTGTAGTGACCGGCTCACAGGGCGAAGCCAGTGCCGCGCTCAGCCGCATTGCGGCGGGAGAGCATCCGAAGATTCGGGTTTCCCGTGGCGACAAGATCATTGTTTCCGCCACACCGATTCCGGGTAACGAGGATACGGTCAGTCACACGATCAACAACCTGTTCAAGTTGGGAACGGATGTTGTCTACAGCGGTCGTAATCGTGCTGTCCACGTCTCCGGCCACGCCGGTCGCGATGAACTGGCCAAGATGATCAACTTGCTCAAACCGACGTACACCGTGCCGATTCACGGTGAGTATCGCCATATGGCGCTTTACCGCGAGATCTGCGTTGCCAACAACATCCGCCGCGACAACGTGATGCTGCCCGAGATCGGCGGCATCATCGAGTTCACGGCCAAGGGCGCGGGTCAGCGCGGTCGTGTGCCTAGTGGCAACATCCTCGTTGATCGCCTCGGTGATCGCGGCAATCCGCAGACGGTGCTGCGCACGCGCGAGAATCTCACCGAGAATGGATTTGTGGTCGTCACCCTGATCCTTGATCGCGCCACAAGCGAGTTGGTGGCGGGACCGTATCTGATTGGCAAGGGACTGGCGCCCGAGCTTAACAGCGGTGCACTCAAGGAAGCTGAGAACGAGGTTCGTCGTCTAATGACGCGGCAGGGTGACCAGTCGCCGCAGTACGGTTTCATCGTCCAGCGCACGAAGGAGACCGTTGGTCGGGTGCTTTATCGCTACTCGAAGACGCGTCCATTGGTGTTGCCGATTGTGACGGAACTCTAGCCTGAGGTAGCAGCGTCGCCTCCGCGTGCCGAAGGCGGTAGAGCCCTTATCCTGGTGACACGCGGATTCACTGGAGACACAATGACCGATCCCCATCGCCCCATCTATCACCTCATGCCAGAGCGCAACTGGATGAATGATCCGAACGGATTGATCCAGTGGAATGGTGTCTATCACGCCTACTATCAGCACAATCCATACGGCGCACTCTGGGGCAATATGAGTTGGGGACACGCGCGCAGTACCGATCTCATTCACTGGGAGCATCTTCCACTCGCCATCGTGCAGGATCCTGATGGTGCCGATGCCGATGGTTGCTTCAGTGGTGCGATGGTGGTGCACGAGGGTGTACCGACGATGGTCTACACGGGTGTTCGTGGTCCCGAAGAGCGCTGCTGCATCGCCTGGCCAACGGACGATGAACTGATCGGCTGGCGCAAACATCCTGGCAATCCGGTGGTTCCGGAGACACCTGTGGGAGTTCCCACCACCATTTTTCGTGATCACACGCTCTGGCGGGAAGGCGACACCTGGTACATGGGTGTTGGCTCAGGTATCGAGGGGCAGGGTGGAGCCGTGTTGCTCTACCGTTCGACCGATCTGTTGGCATGGGAGTACCTACACCCGCTCGCAATCGAGCAACCGGAACTCAATGCGTCTGGCCAGCTTGATAGCACGGGGTGGGAATGCCCTGATTTCTGCTTCGTGGACGATGAACCGATTCTGATCGCCTGTGATTGGAATGGCGATCCCCTCGATGTCTCCTGGTGGCGCGGATCGGTCGCGGATCATCGCTTCCACGCCGCTCGCAAGGGACGCGTCGATTACGGCGATTGTCTTTACGCGCCGCAGACGTTCCGGAGCGAGGACGGTCGCCGTCTTTTCTTCGGCTGGATGCGTGAGATGCGCAGCGACGCCGATCAGGTTACTGCGGGCTGGAGTGGGGTGATGAGTTTGCCCCGCGAAATGAGCGTGCTTGAGGATGGCACGGTGGCGTTCAGACCTGCTGCCGAGGTCGATGGTCTTCGTGGCGCGCGTCATCAGGATGAAACCGAGTCCGGTGACATTTCCACATCAGCGGCATGTGAGGTGGTGTTCTCGACACCCAATCCGTTCTCTATCAGCTGGGACAGCGGCTGCGTACTGCAGTGGGACGGTCAATCGCTAACGCTGTATGCACGCGAGGGACAATTCAGCGTGGCTTTGCGAGAGGATATCGCCGAGATTCGCATCTTTGTTGATCACTCGCTGGTTGAGGTCTACGTCAACGATCGCGTTTGCTTGAGTACCCGTATCTATACGGATGCGAACAGTTGGGACACGATGAGACTTGAGTCAACAGCACCAATCGCCGTTGATGTCTGGACCATTGCCTCTATCTGGTAGGAGTTAGAACCGGGTTAGTGAGCCTCTTCGCCGCAGGGTGTCTCGATCCATTCATCTGCCCACGATGAGAGCGCGGTGATGACATCGTTGAGTTCGCGACCCTTCTCGGTCAGCCGATACTCGATACGTACGGGTGTCTCCGGATGGACGATGCGATCGACGATACCGGTGGCCTCAAGCTCCTTCAGGCGTTCGGAGAGAAGGCGATCACTGAGTCCGGGTACGGCGTGAATGATATCGGTAAACCGGGTCGCGCCCATGAGCATTGCGCTCAGGATCGCCCCCGTCCATCGACGTCCCACAAGCTCCACAGCACAGTGGAACTTTGGACACACGCTCTTAACTTCGGTCTCTGAAACCATTGCCATCTCGTTCGTTGGCCTCCCGTATTCTGCCTTACAAAGCATTATACCCTACGGTATTTGCAGGATACGTATCGCGGATATGTGAGATGGGATCGTTGGCGGCGCTCTCCCAGGGGAGATCGTGTTTGATCACGGTCTCGATGCCCATAAAGTGCTTGTGGAGATCACTGTTCTGGTCGGCGATCGGATTATCGCTGCTGATCTGGGTGGCGTGTTCCATCAGTATCGCGAACTTCTCTGCCGCGACGCTGCCGGTGTCAATCCAGTGGGTGATCTCGGCGGCTGGCGAACCCAATCGATTCAGCACCTCCATCGGTGCCTGATAGTACGGGCTTTCCGGATTGTTACGGCTGGCGATTAAGCGCTCCCGTGGTGCGGCCACATGGTAGAACGCCTCAACGCGCCACAGTTCTCCGAGTCCGGGATCGGCGTCGGACGCTGCTTCGATGACGGCGCGATCGGTGAGCTTGCCGATGCGAATATGGTCGGGATGACCGTAGACACCCTCCGGTCCGAATCCGACCACGACTCGGGGTCTCATATCGCGAATCGCGACCACCAGGTGAGCGGTTACCTCATCCTCGTCTGCTTGCATCAGACAGCGCGGATCGTTGTTCTCCGGTGTGCCATCCATCCCGGAATCGCGGTAGCCCAACAACCTCAGATCCACGAGTCCGGCACGTCGCATCGCGCGGCGTAGCTCCAGATCGCGGCGAGCCGCCAACTGCGGCTTGGTCGACAAGGCGACATCGCGTATCTCACCAGCTTCGCCGCGTGTTGCGCAGACATAGGCGGTGGTGAGACCCATTCCCGCCGCCAGGAGCATCGTGCCAGCGTGTCCGAACGACTCATCGTCCGGGTGGGCAAGGATGTAGAGGATGTCAATCGAGTTCATGGTGTATCTCCTGATCCCAAGTGTTGAGCGCCGATTCCAGCGCAACCAGTCGCTTCTGTGCCTGTCGGTAAATCGCGGTATTTGCTGCCGCTGGGGTGAACGCCCCATGTGTCTCCGGTAGCAGTTGGAGAGTATCCAGGAGCCCGTGCGCCTGCAGCGACGAGATTGCCGCGCCACGAGCGGACGCTTCCAGCCGTGTGGGTAACGCCGTTAGTTCGTGACCAAGCGCATCGGCGACGATTTGGCACCACTGAGGCGATTGCAGCAACGCGCCGCCGCTGGTCATGATCGTGTGCTGCTCGTCGGCGAACTGTCGCAGATCATCATACACCTGCGTGAAGCGATGTCCGGTTGCTTCCAGGAGGGCACGGTAGATGGAGAACGCTGATGTATCCAGGCTCATACCCGTGATTGTTCCCCCCAGATTGTCGCGCCAGCTCGGTGCTCGCTCGCCCGCAAAGAAAGGTAGCACGGTCAATCCATGGCTGTCTGGCGGTATGTTCGCGGCCGCGATCATGGCAGCCTTGTGGTCCTTGAGTCCGGTAATGCTGGAGAACCACTGCAGCATATTGCCGCCGTTGCTGAGCGCACCGCCGATGACCTCGTAGTCAGCATCGACCAGGTAACGAAAGAGACCAGGTGGTAGCGGTGTACTTACGTATCGGGGACGAATCAGGCGGATAGCACCGCTGGTGCCAACCGTAAGCGCAATGCGGCTGCTTTCCGCGGCTCCGGCTCCGATATTGGCGGCGGCGCCGTCACCCAGCGGGGGATACCAGGTGGCATTCAACTCCTCCGGAACAAGGTCGGGGTGCAGCCATTCCGGTGATATCGGTTGCGAGCGGTTGATGATTTCCGGCAGGAGATCGATATCGATGCCAAGATGATCCAGAAGCGGTTCGTCCCACGCCATGTTTGAGGTTTCCATCAACCCCGTAGCACTGGCCATGGAGAGGCTCGCTTGCGGACGTACACCTTTGGCGTAGAACAGCCAATCGCTCAATCCGCACCAGGTACTGACGTTATCCACCACCGGTCCACGTTCACGCTCCAGCCAACGGAGTTTGGCTGGCCAATAGCTGGAGTGAATGCGGCAGCCCGTGCGTTGGTGAACCTCGTCCTCATCGAGTTCGGTGGCCAATGTGGTGGCGTCAGCAGACGCGCGCTTGTCGCTCCACATGTAGACGGGTGTGATCGGTTCGCCCTCTGGACAGACTCCCATCAACGAATGCCAGTGACAGCTGATGCCAACCACTTGCACCTGTGAGACGCGATCGCCCAGTTTCTCGCAGCACTTGCGTACACATTTGGCCGTCAGCTGGCGAATCCGCAGTGGGTCGCACATGCTGCCGCCATCGGCGGTGATCTCCGGTCGATACCGCTCACGATGATCGGTGCGGTAGAGTTGTCGACCGCGCCCATCGAATGCCAACGCGCGCACCGACGATGAGCCGATATCGATGGCAATCGCCAATGGCTGTGATGAATGTGGCACGATTAACTCCAGGCGAATGGCAAGCTGGCCGCATGTGTGAAGGATGGTCGCTTACGTGAACATTGACAAGATTCAGATCGCGGCACTTGCCGGTGGTGTTGGTGGTGCGCGCATGCTTGATGGCTTTGCGGCGCTCGGAATGGGCGATCGCCTCACCGCAATCGTCAACACGGCCGACGATTTCAGTTTGTGGGGTTTACCGATCAGTCCGGATATCGATACGGTCATGTACACGCTGGCTGGTTTGGCAAATGTCCACCAGGGATGGGGGATTGCCGGTGATACGCGCGTGACGCTGGACGCCATCGCTCGCTATGGCGAGGACCCCTGGTTCTTGCTCGGTGATCAGGATTTCGCCACGCACATCCTTCGTGGCCACCGGTTGGCGCAGGGGTTGTCGCTGTCGGAGGTAACCGCCCAGCTGGTGATATCGCTGGGAGTTCAGACCCGCATCCTGCCGATGACGAACGATCTCGTTCACACGCATATCCGCACCGAGGATGGCTGGATGGATTTTCAGAGTTACTTTGTCGGACGTCGGCACGCCGATCACGCGCTGGAAGTGCGGTTCGATGGTATCGAGGACGCTGAATCGGCTCCGGGTGTGTCTGAAGCCCTCATCGGTGCGGATCTGATTCTCTTTTGTCCTAGTAATCCCATCGTAAGCGTCGACCCGATCCTGAGTGTGGCGGGTGTGCGCAAGACCATATCGGCGAGTACCGCCCGCAAGGTCTGTGTCAGTCCGATTATTGGCGGACAAGCCGTCAAGGGACCGGCGGCCGATATGCTCCACCAGGCTGGATATGAGGTTTCCGCCCTCGGTGTCGCTCGCTGGTATGGTGAGCTTGTTGATGTCATGGTGATCGACGAGAAGGACGCGGCGCTTGCGGACGATATCCGTGCACTGGGGCATGAGGTGATTGTTTTGCAGACGCTGATGGGCGACCGCGATGATCGCGCTCGCCTCGCTACCGAGATTCTGGCGGCGCTGTGAACACGGTTGTCGTCGTACCGGTGAGAGGGCTGCGAGAGTCCAAAATGCGGCTGGCGCCGCTTTTTAACCAACGCCAACGCGCTCGGCTGATGCAGGCGATGGTGCATCACCTCCTGACAGAGATGCCGAGAGACGTCGATGTCGTTGTGGTCACTCGGAATCCGGACGGTCTGGCGGAACTCGCACCATTGGCCACAGTCCTGCCGCAGGACGAAGCTGCGATCGGTCTGAATGGAGCGCTGCAACAGGCGCTTCGCTACGCTCGTGACGGTGGCTACAGGGATCTCTTGATGTTGCCGGGCGATCTACCGCTGATCCAACACGATGATATCGAGTCTGTGCTGCTGGAGGACGGACAGATCGTAGTGGTTGGTGATCGCGATCACCAGGGAACAAACGGACTGCGCATTCCCACCGATTGGGCCGATTCGTTCTCCTTCAGTATGGGTGAGGGCAGTTATCAGAGACATCTTCTGGAGGCGGTGCGCCACGCCGTAGTCCCGGTGACGATCTATAGTCCGGGTCTTGCGCATGACCTGGATACGCCGGATGATTGGTATGCGCTGCCGGAGACCGTTCGCCAGCGCCTCACGTGCGCGATCTATCAGGAAGCCTGAATGTCCCCATCGATACACGACAATGCCGTCGCGATTATCCCGGTTTCCGGTATGCCGGAGATCAACGAGCAAGATGATCTCGCCAACCAACTATGCGATGCCATCGATCGATCAGTTGGTGGATTGCAGGATGGCGATATCGTTGTGGTCACCCACAAGATCGTTAGCAAGGCCGAAGGCCAGATGGTTGATCTGACCACGGTTTCCCCGAGCGCGATGGCACGTGCCTGGGCCGAGACATGGGAGAAGGATCCGCGCCAGGTTGAGGTGGTGTTGCAACAAGCGAAGCGGATCGTACGTATGCATCGCGGCCTGATTGTTGCGGAGACACAGCACGGATTCATCTGCGCGAATGCTGGTGTCGATGCCAGCAACTCGCATCCGGATCATGTCGTATTGTTGCCGGTTGATCCGGACGGTTCGGCGCACCGGATTCGAGCGGCGCTGGTGGAGCGCTACTTCGGCGGTGATGAGGGCCGGCGCATTGGCGTGATCATCACGGATTCGTTTGGTCGTCCGTGGCGGAATGGTATCGTCAATATCGCCATTGGGTCGGCCGGGATCTCGCCGTTCGCCGACTATCGTGGTCAGCACGATCCGACCGGTTACGAGTTACGCGCCTCCGTTATGGCCGTGGCCGACGAGTTGGCCAGTGCGGCGGAGTTGGTGATGCACAAGACCCACCGTGTACCGGTGGCGATTATCCGCAATTACGAGTGGTCCGCCACCGAGGGCAGCGCTGCTGACCTGGTGATGGCGGAAGAACGAAACCTGTTCAAGTAGAAGGAGTTTCACATGGGACAGATCGGATACGCAGCCAGTTTTGAGCAGTTTCATCCCAATGACTTGCTGGATTACTGCAAACTGGCCGAGAAGAACGGTTTCGAGGTCGTCACCGCCAGCGATCACTTCCACCCCTGGGTTCCGAGTCAGGGGCATTCCGCTTTCGTCTGGAGCTGGCTGGGCGCATTGGGACAGGCGACGAACCTTCGTTTCATGACCGGTGTCACACCGCCAGGCTGGCGCTATCATCCGGCGATACTGGCGCAGGCCGCGGCGACGCTGGAGGCGATGTATCCGGGGCGATTCGCGCTCGGACTTGGCGCTGGTGAGGCGCTGAACGAGCATATCGTTGGCGATTACTGGCCGGAAGCGCCGACGCGACTTGAACGACTCGCGGAAGCGATCGAGATCATTCAGAAGCTCTTCACCGGCAAGGTGATCAAGCATAGTGGCAAGCACTTCACCGTCGAGAGCGCGAAGCTCTACACGCTGCCGGATGCACCGCCGCCGATCTTCGTTGCTACCGCTGGTCCGATTCAGGCTGGTCGCACCGGGAAGACCGTCGATGGCATCATCACCGTTGGTGCCGCCGACGAGAAGGTGAAGATGCTGATGGAGCGGTTCGACAAGGGTGCGCGCGAAGCCGGTAAGGATCCGGAGACGATGCCGAAGATGCTTCAGATCAAGGTCAGCTATGCTGCTACCGACCAGGAAGCGATCGATAAGGCCGTCGTTGATTGGCCGAATGGCGGTATGAACTTCCCCAAGGCGGACATTCGCAATCCGGAAGACTTCGAGGCGATGGCCAAGCTGGTGCGTCCGGAGAACTTCAAAAACCGGGTCTTCACCTCGGCCGATCTTGATGCGCACGTCGCCAACCTGCAGCACTACATCGATCTTGGTTTCAAGGACATTCACGTACACAACGTGAATCGGGATCAGGAATCGTTCATCAAGGCGTACGGCGAGAAGGTGATCCCGAACCTGAAGTGGTAGGGCTGTGTCGCCGGGCTGACATGGCATCTGTACCGAGAGATTCCGTGAGGTTGTCCCGGAGGAGTAGACCCGGACCGATCGGTCGCGGTTCCGAGAGTGGTCGCCCTCCAACCAACCGCGACCGTGAGTTGTCCGGGTTCACGATGCCAACGGAGTCCCAATTCACCTCTGGCATCCAGCAATGGTGGTTGCATACATGTATCCAGAGGATTGGAAGGGTGGAGGTGAGAAGCTGAACCCGGACCACTCACAAGCGCGACGTCTTCCGCAGGAATATCGATGGTTCGCGCTTGATCGGTCCGGGTCTATGAGTCGGCTTCGATCACTTCGGTGATTAGCTCGGTACGAATGGCACTCGCAGCTCGGCGCTACACCGACTACTCGTACCGCGTCACTATCGCTTCGGGAAGTAGATGTGTAACTTCCAGCATTCCGATTGCAGTCGAGACCATCTCTTCTTCCGACATCTGCCGCAGGAAGACGTATTGCACGATGCCGTCGGCATCGATGAAGACATGTGTCGGATAGTTCTTGATCTGCCAGTCATTGCGCATGCTTTGGTAGCGAGCGGCTGTTTCGGGATTCGCCTCGGCATCGATGAACGACTCGATGAAGGTGGGATCGATCAGGATTGGAAAGCTCCCGCCGATCTTGTCGCGATAGGCGAGCGATTTCTCGGGTGCTTCACCGACTGAGATGGGGAGTACCACGACTCCGGCGGCGGTCACCTTATCGTAGGCGCTCATGAACTCGGGCATCTCGGCCCGACACGGTGGGCACCAGCTCCCCCAGAAGTTCATCCAGACGGGTTTGCCACGGAGTTTTGACAACTCGACGGGCAGATAATTCTCGCCGTCGGTTGTCATCAATGTGAAGAACTCCGGTGCTTCGTCACCCGGCTTGGGTAACAGTTGTGCGTTCGAACCTCCGGTTCCGATCGTTGCCCAACCATTGCGCTCGCCCATCCACCAGGTGGTGCCAACGAGTGCGGCAATGATCATGAGTGCCACGATGATATTGACCGGCGAGAACCGCTTGGTGGCCGGAGGTTGCTGTGAAGATGAGTCTGTCATTCTGTGCTAGACACCGCCGTAGGCGTGCAATCCACCGAAGAAATAGTTGCCGTAGTAGGTGAAGAGCGTGGCGGCAAAGCCAAAGAGCAGGATGTAGGCGCTACGTCGACCGGTCCAGCCGCGCAGTGTGCGCGTGTGCAGATACACCGCGTAGACCAGCCAGGTGAAGAGCGCTGCCGTTTCCTTCGGATCCCAACTCCAGTAGACACCCCAGGCATCGTGCGCCCAGACCGAACCGAGGATGAGCCCGAGTGTGAAGAACGGAAATCCGATCGTCACCGCGCGGAATCCGACATCGTCGAGCATCTCGGCACTTGGCAGCCAGGAAACGGAGTGCCGCTCCGCAATCAGGTAGAGGATCGCCGCACCAAAGGCGACAGCAAAGGTCGCATACGCGAGCACAAACGAGCCCACATGGAAGGCCATGATGTTGTTGGCCTGCAGCGCTGGTACCACTGGCGAAACCTCGCGCATGTCAGAAGGCAGGCTCCAGATATACAGACACATCAACGCCGCGATACTCATAACGATCGCGCCGAGTTGCCTCACCTTGTACATGAGTTCGAACGCTACACTCAGTACACAGGCCCAAAACACGAACATCATGCTGTACTCGTACATGTTGCTGAGTGGGAAGTGCTCGGCAGCGCTCCAGCGCGCCAGAATAGCCCCGCCCATCGAGACTCCACCGAGAATGGTGAGCATCGTGCCCCAGCGAGCGAATCCGATAGGACCTTCCTCGGCATGCAGGCTATTGCTGCTAACGGTGCGACCGTCCGGCGTGGCGAGCTGTGCTCGTCGTACCCGAATGCGTCCAACCGCATAGACGATGTACATGATGGCCGCGCCAATGATGGCCATTGAACCACCGGCGAAGAGGTAGAAAGAAAAGCGAACCAAACCATCCATGGGCGAAATTCTCCCGAGATTCAAGCATCATTGCCTCTAGTTTACTGCGATTCCTGACCAGAGGTGCGATTCATGTAAAGGTATTCGTAGTCGCCAGCGTTCTTGGGTGCCCTCACCTCTGGCTTCTCGTCCCAGATCTCATTGAGTTTGGCCAGCACGCCAAAGAAGTCCCGCTTGCCGCTGTAATCGCGTTTTGCCAGGGGAGCTATCGCCAATGTGCTGCCTTCTTCGGTCGGCGTGAGAATGGCGCGGATGCGGCGCAGCGGGAAGTAGAACGTCACCATCAAACCGCCGACCATGAAGAGCGCGGCGATGATGAAGATTGGGATACCCGGGTTGTACCCGACCTGGAGTAGCGCGTACTTACCCTCGCGGTCGAACGTGATGGTATAGTCGCCCAGTTTCATTGGTTGACCATGTTCAACCACGACACCTTCGGTATCGCCGGAGAATCCGACCCACACCTGGCCGGGCTCGAGATTGAGATCACCGACCTCTGGCACATCGAGATCGACGGTGTCTGGTGTGATAACAGACATCCGCACGCCGTCGAGGGGGATGTCGATGAAACCTGCCGGAGCGTTCGGATTACTGACGGAGGTGTAAAGTCCGAGCTCGGTAGGTCCGGAGAAGACGATATTTCCTGCGGCATCCCGGATGGTGAAGTCCGCGGTGAAGCCAAACGAGGTCATATAGAACGTCGCGGCACCATAGGTCATCGGATGGTTCACACGGACGCTACCATCCTTCACCGGCTTGCCGTTTTCGTAAATCTGGACGACCGCTTCGTAGTCGACCGGTATACCAACCGCGCTCCAGGTATCGGTAACGCTGATAAGTTCGACGCTCAGACCGGTACTGTGCCCAACATTGCGGGTCGCTCCCTGTGCCACCACAAATTCCTGATCACGGAAACCATAGGTGGATGCGACGATACCACCGACGAGGATCAGGATCAGGCCGATGTGGAAGGGGAAGGTGCCGAAACTGCCGAAGCGGTTCTTGTCGGCGTAGATATGCGTGGCGTCACCATTGCGCTCGGTCAGCACTCGGTACCGTTTGCTGCGCAGGGCGTCGGTTACCTGTTCCGTGGCGGTCTCTGGTGGTACGGCCAGAGTGTAGGTGGCTGCGGTATCGGCGGCGTTGATGAACCCCATGCTGGTGATCACCTTGGGATGCGCGAAGGTGGCCCAGATTTGAGGAATGCGATTCAGTGTGCAGATGATGATGGCAATGGCGATGATCGCCAGGGTTCCTGCGAAGATCCAGGATCGGAAGACATCCCAGGCATACCAGCGATCAACGAGACCCTGGGTGAAGGGGAGGTGATCGGCCATCCACTGCGGCGCGGAGCTGCCGCGCAGTGTACCGATGAGCACCAGCAAGGTGAGAAACGCGATCTCGTAGACGGCGTTGCGGACGCTCGTGAAGAAGCGCCAGACCTTGTCGGCGCCTCGTTCCAAAGCTGAACGCTGTGAAGACTGCGGGCTAATTGCGGATTCCGCCATGAAGTGTCCTGACTGAAGCGCGGATTGGCAACGGATTCTGGAAGTCTCGCGCGCTGTTTACGTGATCGAGTTCGGCAGAAGAGGAGCTTGTCTCTCCTTGAGATGGTTGCTGAGGGCACCTCGTCTGCCCTGCTACCGGTGAATGTCCGCTAGATATCTGGCTCCCACGGTGTCCAGGGGGCATGATCAATGATCGCATTGAAGATCAATTGGTACCAGCCCATGATCATGATGATACCAACTGCGATCATGATGGCACCGCTGATAGTCTCGACGAGGACGAGGTGTTTGTTGACCTTCCTCAGCAGACCCGGTAGCGATCCGAAGGCGAGAGCGGCACCCAGGAACGGGATGGCAAGACCCAACGAGTAGACCACCAGTAGCCAGGTCGCGCGGACCGTATCTCCCTGACTGGCGGCAAGTGTCAGGATCACACCCAGGATCGGACCCATACACGGCGTCCAGCCAGCACCAAAGCTGACACCGATCACAAACGACGATCCGATAGTTCCCGGCTTACCACCATCAAGCTGCATGTGAGCATCGCGATACAGGAACGGAATGCGGAAAACCCCCAGCATGTGCAGACCGAGCACCATCAGCAGTACACCGCCGATGCGGACCAGCCAATCGACATTGGTGCGCACGAAATCGAGCGATCCAGCGATTGCGCCAGCCGCACCGAACGCGGCACCCAGTGCGATGAAAACGAGGCTGAATCCCGCGACATACGCCAGGGCGTTGCGCATGATGACCGCTTTTGCGGTGGCCTCACTTTCACCGGCGGAGACACCGGCGATGTGGGCGATATAGATGGGAATCAGAGGGAGCACGCATGGCGAGGTGATACTGAGCACGCCCGCGACAAATGCAGCCAGGAAGGAAACGTCACCCATAATACTGAAACCCTACCATTCCTGATTGACGCTTCCCACTCGGGTCTCGCATGGCTGCTGGAGTAGAATTGACAAGCAGCGATTTTGAAGAGGATTCCATGATCAGCCGCGATCGCAACTATTCTACAGAGGCCATTGTCATTGATCGACGCGCCTACGGCGAGGCCGACCGCATACTGATCGTGTTTACGCCCAACTATGGCCGTCTGGATGTGATCGCCAAGGGAGCCAGCAAGGCGAAGAGCCGATCGGGGCCATATCTCGATCTCTGTAGCTGGGTGAACCTGGAACTGGCGACGGGGCGTGATCTGGAGGTGGTGCGTTCGGCGACACCGGTACGAGCGTTTCCGTCGTTTCATGATGATCTGCAGCGATTCTGCCATGCCAGCTACCTGGTCGAACTGGTGAAGGTGATCACGCATGCCGAGGAGCCGCACAAGGCTGTCTTCGAGCTGCTCAGTCGGTCATTAGTGTTGCTAGATGAGGGTGTTGACGCCTGGATGGTCACGCGCCACTTCGAGATGGCGTTGCTCAATGAGCTTGGTTACCGACCCCAACTGTTCCGCTGTGTCGGTTGCGATGATGAGATCACCGCGCAGGTAAATGCGTACTCCGCCATGTTGGGCGGACTGCTTTGCCCGGCGTGTCGAGATCTGGATCCGCAGGCGATTCCGCTTTCGGTGAACGCGCAGAAGTATCTGCGCTTGCTCCAGCGAGAGGGATTGACGGCAGTGGCGCGTTTGAAACCAACGCTGACGGAACGCGCTGAGATCCAGCAGGCGCTGGAGACCTACGCCCGCTTCGTTGCCGATCGGGATTTGCGGAGTTTGCGGGCGTTGCATGAGTTGAATCTGGATGTCTCCACGTAGGGTGCCGATCTGGCCGCAGCCAGTATCGGCCCGAGTTGGTGCGGCGATCAATCCTGGCGAATACCGATTGCGATCGGATTCGCCCCTACGGGGGGCGGCAAAGCATCTACGAAAGAGAACGCGTTAGTTGTCTTTCAGCAAATCCGGCCGCCATTTGGCGGTGCGGAGCTTTGCCTGATCAGCGCGCCATTCAGCGATCTTGGCATGGTGGCCGCTGAGGAGCACCTCCGGCACTTCCAATCCGCGATACTCCTGTGGACGGGTGTAATGGGGATACTCCACATACTCACCCAGATGCGACTCGTCCAGGATGCTTTCCTCGGTGATCACCCCAGGCACCAACCGACTGATCGTGTCGGCGATGACCATCGCCGGGAGTTCGCCGCCGGTGAGCACGTAATCGCCAATCGAGAGTTCATCGGCCTGGAGGATCTCGGAGACGCGCTCGTCGATACCCTCGTAGTGACCGCAGATCAGCGCGATTCGGCCGTGTTCGCTCAGTTCCTGCGCGATCTCCTGGGTGAAACGCCGTCCGCCCGCGCTCATGATCGCGATGTGAGCGTTCGGCAGATCATCGCCAAGTACCTCTTCGACAGCTTCTACGATCGGTGGTGCCTTCATCACCATCCCGGCGCCACCGCCGTAGGGTGTGTCGTCGGCGGTGCGATGCTTGTCATGTGTCCAATCGCGGATATCGTGAACGCGGATATCGATCAGACCCTTGGCGTGAGCGCGTTTGAGGATGCTTTCTCCCAGCACTCCCGTGAACATTGGGGGGAAGAGCGTGAAGATATCGATGGTCAACCGTGGTGCCTGTTGGCCCAACACCCATTCGGCGGCGTCCAGTACCGTCTCGGCTACATGATCAGGGGTAGCGTCGGTGTCGTGCTGCAGCGGACTGATCGGCTCGCCGTTCGGCACCAGCACTGCTCGCATACCGGCCTGTTGTGGACTCCAGATATCCCACCTGGCGGAATCGCCGATGTGGACCGCATGATCTGGTTGTACTCCGGCCTCCGCCAGGACACCGCGATACAGTTCCGGATTGCTCTTGTAGATACCGGCGCTAGCCGAGGTGACGATGAACTCAACCGCATCGGCTACCCCGAAGCGTTCCAGCGTCCATTCCAGGAACGGGTGATAAACGGCGCTGCTGACGACACCGATCCGTATGTCTCGCTCACGCAGGAATCGGATCGCTTCGATCGCGGTTGGTACGGGCGACGCCAAGGTGACCGACCTCCCCATTACCCCGGCCACGGCATCTTCAATTGCTTCGCGATCATAGATGAGATCAAAGGATCGGAAGACGCGATCAACACCGTCGATTGCCTCTATTTCCACCCCAGACTCGATCACGCTCATGCGCAGGGTTCGATAGGCAGCTACGATCTCCTCGCTACCGATACGCGTCAGCGTCTCCGGATCAAGCTGCTCCAATACCGCGACAGGCAGCATCCGGATCTCGAGCTGGAACCAGTCGTCGCAGTGTGCGATTGTGTTGTGGAAATCGAAGGTTACGAGTTCAATCATGGCGTCCCCGGTCAGGTGTAAATCACAGGCAGTGTACCGAATATGCCGGGTGGTATGATGCCGGGAACGACTATCAGTTGATACAGGATGCGCCGGACGTGAAATTGCTTGATCAGGAATTTCTCACTATTGATGTCGCGTTGGCGAAGACGCACAAATACGCCAGTCGTGAGAGTGGAGATACCGTTGAACTGGTCGAGCGCCCGGGTGGTGGCTTCAGTGTGATCATGATCGACGGGCAGGGGAGCGGTAAGGCCGCCAAAACGCTCAGCCTGCTTCTCTCGGCCAAGGCGGTGGGATTGGTCAAGGATGGCGTCCGCGATGGTGCTGTCGCGCGCGCGACGCACGATTTCCTCTTCGCGTTTCGCCACGGTCAGGTCTCGGCGACGCTCGATCTCGTCTCGGTTGATATGCAGACGCGCGAGGTCGTGGTCACGCGTAATGCCGATTCGCCGATGCTATTGCGCAAAGACGGTGAGATCGGCGTGGTGCCGATGGATAGCGGACCGATTGGTCGTACCAAGTTCACGCGACCGGCGGTGCAGCACTTTCCGGCGGAGGATGGTGTTACCTTGGTGCTCTTTACCGATGGGGTGACGCATTCCGGATTGCGGCAGCAACTGCCGCCGATTGACTACCAACAACTGGCAAAGCACGTATTGGGGCAATCCCGTCCCGCGCAGGAGGTGGCGGATATGGTGCTGGATCACGCCCGAATGCGCGACAACGAACGTCCGGGTGACGATACGGCTGTGGTGGTTGTCTCGGTCGGTAAGGTGACGCAACCGATGGCGATCCGACGGCTTCAGGCGAGCTTCCCGGTGACATGATGGAGAGTGATCGTAGCCTTCCACGCATCGTTGTTGTCGGGCCGTGTGCGAGCGGAAAGTCAACGCTGGTGGAACGTTTGCGGTCACATGGTCACGATGCCTACGCTGTCGCGCAGGAACACAGTGCCGTGCGCGATCTCTGGCGGAGAAAGGATCCGGATGTGGTGATCGCGCTGGATGTCAGCCTGGAGGTTGTACGCCAGCGTCGCAGTCCGGAATGGTTGGAGGCCGTCTACGTCCGCCAACATGACCGACTCGCCACCGCCTACGCCGCCGCTGATCTGGTCATCGATACCGCCGCTCATGATGCCGATCAGGTGGAAGCGATCGCGGTGGCGTATATCGCGGAGATGCTGCGGTAGCGGTAGAATGAAGCTGCGGGCGCATCTGCAGCCCTCTGCCGCATGGAAGCTGAAGTGACCATTCTTTCACTGACAAACAAGCCAGAGTGTCGCTCCGATCCGAATCAGGTGGTTCCACTTACGCAGGGCGATATCCGCCAGTTGTACCTGGCGAACCATCCCCGGATTGCCGCCGATGCGATTGCGCGGGCACTCTATGAGATGCCCGGAATCAGTCAGTGGCATCCTGCCAGTGGCGAGTTCCTGCTGGCGTCGCCGTGGCGGCATCGCGCCGATATCCCGATGATCCGGGACCTGACAGCGTTTACACACGAGGATGAGTTGGTCCAGGCAATGGTTCAGGTTGCGCGAGCGCGTGGGATGCGCGGGATCATCGCCTCCGAGAGTTACGAGAAGCGTCGTCCAGAGTTCTACCTCCGCAACGGTATGCGGCGGCTAGAGACGGTGATCGCCTTCGTTCATCATCGCGTCCAGGACTATCTGGATGTGAACCGGGAATCAGTCCAGCAGTTTGTCCAGGTCACGATGGATGATCTGCCGCTGATCGAGCAGATCATCGCCCTGGATCACGCCGCCTTCGGACCGATTTGGGGCAACAGCCATGCTGAGTTCGCCTGGTGGATGAGTATCCCCTCCGTTGAAGTCTGGGTGGGTATGATCGATGACGAAGTAACCTCCTATTACGGCACCACCTTTTATCAGAAGTTCGGTCATCTTGACCGTATCGCCGTTCACCCCGACTATCAGGGGAAGGGACTGGGTGCTGACACCTTGATGGCGGCCATGCAGCGTATGGCAGATCTGAAACGTAAGAACGCGGCCCTGTGCACGCAAGCGGATAATGTGGCCAGCCAGGCACTCTATCGTCGCGCTGGTTTTGAGCGCTATCCGAACGATGATTACGATATGTATGGAATCCTGTTTGATGAGGCGAATAACGCATGAGTAGCAGTTTCGGCAAGATCTTCCGTATCACAACCTGGGGTGAGAGTCATGGCCCCGCACTCGGTGTAGTGATCGACGGTGTACCGGCGGGTATCCCCTTAACCACCGAGGAGATCCAGAAGGACCTGGATCGAAGACGAGTAGGGCAGAGCAAGGTCACCACACCCCGGGGTGAGCGCGATGCCGTTGAGATCCTCTCCGGTGTCTACGAGGATGTCACCACCGGTGCACCGATCTGTCTCATCACCTACAACAAGGATGCGGACAGCAGCAAATACGATAACTTGCGTGAGGTCTTCCGTCCGGGACATGCCGACTATACCTACTGGCGCAAGTACGGTCACCGCGATCATCGTGGTGGTGGCCGTTCCTCTGCCCGGGAGACATGGGGACGCGTTGCGGCCGGTGTGATCGCCAAGAAGATCATCGCCAGCGTCGGTATCGATGTCTATGCCTTTGCCCAGGAGATCGGTGGTATCGCTTGCGAGACATTCGATCGCGATGCCATCGAGCGTAACATCGTTCGCGCCGCCGATCCCGTTGCCGCCGAGAAGATGATCGCCGCCATTCTCCAGGCCAAGGAGGAGAAGGATAGCCTCGGCGGTATCGTTGAGATTCGGGCCGTCAATATGCCACCAGGGCTCGGTGAGCCCACATTCGACAAACTGGATGCCTTGATCGGACAGGCGATGCTGAGTGTGCCGGCGACCAAGGGCGTCGAGATCGGTCGTGGGTTCCAGCAGTCGCGGATGCGCGGCTCGCAGAGCAACGATCCGTTTCTGCTCGATGGTGAACAGGTACGGATTGGCGAAAACAACGCCGGTGGTACGCTGGGTGGTATTAGCACCGGTGAGGACGTGATCGTGCGGGTGGCGGTGAAGCCAACCTCATCGATCGAGCGCGAGCAGGATACGGTGACGAAGAATCTCGATCCAGAGAAGATCATCGTGTACGGTCGCCACGATCCCTCGGTTGTGCCTCGCGCCGTGCCGGTGTTGGAGGCGATGTTGGCGCTGGTCCTGGCCGATTTGGTACTGCAAAATCGTTCCGCCCGGATTGATTGGTGATCATGATTTGGTAGCGGGGTGGCTCGTCTACCCCTTATGGAGAAGACAATGGCACAGCACGAACTGCGAGATGGCGCTCCCGTCTATGGCAACTACATCAATGGTGAATGGGTCCACACCGATGCGACGTTTGAAGTCCGTAATCCCGCGAACCGGGAGGAGATCGTCGCCCACATGGCGGTTGGTGGACCAGCCGATGTGACCACCGCGGTGGATGCCGCTGCTGAAGCCTTCAAGACCTGGAGCCGAACCGGTGCCCTTGAGCGCGCCAACATCCTATACAAGGCTGCCGATCTCCTCGTGCAACGCTCCGCCGAGATTGGTCGCGTGCTGACCCGCGAGGAAGGTAAAACGATCAAGGAAGGTGTCGGTGAGGCGTTGCGCGCTGCTAATATCATGCGCTACTACGCCGGTGAGACACTGCAACCAAACGGCGATCACTATCCCAGTGCCAATCCCAAGACGATGCTCTATTCCGTGCGCGAGCCGCTGGGTGTCGTTGGATTGATTACGCCCTGGAACTTCCCCATCGCGATCCCGGTCTGGAAGACAGCACCGGCGATTGCGTTCGGTAATACGGTGGTCTTTAAGCCGGCCTCCGCCGCGCCAGTCTGTGCCATGCTGATGGCGGAGATTCTGGAGGATGCTGGTCTACCGAAGGGCGTTGTCAACGTCGTCACCGGTCCTGCTGGTGGCGTCGGTAACGCCCTTGTCGATGATCCCCGTGTTGCCGCCATCAGCTTCACCGGTAGTGGAGTTGTTGGTAACCGGATTCGCATCAAGGCTGCGAATCGCGGTGCCAAGGTCCAGTTGGAGCTTGGTGGTAAGAACCCGGCAATCGTTCTGGCGGATGCCGATATGACACAGGCTGTCCAGCAGGTTGTGGCCGGAGCCATGAATTCGACCGGTCAGAAGTGCACGGCGACGAGTCGTGCGATCGTCGATCGTCGCATTGCCGCTGAGTTCACTGATTTGCTCCAGCAGCGCCTGAGCACACTGGTTGTTGGTGATCCGTTGGACGAAGCCACGCAGATGGGTCCGCTTATCGACGATGCTTCCGCCGATCGGTTGATGAAGGAGATCGCTGCTGCCAAGGAGACCGATGCCCAGCATGTGATGGGCGGTGATCGACCCGATGAGTTAGCCCAGGGCGCGTTTGTGACACCGACGTTGTTTACGAACGTCTCATCGGATTCCCGTATGGGTCAGGAGGAGTACTTCGGTCCGCTACTGGGCGTGATCCCGGTTGATGACATGGACGAAGCCATGGACGTGGCGAACAGCGTGAAGTACGGACTCAGTGCCAGTATCTTCACCCGCGATCTCGGTAAGGCCATGCGCTTTGCCCGTGAGATTCAGGCCGGTATGGTGCACATCAACAGCGAGACCGCCGGTGCCGAGTACCAGCTGCCATTCGGTGGCTACAAGGGCAGCAGCTCCTATAGTCGCGAGCAGGGCAAGGCCGCGGTCGAGTTCTACACCCAGACCAAGACGGTCTTCATGGACGAGCCGTTGGCATAACGCGTGCGATAGGTAACACTGGAACAGGACGTTTCACAGAAAGGGCGTAATCATGGCAACTCGTAAGGCAACAACTGTTTGGACTGGCGATCTCCACAACGGTGGCGGTAGCGTCACTGGCGAGACCGGTGCGCTTGGCACGCAGAAGGTGACTCTGCCGACCCGCGTTGGCGATGCTAACGGCGGGACCAGCCCGGAGGAACTCCTGGCGGCAAGCCACAGTGGCTGCCTGGCGACGAACCTTAGCGCGACACTGACCAACAATGGCACCCCGCCGGAATCGCTGACCGTGAGCAGCGATGTTGGCTTCGGTCCCAAGGACGGCGGCGGATTCGAGATCAAGCACGCCAATGTCGAGATCAGCGGCAAGGTGCCGGGTCTGACTGCCGAGCAGTTTGAAGCGCTCGCCACCACCGCCGAGCAGACCTGCCCGATCAGCAACGCCATTCGCGGCAATGTGCCGATGGACGTGAAGATCACCTTCGAGGGATAACGACCAAGGTGTAGGCCCGCATTTCATATGCGGGTTTGCAAGCGTCCAGACGTAGCCCCCGGATGCCGAAGGCGGCAGCTTGCTGCCCTTAGTCCGGGGGTGGAGAGAACCGATATGGCCTCCGGGTGCCGAAGGCGGCAGCTTGCCGCCCTTAACCCCGGGTCCACAGGAGAGAGGGGAGAAAAATGGCGTATTTTGCAGCAGTACTCGAGTACACCACCGATGCTGATCGCCTCAACGAGGTACGACCGACGCATCGCGCCTACCTACAGGAACTCCTGGATGTCGGCAAGCTGGAGAGCTCCGGTCCGTTCGTGGATGGGAGCGGTGCGCTGATCATTTACGATGCCGAGGACCTGGCCGAGGCGCAGACGCTGCTCGCCAACGATCCGTTCAGCAAGGCTGGATTGATCACCGGTGCCACCGTGCGGGAATGGAAGCTCGTCTTCATGCGCGAAGGGTAGGCCACAACTGCCGTGACTCACCTGCGGATCCGGGGCACCGAAGGTGGCCGAGTGTGCAGAACGAATAGCGGAGGGAGGCAAGCTGCCGTCTTCAGCGCGGACCCTGGTCCCCGGAGTCTTGGCTGCGACTATGAAAACGAAGCAATAGGGGTGCTTATTTTCTCTTGAGACCCTCCAAAGCAGAGTGTCTTGAAAGGACCGTGCCTATCAAACTCGTTGCCGCTGCCGCACCTATCTCCTGATAAAGATCGGTCCGTTCTCCCTTGTTCCCATCCGCCCAGTCAGCGACACCTTTGACCAATATCCAAGGTTTGTCTGAGTAAGTCGCTGCTCGAGCAAGACCGACTCCCTCCATCTCAATTCCGATGGAACCCGGGAAATCTTTAAATAGGTCATCGCGGTACTGCGCATCTGCGACAAGGGTATTCCCACTCAACAAGCGACCATAGTGTATTTCAGAACTTGTGTCATCAGGTTTGATGAATCTCCAACCAGTCGGGTGATGAAAACGGTCCACCAATGCTCTGTGAGCCGGAGGAGTGTCATAGGTTCGGTATTCTAGGTTCCCATCACGGACCTTCTTGTGCTCGTAAGACTGAACCGAATGCGCCACCAGTACATCGCCGATATGTTGATTCTCCTTCCAGGTGTTCCCAGCGGCGATACCAACCATTATGATTGCCTGAGGATCCCAGTGGGCAATTGCGGAAGTAGTTGCCAAATCTACACTCCGCATATCGACCGTCCCGGGTGCCACCATCAGGATAACAACGTAATGTGAGCCGATCATACCAAACACATATGTATGAGAGGAAAACGCTCGTTCGGCCGGTTGTTGGTGTCCAGGCAATGGTGTAAGGAGATTGAGGGCGTACCGTCGTTCGAGTTCGGTTGCTACTACTATCAAAACGTCTGCTTTGAATGAAGAGATTGCTAGACCCTGGTCATCTGGTTCGAACAGGTCTGGGCAGGATGAGCAATACCAGTTGCTCTCTACCACTCCATGCTTCAGCGTCTCGATCTCCCAATTCTCCAGAGCGGATCCCTTACGTTTCTTCCGGCCAGCCATAATCGAAGGATTCTCTATTGGATTTTCTTCGTTTGGAGAACGATCGTGCATTGGTTCCCGAATACCACAATGTGGTAGTAGCACAGAGATGGCATTGAGTTCCCATTCGCCTTCTTCGCCTTTCTCTCTCCCACGCAGCAGCCCATATCCTTGGACACGACTTCCAGACCAAATCCACTTGTCCTCAATATTTACTGTGTAGGAATCTAGTCGATGTTCCCACTTGCCGTTCCATACCCAATCCTCCATGCCACGGACAGCGGAGTAATCCAGTACAGTGCCTCGATTCCCCAGCTCCGATATCTTGGGTTCGTATCGATCTCCTGGTTTCGTAAGCTTGAGGAATGCTGGTCTCATACCACCAACGGACCATGCCTCTGAGGTCATAACGGGTAAGACTAGGAATGGTGTTGATGAGCGGTCAGGATCGCGATGGTCGATCTCAACGGCCTCAACAGAGTTAGGATTGGTCCAGAGTTCATATGGGCCGATTCTGATAGACAGACAGCCTTCGCTGTAGTGCCACCTCCCTCGCCATGTAGACTGCCAATCATAAGCGTCTCTCTCTATTAGAGATCCATCAGGATTGCATATGACATAGCATACTCTCCCGCTGGGGGCTATTTTGACGAGATGTCTTGGATTGCTCCAACTAAGTGTCGATGCTGATTCTCCCTTATTCGACATTGCTCACCTCCGCATTGCTTTAGAGATCCGACGATCATCCCCTTGGTCCAAACCAGAGTTATGGATCGCCAATGGCTACTATTTGTCCCCCAGGCTCTTTGATGTATATCACAGGATGCTGCCTCTAAATAGTCCCAGTTTGTCCCATTAGGCTCGATTCAGCGGCTTGAGTCGCCAAAGATCTGGACGAAGCAAAATCAACGGGAACATCCGTTCTGATATAATTCCGGCATGACGACGAAGAATTCCCGCCCCGATTTCAGTTCCCGCCTCGCCTCACTTGCCACGCGACCGGGCGTCTATCTGATGAAAGACGCCGATGGGAACGTCCTCTATGTGGGTAAGGCGATCAGCCTGCGCAATCGGGTGCGATCCTACTTTCAGAACCAACGACACAAGGATCCTAAAACCCGGGAGCTAGTGAGCCACATCACCGACTTCGAGGTGATTCGCACCGATACCGCCACCGAGGCACTCATTCTCGAGAACAACCTCATCAAGAAGTACTTACCCAAGTACAACATCATGCTGAAGGATAGTAAGACCTATCCATATATCCGTATCACTAATGAGGAATGGCCGCGCGTGATCAGCACGCGCCTGGTGGTGCAGGATGGCAGTCAGTATTTCGGACCGTACACCAGCGCCGGTGCCGCCTACAAGACGATCAATCTGCTCAATCGGCTCTTCCCATACCGCAAATGCGACAAGAAGATTACCGGACATGATGAGGTCTGTCTCTACTTCCATATGCACCAGTGCACCGCACCCTGTATCGGCGCCGTCAGCCACGAGGAGTACATGAAGGCGATCGACGCCACCGCCAAGTTCCTCAGTGGCAAGGGCGACGAGATCGTCAAGGATATCGAACACGAGATGATCGCGGCCGCCGAAGATCTGAACTTCGAGCGAGCAGCGGAGCTGCGGGATCGCCTCCAGGCCGTGAACCACGTGCTGGAGCGACAGAAGATCGTCATCGATACCGGCTCCAGCGCCGATATCATCGGTGTCAGTAAGGGCGAGGGCGGCGATGCTGGTGTCCAGATCAGTTTCCTCCGCCACGGCAAGATGATTGGTTCCGAGTTCTTCCCAATGCAGGCGCGGGTGGAAGATAGCGAGAGCGATATTCTGCAGGCGTTTGTCACCCAGTTCTACGAGGATGCTGCCCTGGTGCCGCCACGGTTGGTGATGCAATACGCCATGCTCCCCGAAGAGGCGATGATGATCGAGGAGTGGCTCACCGCCAAGCGGGGCGGTAAGGTGAGCATCCACGTACCCCAGCGAGGCAATCAGCTGGGCCTGGTGCGGATGGTCGCCAAGAGTGCCGCCGAGAATCTGGAACAGGCGCGGATCAAGCACCTGAGCGACGAGATGAAGATGACCGCCGCCATGACCGAGTTGGCGGAGGCGCTGGACCTGCCGCGAATGCCGCGACGGATCGAGTGTTTCGATAACTCCAATATCCAGGGCACCTCGCCGGTCGCGAGTATGGTCGTCTTCGAGGATGGTCGTCCGGCGAAGAAGGAATACCGCCGTTTCAGTATCAAGACGGTGGTTGGGGCGGATGACTTCGCCAGCATGAAGGAGGTCATCGGTCGCCGTTTCCGTCGCGCCAAAGAGGCGGATGAGGAGACCGAGGGTAAGTGGACGACGCTCCCCGATCTGGTAATCATCGACGGTGGCAAGGGGCAGCTGAGCGCAGCCCTGGAAGCGCTGGAGGAAATCGGCATGGAGGTGCCGATTTGCGGTCTCGCCAAGGAGCAGGAGGAGATCTTCCTGCCCGGTCGACCGGATTCCATTCTGCTGCCGCGCGATTCGCAGGCGCTCTTCCTGGTGCAACGTATCCGGGACGAGGCGCATCGCTTCGCGATCACCTATCATCGCAATACACGGCGGAAGAACGCGTTTAAGAGCCAGCTGGATGACATCCCGGGCGTCGGGCCGACTCGCAAGAAGGCGCTGATGAAGCACTTCGGTTCGATCAAGGCGATGCGAGCGGCGACGATCGATGAGATTACGGCCGTCGATGGTATTAACCAGAGTGTGGCGTTGGCGTTGAAATCCGCGATCGGTGATACGTCTCAGACAAAGGAGCAGGCAGATGTCGTATCTGAGTCTTGAGGAAGGACGCGCGCTCGAAGAGGCGATCATCACCATGAGTCGCGGTGGCATAGTCGCGTTCCCCACCGATACCGTCTACGGCATCGGTGCCAGCCTGGAGCATCCGGCGGCGCTACAGCGTATCTACGATCTCAAGGGTCGGCAGCCAGATAAGCCGCTGCCGATCCTGATCGCGCGAGCGGAAGTGATCGATGATCTCAGTCCGGATGTCGATGAGCGCTTGATCGATCTCGCGCAGCGATTCTGGCCGGGGGCATTGACCGTTGTGCTTCCAGCCGCGGATCATCTTCCCGCCGAGGTGAAGGCCCCGGACAACACCATCGGTGTGCGTCTTCCGAACCATTCCATCCCGCTCACCATCGCCGAACGCCTCGGTGGTGCAGTCGCCACCACCAGTGCCAATCTCTCCGGTCAGGCGGCAGCTCTCTCCGCTGCCGAGATCAAGGATTCATTTGGCAGCAAGCTTGATCTGGTATTGGATGGCGGCTTCTCACCGCAAGAGAACCCCAGCACGGTCATTCGTGTGGTTGATGGGGAGATTGTGGTGCTGCGCGAGGGTGCGATCAGCGCGGATGAGCTCCGGTCAGCGTGGGGAACGGCCAGCAGGTAGCGTCACCCCTCGTGGGTGACAATGGTGTTTGGGCATAACACAGGTTCCGTCGCCGCATTCGCATCATGCCGCCTGCGGGCGGTTCCCGGGAAGACTTACGCCGCAAGCGGCGGTCGACCCGAGCCTACAATATGGCTTCTCAGCCAAGGTAACCGACCTTCCACGCCCCCGGCCGATGCCGGTCATGTTGACCACCCACCCCCAGGGGGTTGGCACCCCGGTCATCTTGGCGTGGGGTCAACTACGTCCAGGCCGGATACTGATCTACCTTTTCTGACACGAGGAGATCGCGAGCAACCTCCCGGGCGTGGACGATGAACTCCGGATCATCGCGAGACGCAGTATTGAGTTCTCCGAGGAACCTTTCGGTGATGAGAATGCCATCAATACGCTCATACGCAATGAATGAAGCATGAATATGAGAGTGACCTTCATATATTGGTTTAAGGAGTCGATGGTATCCATCAAGAAGGAGAATGTATCCGTCTCTCTTGTAGAGAATGATGGGATACGAGATATCAGCAGCCTGAATCCTTCTCCAGTGATCGGGGTACCTTTTAGGATTCATTAGGATGTCTCTCCCTCTCACAGCAAAGAGGGATGATTGCGCTGTTGCTCGCCAGATCGGGACATCAAGAAGATAGTCGAGTTCACTGGTGGAAAGTATTTCCTTCTCCAAGTCCAGAGCGAAGAGTTTACGTTGATCCCACCAGAATCCGGGCAAGTGCGGAATGAGATCATCTGGGATCGCGGCGAAGAAATGGACGTGTCTCCGACCTTTAGCGCTGCCGTTGAAGAGTTTCTCCAGGACCTCGCGGTCGTAGATAGTGGGAGTCACATCCATAGGTCTTCTGATCGACTCCTCTGCCAAGATGACCGACCTCCCGGCTCCCGCCCCATGGTCGGTCAGGTTGGGGCATGTTGACCGCCATCACCCGGAGGTGCGGCAGCCCGGTCATCTTGGCGCCACCGGACATACCCCGGACCACTCACGGTCGCGATTGGTTGTTCACAGTTATCCTCTACAACGCGACCGATCGGTCCGGGGCTACATCTACTACCCCTAAAAAAGACCCACCACCTTGCCATCCTCAGTGATATCGATTCGCTCGGCGGCAGGAGAGTTACCCAGCCCTGGCATGGTCGTCATATCGCCCGCGATGGCGTAGACGTAGCCTGCACCCGCAGCAAGTCGCACCTCGCGCACTGGCAGCGTCCAGCCAGTTGGCGCACCCTTCAGCTTCGGATCGCTGCTGACACTGAGGTGCGTCTTGGCGATCACCACTGGCAGACTGCCATATCCGGCATCCTCAAACGCCTTCAGATTCTTTGCCGCCAGCGGCGCGTAGGAGACATCCGCCGCGCCGTACACCTTGGTCGCGACCGCGGCGATCTTGTCTTTCAGCGACATCTCCAGCTCATAGGTGTACTGGAAGTTCGTCTCTTCCTCTGCCGCAGCGATAACCTCTCGCGCCAGATCAGCCGCACCGGGACCGCCATCGACAACATGCGTGCTGACGGCCACGCGCACACCCATCGCTTCGGCGATCTCACGGATCGCTTCATGCTCGCTGGCGTGATCGGTGGGGAAGGCATTGATCGCGACAACCGGTTGCACACCGAATCCCTGTACGATCTGAATATGCTTGCGCAGGTTATCGGCACCGGCGCGGACATCGTCCGCGTTCTCGGCCAGTAGTTCCGGTGGAAGCGGTTTGCCCGGTGTGATCTTAAAGCGACCGCTGTGCGCCTTCAGCGCCCGCACGGTGACCACCAGCACAGCCGCCGCCGGACGGGCATTCCCGACGCGGCACTTGATGTTGAAGAAGCGCTCGGCACCCATATCGGCACCGAAACCCGCCTCGGTGATCACGTACTCGGCGGTGCGCAGTCCGACCTGATCGGCGATGATGCTGCTATTGCCGGTGGCGATATTCCCGAACGGTCCGCAATGAATGAGCACCGGTGTGTTCTCGGTCGTCTGAAGCAGGTTGGGCCAGATGGCATCGCGTAGGATGACCGTCATCGCGCCAGCTGCCTGGAGATCTTCGGCGGTGACGAACTTCCCACTTCGATTGCGACCGATGACGATCCGTCCCAGCCGTTCGCGCAAATCCTCCAGACTGGTCGCGAGTGCGAGTGTCGTCATGACCTCGCTGGCGGCAGTGATATCGAAGCCTGTCTGGCGTGTCACACCATCGGCCTTGCCACCAAGACCGATAACGATATCGCGGAGCGAACGATCATTGACATCAAGCACGCGTCGCCACTGGATCGCATCGATATCCAGATCGAGCGCATTGCCGTGGTGGAGGTGGTTATCGATCATCGCCGCCAGCAGGTTGTGGGCAGCGGTGACAGCGTGAAAGTCGCCGGTTAAGTGCAGGTTGAGCTGCTCCATAGGTAGCACCTGGCTGTAGCCAGCACCGGCGGCTCCGCCTTTAATACCGAAGGTTGGTCCCATGCTCGGCTGCCTGAGCGTGAGCACACTGGTTTTGCCGACATGCTTCAGACCCTGGGCTAAACCAACGGCGGTCGTCGTCTTGCCCTCGCCGAGCGGTGTCGGTGTGATCGCGGTAACGACGATGTACTTGCCGGGTTCGCGATCGCCCATCGTCTCAACGACGGCAGGATCCACCTTGGCGATGTTACGACCGTAGGGGAGGAGATACTCCGGGGCGATACCGAGTTGCGCCGCCACATCGTTCATGGGCAGCATGGTGGCGGATTGCGCGATCTCGAGATCGGAGGGGATTGGGGACATTGGTATCTACCTTTCGTACACGGTGTTGGATGCGGATGAGATTTCGCTCAATCGTATGGTGCCAATCGGTTCCTGACTGTCAGGAAATCTTCGTGAGATCGCGCCTACGCCAGCGCCTGGATAATGGTGAAGGCCTCAGCCATCGGCAATCCTCCCGCTTCGCCAGCAATGCGCGCGCGTTCGAACCAGGCGGTTCTCAACAGTGCCGGGTCCGGCGTCTGACAGGCGTGCGCGAGACGCGCGTCAATCTTGCGATCCATGACGGAGCTGATATCTACCCAGCTATCGGCGATCCCGCTGTAGTACAGCCACACTTCGGCGACCTTGTGCGGTGTTAGTGTCTTGCTGATAAGCTCCGGAAAACTAAGGTGATCGCGCGACAGGGGATAGACCGCATCCAGTGTGGCGCGACCGATCACTCGATGATCCCGATGGGATAGATAAGGCGGCAGGGCATGTTCGGGATCGAAGGTGAACACCACATCGGGTTGCCACTCGCGGATGGCCCGCACGATATGACCACGGAGCTCGCGGGTGTTCTCGAGTTCGCCATCTGGGTATCGGAGAAACTCCACGGCCTCGATACCGAGGATACTTGCGGCATTCTGCGCTTCAGACTCTCGCTGTGCCGCCAATGCCACGGGGTCTATGGCCGGATCGCTGGAACCTTTGTCTCCCGAGGTTGCCAGCAACAGCCTCACCCGAGCACCTTGCGCGATCGCGAGCATGAGCGTTCCGGCGCAGGTGGCTTCGATATCGTCCGGATGTGCGGCGGTCACCAGGATTTTTGGTCCGCCCGGAGCTGAAACGATCGGCATGTCTTTCCCTATCCCCGATTACGTACGGATATCTCCATTGTTATCTGGCTAACATATCCCGAAAACCATGGGTACGCACAGGGTTGCAGCCAACAAACCGCGTTACTTCACCGGCGGGATGTTGAAGTTGCGATTGAACACGTTCTTGGGATCGTATTGCGATTTCAGCCGCTGAATCCGCTCGTAGGTGGGTGTCGGATAGATCTCGCGAACGGTGCGTTCGCTGGTGTCCGTCTCCAGATTCAGGTAGTCACCGTGAACGAATGGCGCGAACTTCTGCCAGGCGGGATCGATATTGCGACGATCCGGGTAGAGATCGAAGGCGGTGAAGCAAACATCCTGCGTGCGATGAGCGTAGGCGGTCGCATCGGCAGGGACATCGTTGACCGCGCCACCAACGTGGCGGAAGTTCGCCCACGGCACACGACCAGCCTCCATCAACGCCTTGATCGCTTCTGCGGTCTCCCGATTCAATTCATCCAACAAACCAGATCGTGCGCGTAACGTCTGCTGACCGGAATGTGCCTGGTTCACCGGTTGCATGATGGCGGAGTAGGGGACGATGGTCGCGCCCTGTTGCAGCACCGGCGCGATATCGAGGATGGGATTCAGCGCCGCCACCGCAGCATCCGCGTTGTCGTTCGACCAAACCATCAGTGTCTGCATGGTGGCATCCGAGCCACGACGTCGCGGTGAGTAGTAGGCGAACGCCTGCAACTCCCGTGGAGCGGCCTTCATGTAGGCACCCCAGTTGACCAGGAACTCGGTGAGATCACTGGCATCGAAGACGAACTGACCGACGATGACATTCTCGACCGGTAGCGCCGTCAGTTCGACGTGCGTGACCACACCGAGATTGCCGCCAGCTCCGCGAATACCCCAGAACAGTTCCGGATTCTCGGTTTCGCTGACGCGATGGAACGAGCCATCGGCAAGCACGATCTCGGCGGCGACCATGTTGTCGATGGTCAGTCCGTACTTGCGTGCGAGCAAGCCGATACCGCCGGTGGTGACGATGCCACCGACGCCGACATCCGGGAAATCACCACTCGTCATCGCCCAGCCGTGCGGAGCCAGCGCTTCGGCCACCATCCCCCAGGTCGCACCCGTCCCAACCCGAATCCTGCGAGTCTCTTCGTCGATAACGGAGATATCGTTGATACGGCTGACATCCAGGATGATGCCGCCATCGTTGGTGCTGAGTCCACCGGAACCATGCCCGCCAGCGCGCAGACTGAAGGACACGTCCTGTTTCTGGACGTACTCCAGTCCTTCGGCGACCTGTTCCGCCGATGATGCCATCAGGACCAGACCCGGTGTGCCGGACTGCATATAGGTCGAACGCACGCGATCATAGCCTGGCTGATCCGGCGCGACCGAGGCGGCTTTGAGCGATTCGGGAATGGCGTCGTAATCGATCCTCTCGCTGCGACTCGCATCGGTTTCCCTGGTGTAGCTGGTCAGCGAGGGACGGCGGTGATCGATCGGCAGCTCCTCGCCGCGGGCCTTGGCGACGATCTCGCGCACTGCTGGCGCGACTTCCTCGGCGAATGTCTGGATATCGGCTGGATCCTGTGTGCCGAGCAGGTAGGTGCTGACACCATCTCGCAGCGAGAGTTCCGCCAGCTGCTCCGCCCACATCTGTGGTGTGCCCTTGAGCCAACCGCGATCTGCCCGCAGGAACGACCCCATGATATTGAACATGCGGCGAATGTCTTCCGGTCGGCGACCGGCATTGACTGCGGCATCGTCGATCCGGGCATTGCCATCGGCAAAGCCCTCGACCTCCATGTAACCCATGCTTGGCAGCCAGCCATCGCCTTTCTGCCCGAGGAGCTTGAGCATTTTGGGTTTGTACGCACCCAGCCAGATCGGGATTTCCGCCCGGATTTCGGGTCCCCGCGTCATCCCGCTGACCTGGTAGAACTCGCCACTGAAGCGGACACCGCCACGGAGCTCGGTGTTCCAGATCTGGCGGATGAGATCGATCGCTTCCTCAAGTGCTCGTGTTGCCTCGCCCGGAGTTCGTCTGGGACCGCCCATCGCGGCGATCGGGTCCCAGAATGCGCCGGCGCCGAGTCCAAGCTCGTAGCGTCCGTTGCTGAGTATCTGCAGTGCCGCGGACGACCGCGCCAGCATTGCGGGCGGACGCAGCGGCAGATTGAGCACATTGCCAGCAACCCTGATCTGCTCCGTCTGCGCCGCCACCCAGGTCATGAGCGAGAAGGCATCCACAAATGTGTTGTTGTAAGGATGATCCTGGAAGGTGACGTAGTCCAGCCCCGCCTGATCAGCGATCTGTGCCAGGGCAACGATATTATGAACCGGATTTGCCACCGGAACGAGATTGATACCGAATCGAAGATCGTGACCGTAGTCGGGCATGAGAAGGAATCCTTGGTAATAGAGAATACGGGTACTCGCTTACGATTCGTAATAGTAGCATGGGCGGTATCGGAATACCGGGGCTGCAAACGAACCAGGTTTGCACGCATGCCATGGTTCGTATGTCCCGTACTTGGCCCATCTGTCCCAAGCGGTACGGTATCCTTCTTTCTGATGAAATGGCGTCAACCCGTGACCCGGATACCTCATGCCTACTGAGACCAAGACAACCAAAGACGTCGTACCTCTGCGTAAGCAATACGATCAGATCAAGGCGCGTTACAGCGAGCATATCCTGCTCTTCCGTCTCGGCGATTTCTACGAGACCTTCGACAACGATGCCATCATCGCCGCTGAGGTGCTGGATATCGTCTTAACCGCACGAGATATGGGCAAGGGGAATCGGGTGCCGTTGGCGGGCATCCCATATCACGCCGCCGATGGCTATATCGCCAAGCTGGTGCAGGCGGGACACAAGGTGGCGCTCTGCGAGCAGCTTGGCGAACCAACCAAGGGCAAGGGCCTGGTCGAGCGCGATGTTACTCGCGTGGTGACACCGGGGACGATCCTCGACCCCGCGATGCTTGATGCCCGCACGAACAACTACATCACCGCCGTCGTTGTCGATGGTGCCCGGGCTGGACTCGCCTATGCAGATATCACCACGGGAGAGTTTCAGACAACCGAACTGCGCGAGGATTCGCAGGAGGAGGTCCTGCTTGCTCTGGGGCGAGAGCTCCTGCGGTTGAGAGCCGCGGAGGTCGTGGTACCCGGCGGATTTGCCAACGATCTCGTGTTGCCACAGCAAAGCTGGTTGCCGAACGGTGCCAGCGTCAGCTCGGCCGATGGCTGGAAGTGGCAGGAGGATCGGGCGGCGAAATCGCTGTTGCGACACTTCGAGGCGGAGTCGTTAGATGGCTTTGGTCTCACTGGCCAACCGTTCGCGATCCGTGCCGCAGGTGGGCTGCTGCAATACCTCGAGGACACGCAGTTTAGCGGACTCCAGCAGATCACCAGCCTGCGGACGTACTCCACCGGCGGTTACATGACGCTTGATGCCCAGACGCGGCGGAACTTGGAACTCTCCGAGAGCGCTCGTGGCGACAAGCGCCTCAGTCTGATTGCGGTGCTGGACGTTACCAAAACACCGATGGGCGGACGCCTGCTGCGTCAGCGAATCAACCAACCATTGCTGGATGTCGATGCCCTCAACGATCGCCTTGACGCCGTTGAGTGGTTCGTGGAGAACACCGCCGATCGCACCGGTGTTCGTGACGCACTCCACCGCATCGGCGATATCGAACGCCTCACCAATCGCATCGTTGTCCGCAATGCCGGACCACGGGAGTTGGTACAGCTCCGTGGTGCACTGGCGGCGCTTCCGGAAGTAATGCCGTTCATAGAGACGGTGCCTGGGGTAGAGCCGCTCCCGGATCTGAGTGAGGTCGCGGCGCTGTTGCAGCGAGCATTGGTGGAGGAGCCACCGGTTGTGCTTGGCAGAGGTCAGGTCTTCGCACCGGGCTATGCCAGCGAGCTGGATGGCCATCGGCTTCGGGCAAAAGAGGCGCGGGAGTGGATTGCCAATCTTGAGCGCGTCGAGCGCGAGAAGACGGGTCTCAAAACCCTCAAGGTTGGTTACAACAGGGTCTTCGGATACTACCTGGAGATCACGGCAGCAGCGCTTGCCAATGCCGAGAAGGAGCGCGCGCAGCAAGGGCTCGAAGGTTCCGCCCTGCCTGCGGACTACATTCCCAAGCAGACGCTGGCGAATGCCGCCCGCTACTTCACCCCGCAGTTGAAGGAATACGAAACCCTCGTGCTCACGGCCGAGGATACGCTCAACGACCTCGAGGCGGATGAGTATCGTAAGTTGCTCAGCATCCTGGCTGGTCAGTCCAACAAGCTGCTGGAGGCGGCGGCAACGATCGCGATCGTCGATGTCGCTGCCGCGTTGGCCGATGTCGCGGTGGATCGCAACTACACTCGTCCACTGCTGAGTGACGACGAATGTATCCACATCGAGAATGGTCGCCACCCGGTGTTGGAAACGACGATGCCGCGTGGCGAGTACATCGCCAACGACGCTGGTCTGGATACCTCTACGGAGCAGATCATCGTTCTCACCGGTCCGAATATGGCAGGCAAGAGCAGCTGGCTGCGACAGGTGGCGCTGATCACGCTGATGGCACAGATCGGTTCCTATGTGCCAGCTACGCGAGCCGAGATCAGTATTGTTGATCGCATCTTCACCCGCATCGGTGCTCAGGACGACATCAGTAGCGGTCAGAGCACCTTCATGGTCGAAATGCTGGAGATGGCGAATATCCTCCATCACGCCAGCAAGCGCAGCCTGGTGGTGTTGGACGAAATCGGACGCGGCACCAGCACCTATGACGGTCTCGCGATCGCTCGTGCGATCGTGGAGTACGTCCACAACGCGCCCGGACTTGGATGCAAGACGTTGTTTGCCACCCACTATCACGAGTTGACCGAGTTGGCTGATCTGCTGCCGCGGGTGACCTGTAGCCGCATGGATGTGCTGGAGGATGGCGATCGGGTGGTCTTTCTGCGTAAGGTCGTGCCCGGTAACGCAGACAAGAGCTACGGTATCCATGTGGCCAAGCTGGCCGGACTGCCGAAGGGTGTCACGCGTCGCGCCGAGGAGATCCTCTCTGATTTGGAATCCAGCGATGTCGGCTCACGACGCACCGCGATGCAGGCACCAGTTCCCAGCGCTCAGCCTCAGTTGCAGCTGACCTTCTTCGATGCACCCGATCCGATTCTGGAGGAGATCAAGCAGCTGGATGTCGAGGCGATGACGCCACTGGATGCGATTCGGGTGTTGTTCGAACTACGACAGAAGGCGAAAGGCGCGGCATCGTGAGCGGGGAGGAGACAACCGGCAGGTGGTCTCGCTGGTTCGGCGCGATCGCTGAACAGCTCGGCAACATCGGTTTCTGGCCGTTGACGCTGTTCATCTGGTTGAGCAGTGTTGGTATGTGTTTCTTCCTGCTTGGCATGCCGGTGGATTCCATCCACGGCACGATGAACATCGTCGAGAACTGGGGAGCGATTGAGCGCGTTGCCCTCTGGCAGGATTGGCTCGCACCGATTGTTCCTCATTACGAGCTGCCCAAGGGTCTGATCGTTTGGGGATTTCGGGCCAGTATGCTGCTCGGATTCGTGGCCCAGATCGGTGCGTTTGTGGTCATCATGCGTCAGAGTTCTCCCAAGCCGTGGCTGTGGCTACTCGGTCCGGTTGGCGCTCATCTGATCCAGTTTGTCTTCATGATTCCCAGCAACTCGGATGTCTTCTTCTACGAGGGTGTTGGCGATTTCGTGGTTAAGGGGATGAATCCCTACGTCCACTTCATGAGTGATCTGCCGAATAGTCCGCTGCTCCCGTTTATCTTCTGGGTTGATATCGGCACGGTCTACGGACCGCAATGGGTTAACTACAACGCGGCCTTGATGTGGATATCCGGCAACGATCCCGTCATCGCGACACTGTGGCAGAAGGCGTTCTCCGGTTTGGCAGCACTGGGTGTGGCTGTGGCGATCTTCTTCTTCGCCAGGCGGCTCTCCGGCGGCAATCAGAAGCTGGCACTGGCGTGTGCGGCGCTGGTCGCTTGGCAACCGAATATGATCCTGGAGAGCACCGGCCAGGTACACAATGATCCTCACACCGTTCTCATCGCGACTCTGGGATTGATGCTGGTGATCTGGGGCGGCCTCTCGGCACTGCGATCCGGTATCATCCTGGTCGCCTTCAGTGTGATGGTGAAGTTCGTGACGCTACCGTTGCTAGGGGTGCTCGGTATTCTCCGTTTAGTCGATCGTAAGAAACCAAACTGGATTCGGCGAATCTTCGGCAACTGGATCCTGGATGGTATCGCGATCCTCTCGGTGATCGTCCTCAGTTTCCTGCCGTACTGGGATGGCACGCACACGTTGGAGGAGATGATTCGGGAACCGAGCAGGCTGTACACCAATCCTGTCTGGCGTACGATCAATGGCATCATTCGCTCGGTTTTCGGTGGCCATGTGAGCTGGCGATTCAGCGAGATCAGTCGGGATATCCTGCAGTTCACCAGCTCGGCCCTGTTCGTTGGGATCGTTGTTTGGCTGGGCTACAAGATCTGGAATGACACACATGTCTCCGTCGATCCGGGTGAGGATGATTTGCTTCCCGAGCGGATCCCTTGGTGGAGTGGCCACGTGCTCTACGCCTGGATGGGTATCCTGCTGGTGATCAGTTTCCTGCCGGTGAATAGCCACCCGTGGTATTGGGTGTGGCCGGTGCCGGCTGTGGCGCAGGTGATCGCCTGGGAGTTTCGCGGCGAGCGCCAGTGGAGCGTGAAGGCGACCCCAACCTGGGTGTGGGCCTATCTGTGGTTCACCGCGCTGATGACGTTGGCGTATCACACCCGCATCGCGCGGTATTGAGGTAAGGGATAAGACCAAAGGGCCAGGTAGTAGGGGAGCTTGGCTCCTCTTCGAATCGCTACTTGACGGCAGCGGAGCTGCCGTGCCCGGGAGTAAATCCCGAGCGTACGTGTGCAACTGGTATTATGGCAACCGCACCCTGATCATCTCTATCGGTGTCGCGTCGTACGATCCCACTTCCTCAGCAACGCCTCTCACTTCAGACGACGGAGTCGTTTGTCGGGGAGCGGGCAATTCAATCACCAGCAGCCCATCGCCAGCCAAGGCCTCGATCAACTCCAGCAACCAGGGATAGTCCGCATCCTCAAACGCGGTCTTTACCGCAGGACCCATATCCGCCAATACCACGCCTTCACCTTCATGAGCACGAAGTTCGTCCATGATCCGACCGCGGAAGTAGCGGTTCGTTTGCTCGAAGGGAACGGCTTTACCTTTTGGTTGCTTGGCGGCGATCGCGAGCGCGGACTGGATCTCCGGAAACGCGGCGCACTGGTGCTGTACTGGACAGATGAGGCAGAGGGGTTTGCGGGCAGTGCAGTGAATGGCACCGAACTCCATGATCGCCTGATTCCAGGTCCAACCTGCACCGGGAGGGATCGCTTCCGAGGCGATCTCCAGCACCTGCCTATCGGAGACTGTGGGTTTGGGAGTATCGACACCGACGAAGATGCGGTGGAGCACACGACGCATGTTGGTATCGATGAACGCTACATCCTGCTCATAAGCGAAGCAGGCGATCGCGCCAGCGGTGTAGGGTCCGATTCCGGGTAGCTCTCGTAGTCCTTCGGCTGTGGACGGGAACTCGCCGCCGCGATCAACGACCGCTTGTGCGGCCCGTTGCAGATTGACCGCGCGACGGTTGTAGCCAAGCCCTTTCCAGGCTCGAATCACATCCGCGACGGGTGCGGACGCGAGTTCGTGGACGGTCGGCCAGCGTTCCATCCAGGCATGCCAATAGGGGAGAACGCGATCGACCTGCGTTTGCTGCAACATGATCTCGCTGACCACGATCGCGTAGGGATCGCGAGTATGTCGCCAGGGGAGATCGCGACGATGCTGTTCGAACCAGGCAAGGATAGCGGATTGCACGCCAGGGAGATCAGCGGGCATCGTCGTCCAGTATGGTGTGCATCATGGAAGCGATGGTGGCATCAGCATCGCGATCGCGTGCGGTTAGTCCGGCGATAACGCCCTCGCGATCCTCGATCGTACGGTTCTGGTTGAGCTTCCACTTGGCTTCGAGTCGCTTGATCGTGAACTCAACGCCGACGATGTGGTCGAGTTGTTCCTCAAGGTAATCCTGTGGTGCATCTCCCATCTTCCAAGGTTCTGCGCTGGTCCGCTCGTGAATGTTGGTTAACTTCCCCACGGCCATGCGCTTCCAGCGAGCATCGTCATGCAACGTCATCTCGGCCCAGATACTGACCGAGGCGTAGTTCCAGGTAGGAACTGCTTTATGCGTCTGCCGCTTTGTCTCGTACCAGTTGGGTGTGATGTAGGTATCCGGACCGGAGAAGATGATCAGAGCGTCGGTTGTTGCGTCATGTCGCCACATCTCGTTGGCGCGGGCGACGTGGCCGATGAGCGTGTCGTCACCCTGGCGGAAGAGGGGGATCTGCGTCGGCCACATCTCGCCATTGACCAGTGTGATCACCGTGGCGAAGGGGTGAGCGTCGATGAAGGCCTCGATCTCCTCGGTGTCAGTTTGGGCGAAATGTGGCGGGAGGTACATGCAACGGCCCCGTGAATGTCGAATCAGGTATGCACCATGCGGTGATCCTCGTCACTCAGACCCCGAGCGAAGCGCCCGCGTAACGCAACTGCCCAAGTTAGACCTGGTCAGTGATGACACACTCCGGCTTCGCCGGGGGACTCCACGCGCTACGCGCTCTGAGTGACGACAGGATGAGTCTTTGGTGCAAGGATGGATAGGACATGGGATCAGCCATGATCCAGACCAATGTCATCCTTCTGGAGAATACTACGCCGTTGGTTTGCTCGGGCGCTTGACCTCGAGGATCGTCGGACGATCACGGACGAGTTCGATGAACTCGTTCCAGCATGCCACGGCATCAACCGGGGGTTCGCCGATCTTGATGCGCAGGTAGGCGCACTCCTCGTTCTCGAACATGATCGTCGGCACACCGAAGATACCGTACTTCTCCACGGCTTCCGTGTGGTCGTTCTGGAAGATACCGAAGACTTCATCGCTCTTCAAGTCTTCGCGGAACTGGTCCAGATCGAGACCGACCTGTGTGGCGGTTTCCTCCAGAATCTGCTGGGTGCCGAGATTTCGCTTGCCAATGTGGCGCTGATTGTAGAGTGCCGCCATGTAGGCGAGGTACTTGTCGTGACCCTGCTTGCCAGCGGCATGGACACCCTGGAAGGCGCGCATCGTGCTGCTGGAGCCGTCGTTGGGGTGCTCCCAGACGTTCGGAGCATCCTCGGCCTTGTTGACCTGTTCGATGCTGAAGTAGCGCCAGTCGATCTCCAGGTCGTCGCCAAGTTCATTCTGGACATCGAAGAGCCAGCGTTGCGCCGTCCAGGCATACGGACAAACGAAGTCGAACCAAACTGTGATCTTCATAATGCTTCCTTTTGGATAGTATCGAATCTACGCTGGCAGTATGCCACAGGTTCCGGGAAAACGAAAACACCCCTCACGGATTGCTCCGTTCGAGGTGTCTCCATCCCTCCCCAAGTGTGGGTTCTAGAATTGGGTCTCAAGCTCCCGTGCGATCTGCTTCAGCACATCGATATCCTTACGGATGACGAAGGTGCGGCCGCTCATATCATCGCGCACGTAGTTGAGTGTACGATCATCCATCCAGCGATAGATGGTCGGGCGAGTAACGCCGAGTTGTTGCGCCGCATTGCCGATGCTGACCAGCTCGTTCGATTCGAACGCGCGGTACTTCGCGAGGGCGAGCATGCGACCGAGATCGGTGTCCCAAAATGCGCGGGGCACCGTGTAATCATCAGCAGCGGCGGGCCAAAAGAGGAGCTGAAGCACCGAGTCGATTGCTTCCAACACCTGATCCTTGGGTTCCTTGCTCTGGCCAAGGGCCAGGCGCGCCAATCGATGAAGGTCTTGGCCAAGAGGCCCATTGCGCAGCTGTGCCAGCGTCAGAGGCTGAAACGCCTCCGGTGCCAACTGAGTCACCAGACGATGATGGTGACTGTAGACAAGCTGCAGAGCATTGTCCATGACCGCCTGGTAGTCTCGAGGCTCGGACTCCACGGCGACTCCTTTCTGGTCTCCAAACTCACCCCATGTGAGCGAAGAATAGTGTCTCTCGACAGGTAGAGATGATACGTGTGTACCACCGGTCTGTACGGTCGGATTGTACGTTGTAGTGCAAGGATGTGTCAATGGTGTACGTACTATCTTTACATATCGGATGCATCATCTTGATCCGAATCCTGGGACGGTGTCGCCGTGAACTTGCCCAGTAATTCGGGCAGCTTCCGACTGAACTCGCCGTTCGAGATCGTGCGATCCACTCCGGCTTCCCGGGCGAGCCGGAATCCTTCGACGTTGGTATGGGAACCGAAGGCGATTACCGGTGATTGGCTGGCGGTAACGTCCGTCAACGCCGCCCAATCGACAGGTTGATTGAAGTCCACGATCACCAAATCCGCGTTGCCATACTGTTTCAGGAGGGCATGCTCGCTGTTGCAGAGCACAAGCTCATATCCGAGTTGCTGCAGGACTGTGCGGATGCGCATTCCGAAAAAGACATCGCGGCTGAGTGTAGCGATTATAGACATAGATGATTCCTTCTCTACGGTTCCGAGTGGTCACACACGCATGTTAATCGGTAGTCGCGACCCTCGTGGTCGCTTGGGAAGGATGGTCTATGACCGACAATCCTTGCAGGGACCCATAAGAGGGCCGACTAGCAATCACCATGTCCCACCTTTGCTATCATCGCAACGGTTGTGTAGCTTTCTGCAGGAGTCCTCGATCCATGGCATCACGATTATCCCTTCGCCGACTCGCTGGTGCCTGTGCTCGTCATCCCTGGCGGGTGGTTGGCGCCTGGGGTGTTATCTTCCTGCTCTCGATGGTTGTCACCGCCAACGGTCTGACGGGTGTGCTGAGCAACGACTTTGTACTGACGACCGACTTCGACTCGGTGGTCGGAAGTCGGGAATTGGCGAGCAGCTCGCTTTCGGACAGTATCGGCGTTGGCGAATCGATTGTGATTCGCTCGCTCGATGGTACGATCGTGGATGACCCTGCATTCCGCGAGACTACCACTGCCATTGTCGCCGCAGTGCGAGCAGAGCAGGGGACCTGGGAGGGCACTGACGCTACCCAGCCACCGGACCTGATGGCATTGGCGAACGACACCGTTGAGGGATCGTACGTTCTCAACTACTTCGAGGTACAGGATGCTCTCAGCAATCCGCTGATACGGAACGCCGCCGATCAAATGGGTGCGACCGAGCAGATAGAGGCGCTCGTCTCCGCCGACCGGACGACGTTGCTGGTGCCGGTGGTAATCGGCACCACCGGTGTTGATATCGCGCACTATATCGATGTCGTAAATGCGTTTGACTCCAATCAGTTCTCCGTCACCAGTATCGGTAACCTCTCCATCAACGAGGTCTATCAGGAGGTTGTCGCCGAGGAGCTGGTCAAGGCCGAGATGATCGGTATCCCGATCGCGATCGTTGTGCTGCTTATCGTTTTCGGTTCGTTGGTTGCGCCGATTGTCCCGCTCCTACTCGGTGTGATGAGTGTTGGTCTTGCCCTGGGGCTGGTGACGCTGATCGGTCAGTTCACCGATCTGCAATTGTTCGTGCAGAACATGATCACGATGCTGGGTCTCGCGGTTGGCATCGACTACTCGCTCTTTATGGTGGAGCGTTTCCGCGAGCAACGCTCGCGCGGGCAAAGCAAGCAGCTAGCGATCGAGATCGCGGGTGCCACCTCCGGCAAAGCCGTTGTTTTCAGCGGACTCACCCTCATTCTCGCGATGCTGGGTGTGATGCTGGTGCGGCTCAACATCTTCTTCTCGCTCTCCGTTGGTGCGATCGTGGTTGTCGCGTGCTCGGTGGTCCTGTCCGCCACGTTGGTGCCCGCGTTACTGAGCCTGGTCGGTGATCACATCGACTGGCCGCGCCGGAAACCGGTCCATGCAGAGGATATCGATGCTCACAATATGTATCAGGGATTTTGGGGTCGTATCACCAAGGTGGTTGTCGATCGACCATGGGTGAGCTTTATCTCCGCAGTGATTGTGTTGCTGGTTTTGGCGTTCCCGGTGGTGAACATGCAGACCGGTTTCAGCAGATCGGGTCAGCTTCCGCCGGGTGAGATGACCGATGCCTATCAGATTCTGGAGCAGGATTTCAGCGCCGGATTGCTGAGCCCTGTCTACATCGTATTCGTTGGTGAGCAATCGGAGGAAGCCGATGCTGCGATCGCGGATTACGTGGCGCAGATGCAGGCGAGTGACGACTTCGTCACGATCAGTGCCCCGCGATGGGATGATGCAGGTCGGGTGGCGGAGATCCAGGCGACGCTGGCGTTCGAGGGGTCATCGGAGCGTGCCTACGAGGTCGTCGACCGCCTTCGTGGCGAGATCGCGGAGTCAACCCTCGGTGACATTGACGGACTGAGGGTACACATCACCGGTCAGAGCGCCGGAGAGAACGATATGTTGCATCACCTGCAGGAACGAACACCGTTGGTGTTCGCGTTCGTGCTCGGATTGAGCTTTGTCTTGCTCCTGCTTGCCTTCCGTTCGGTGGTCGTGCCGTTGCAGGCGATTCTGTTCAATGTGCTATCGGTTGGTGCTGCCTGGGGAATCATGGTGGGGGTATTCAGCGAGGGGATCGGTCGAGATCTGTTGGGGTACAACAGTAGCGAGATCGTGGAGATGTGGCTGCCGATTCTCATGTTCTGCGTGCTGTTTGGCCTGAGCATGGATTATCACGTCTTCATCGTTAGCCGGATACGCGAACATTACGACATATCCCATGACAACCACGAGAGTGTTGCTGTTGGATTACGCAGCACGGGCAAGATCATCACAGGTGCCGCCGCGATTATGGTGGTGGTCTTCAGTGCCTTTAGTAAGGGATCGATGCTGGCGATTCAGCAACTTGGCTTTGGGCTGGCCGTGGCCGTGTTGATAGATGCGACGATTATCCGCTCGGTGTTGGTTCCGAGCGCGATGACGATTGTCGGCGACAAGAACTGGTACCTGCCGAAGTGGCTGCATTGGCTGCCGGATTTGCGGATAGAGGGTAACCACGAGGAGAGGTAACGCCCGATGATTATGTAGACCCGGACCGATCGGTCGCGGTGCAGAGAGTGGCTATTCTCCAACCAACTGCGACCGTGAGTTGTCCGGGTACACGATGTCAACGGAGCGCAACTTCGCCATCGACCTCCAGGACTGCTGAACGCGACTATGAATCGAGAGCGTTGGAAGCGGAGGTTGGTAGTGGTGGGACGCTGAACCCGGACAACTCACAAGCGCAATTTATTCCGTAGAATTATCGGTGGTTTGCGCTTGATCGGTCCGAGTCTACGGGTCTGCACCGAGATCTTCACGGATGTTGTCGGTACGCGTAGCGCCGTTCCGAGGAATCCCGGTGTGAAACCGGGGTCTACGTGGGTGACTACCGCCCCCGACCACCATTCGCGAGCATACCGGCGACATGCACCGGATCTTGATCGTCCAGCATATTCGGCAGACTGACGATGACGGAGCTATCCATGCCATCAATGCGCCGAATCTCGTCCATCGCCTCGGCCGGGATCTCCTCATCCACATTGGTGACCATCATCGCCTCGCCACGCGGTACAACCCGGCTCACCTGCATTCCAGCGATATTGATGTTGTAACTGGCCAGTGTGGTACTGAGCTTGCCGATGATACCCGGTCGGTCCTGATGGTGCGTGATGAGCACATAGCCGCTGAGTGGCTGCTGTAATCCGAAGCGATCCACCTCGACGATACCGGCGATATCGCGATCCCAACTGACGACAACGCTGTGTCTGCTGACACCCTCGACCTCGAACCGGAAGCGGGGGATGATCGTCTCGTCGCCATCGTCCGCGCTGGTCTGGATGCTCATGCCCATCTCCTGGGCGATAAGGCGAGCATTGACCGCCGTTACGCGACGACCGAGCCAGGTCTGCAGCGCCGCCGCCAGGGCGGAGTTGGTCACATGCTCGGTGAGATCGTTGCTGACCATACCCATCGCCTGCACGCTGAACGCCCGCGGACTTTCCGGCATGATCACGGCGCAGAGATGTCCTGCTGCGGCACTCACCTGTGTCAGCAGCTTCAGCGCGCGTGATTCCAGGGATGCCGCCGGCAGGTTGACCGCGTTTGGTACCGCCTCGCCGTTGAGTGCAGCAATGGTCGTGGCCCCGATGACGCGTCCCACTGCCTCCAGCGCCTCCGCACTGGAACCACCTGTGTGAGGTGTCAACACGACGTTCGGCAGCCCGAACAGTGGGCTCTCGGTGCATGGCTCAAACGGGAAGACATCGACGCCAGCGGCGCTGATATGGCCGCTTTTGAGGGCGTCCGCCAGAGCAAACTCGTCGACAAGTTCGCCGCGACCTGCATTGATGACGATCGCGCCCGGCTTCATTCGGGCCAGCGAATCCGCGTTGAGGATGTGATGTGTCTGCGGTGTGTTGGGGCAGTGGAAGGTGACGACATCGGATCGTGACCAGATATCATCCAGCTCCACTTGCTCGACACCCATGTCAACGAAACGCTGCCGTGGTAAATAGGGGTCGTAGGCGATGACATTCATCTCGAACGCCTTCAGGCGCTTGGCGACGACAGAACCGACACGCCCGATGCCCACCATACCAACGGTACGCCCGCGGAGATCGATCGGCTTGACCTGCTTGCGTTTCCACTCACCGGCATGCGTGGTGCTGTTAGCGAACGGAATCTGACGGGTGACTGCCAACAGGAGTGCGACGGTATGTTCACCGGCACTGGTAGCGTTTGCACCCGGTGCATTGAGCACGATCACACCGGCACGGGTGGCGGCATCAACATCGATATTATCGACCCCGACACCTGCGCGCGCGATGACCTTGAGTCGGGGAGCGGCATCAAGGACTTCCTGCGTGACCTGCGTCTCGCTGCGAACAACAAGCGCGTCCGCGTCCGGGAGCGTGGCCAACAGCGCTGGCAAATTGGTGCCGTCTACATCAACGATCGTGGCAACGGACTCCAGTTGCTCGCGGGCGACCTGATGGATCTGGTCCGCAACAACAATGCGCCAGCGATCGGGTGCGAAAGCTTGCTCCATCGGTGGCAATGCGTCGATGACGGCGCTTGGTGCAACCGGATTCACCGTGATATTGAGCCGACGGACGATATCGTCGAAGCTGTTCACCGTTACCATCAACGGATGGGCATCGGCCGGTAGTTCTTCGACGTTATTGATGAGATAGCAGGTGACATCGCCAGCGGAGTAGTTGCGCGCGTGGCGGAGACTGTCTTCCACGGCGAACTTGCAGCCCTGGCGGCTGGCGATGGCGGTTTTGTCATCGGCAAAGATGATTTGCACGCTCTCGAAACCGTGCTCGTGGAACCAGCGGATCGTCATCTCCGCCGAGTTCTCCGGTCGGGCTGTGACGATGAGCACATTCTCCTGACCGGCCAGATCGATGAGATCGCGGATGAACTGCTGCGCACCGTGGGCGGGGTGAAGACGACTGGCTGGACCATCACCACGATAGACCCATTCGCGCACCGAGAGTGGCACATTCAAGCCGCTGGAATCGACGAAGGCGAGATCGGGAAGATCGAGTCCGAACTCGGCGTTCGCCGCTCGTGCCAGAGGCACAGGACTCTCCGTAAGGACGCCGTCCATATCAATCGCAATACGAAACGTCGAGTGATGTGCAGTTGTGGTCATGTGAGGTTGGAAATCCTGTAGCACCGCATTTCAAATGCGATGAACGCTGTGATCGGGAGGGTTGCGGCTTCCGCGCCGTACGACTGCAAGTGTACTCACAACCTCCGGGATATGCAGTAGGCGAATAACGAAGGGGCGTTATTCGCCTGGATTGTCGGCACTCAGGTTCTACGGTTGCTCGCGACGCACCACACCCGCTACGGCAAGCGCACTGACAGCAAGTACAAGCACACCGAAGGTGACCATGGTCTCCGGAGCGAGGCCACTCCCTGTTGATGGTAACGAGGTTACCTCTTGAGAGCTACCACCTGAAGATGTCGGAGGAGCAGGTGGTGGAGGTGCCGGGACTTCGGCACAGTCACCAACATCGGCATCGATCATATCCGAGGCATCATCTTCAAACACCACCCGGAAGACGGCCTTGTCGTAGCCGTGATGATCAACTGCATGCGTCACCGTGCCTGCTGCCGGGTCAACGGGAATCCAGCCCGAGGTCCACTCATCGGAGGTGTTGGAGAGTGCGAACTCCAGACTGACGATATTGGCACCACTCCAGGTCGCCTGGAACTGTTGATCGGCGCACATCCGCTGGGCAGAGACCAGGTTGAAACTGTTGGGCGCTGGTGTCGGTGTTGGGTCAGGCGTTTGTGTTGGAGTCGGCTGGGGATCAACATCCCAATCTCCGTTGCTCACCGAACATGCACCTTCGGTATAGTCCCGACCCCAGACTTGAAAATCGCCAACCCATCCTTCGATCCGCCAACCGTTCGTGGGTTGATGAGGGAGCGGGTCAATGTGTGCCTCCCAGGTTTCTCCAGAAGCAATGCCGGGACTTGTCGTAACAAGCTGCAGCTCGGCATTCGCCTCTATCACGTATACATCGATACGCAAATCATCTTCCCAGGTATTCGGAACGGAGATATCCAGGTAATGAGGAGGTGCGTTTCCGTTACCTGCCGAGGTTCCGTATCCACACGAAAGGTCGAGTTCCAGCCAGGTCGCTTGTGCACTAACCGTGTTTGCAGTCAACGGCACAAGCAGCACAATCATCGACACCAGCATTGTTAGTACTCTGCGAAACATTCTCCACTCCCTTTCTTGATATGACGACAGATTTTGCCACCCCCTTCGTTCCAAACTAGATGCGTTTGCGCAGCGTTCCCGTCACCATCAACACGCTGGCAAGGAGAGCAATCATGCTCGCAGCGACGATGACGATAGCGTTCGTCTGATCACCCACCCCCGTTGATGGCAGTGATGTCACCTGCTGGGTCCTCCCACCCGACGTAGCCGGAGGAGCAGGTGGTGGAGGTGCCGGTGCTTCGGCACAGGTACCGACATCGGCATCAACCGTGTCTGAGGTCTCATCTTCAAACACCGCCCGGAAGACGGCCTTGTCGTAGCCGTGGTGATCAACTGCATGCGTCACTATTCCTGCTGCCGGGTCAACGGGAATCCAGCCCGAGGTCCATTCATCGGAAGTGTTGGAGAGCGCGAACTCCAGACTGACGATATTGGCACCATTCCAGGTCGCCTGGAACTGCTGATCGGCGCACATGCGCTGGGCAGAGACCAGATTGAAGCTGTTGGGCATAGGAGTTGGAGTTGGCGCAGGGGTTTGGGTTGGTGTTGGAGCCGGTGGAGAAGGCTGCGGATCGACACCACCGTTGTTTACCGAGCACTCGCCTTCGGTATAGGTTTGCTCGAACAACCACTCATGTGGGTAATTCCAGGGATCTTCAACGTTTGGGAATCCCACCTGAACCAACCAGCCGTTATAGGGAGCCGAGAATGGGAGAATGTTCGGCAGATTCAGAGTCTGTCCTGGGGCGATATATGTTGCACCGACGCCCGTTCCTACCGGGAACGGGTTCCCGTTCTGGTCAATTGTGGATATCACGACCTGGACATCCTGATTGGTGTGATTTGTGGCGGTAAGCCCGGCGTGATGCTGCAGTTCTTCGGTGGTGAAGCAATGGAAATGCACTGTCACCTGTTCGCTTTGGGCTTGTGCCGGTACTGCGGCCAACGGTATAAGCAAAACGATTAGCGACAGAATCCCCATGTGAAATCTGTGAGTCACTCGATACTCCCTTCGATACCAGGTAATGGCTCCGCGACCTATCCAGGCGCGGGACGAATCCATCCAGATCAAGGACGAATGTGGTTGGGAATCCATAGTACCATACTGTGTATTTCAGGCAATTATCTTCAGTGGAGATGGGGTCGTGAATTGTGGAATAATCTCCTACAAATAGCGATTATAGATTGACATAGTACTGTTGTGAAAGAGCGAGAGGATTCCTGATGTTATTTGCCATTATGCGGTGAATCCCGCGTCAGGATGTAGCACAGCATTGCACATGCAGTGACACCGGGTGCGGTGAAGGCAGAGGGTAGCGGCATCCGCGCCGTACCGAGGAAGTGTACAGATTTTGAGGTCGAGTTTGCAGGGGTGTCTCAGGAGTGAGAAAGGGGAACAGTTCCACCCTGTTCCCCTTTCTCAGAACGTTAGTTGGCGTTTCGACGAGCATGCGCGAACGCGAAAGAGATTACTGATAGGAGTGTCATGGCTATCAAGGATAGTAAGGTTCCCGTTGGAGTTCCTGAGCCGGTGGATGGTAGCGATGTCACGGCTTGAGCCGATGAGCCATTGTTTGATGGTGGATTGGGTTGTGAAGGCACCGATGGGCCAATGTCTGAGGTCGGGCTAGGGGCAGGTACCACTGGGTCTGTCGCACAGCCTGACAGATTATTGTAGGTCGAGTCTTCCATTCCATCATGGAATCGAACACTGAAGGCGGCCTTGTCGTAGTTGTGGTGGGCGACTGGAAATGATGCATACCCCATTGACGGATCGAGGGTTATCCAGCCTGATGTCCAACCATCCGAGGTGTTGGTGAGCGACACCTGAATATCTGCGACGTTTGCGGAGTTCCAGGCGACAACGAACGTCTGAACGTCGCAGGTGCGCGTGGCAGCGGTCACGCGGAAGCTGTTCGGCACCGGAGTAGGCGAGGGTGTAGGTCCGCCACCGTTCCACCAACTCGGTGTAGGAGTCAAAGTGAGATGCGTGTCGTCATCCCAGATCAGAGTGTTCTCGTCGGTAGATGTGCAGTTTCCCGATGTACGGGTTTGATCGTACAGGATGGTGCCGTCTGCATAGTCGTACACAGCGATACGGTAGCCATTGGTTGGGGCAGCGTTGCGTTGCGCGGTGGCTTCCCAGTTCAGGAGCGGCTCAATGGGGAACGAGGCTTCTACGCGATTTCCTGCAGGTGCCAGAGAGGTCAGTATCGCGAACATCTTGGTGTTCACCGTGCGGTTGCTCACGGTGAGGTAGGCGCTTCCCGAGGGGTTGCACTGGAGCAAAACCCCCACAGGGTCTATCCCTTGTGCTGAACCAGCAGGTGGAACCAGCGCTAGGGAGGCGAGCGTGATAACGGCGATCATAACTAATTTGATTCCTCGGAGCATGATATCCTCGACTCTCAAACATGTTCTAAATGAACTCTGTCAGACATTGATGCTTCGGTCCTGAAGCCTAGGCCAGTGTGATGCGTCAAGACTCCTTTCTTTGAAACCCAGGACTGAAGAACGGTTAGGTGCCTCACCGCCATCAGACTCAGATGCAACAAGAAGAGACGGAGCTTCCAGTATATGGGAATCTGGAAGATGGCAATTAAGGATCAATCGTAGCGTAACTGTTGCTACACTACTCTCATTGAGTTTATATGTCTAGTCGACGGGCTGAATGCAGATGTGTGACTAGCGAGTTATCAATCTTCATGTTTTTGCTACTCGACACATGCCTGATCCTCTGCGATAACCGTAAGAGAATGTGGCCTTGTGTCACCAAGATGCGTCGCGTTGCTCAGCATGATGAAGAGGAGTCGATATCCATGAGCGATACAACCTATCGAAGACGACTTGAGACTGCCCAGTCAGTATTGCGAGAGCGAGGCATTGACCAACTGCTGCTTGGTCCGTCCGCCGATCTGACCTACTTGACCGGTATCCACGCGCATGTCAGCGAACGCCTGAACCTGCTGATCCTTCCGGCCGAGGGCGAACCATCCATGGTTGTACCCGGGCTGGAGGCACCACTGATTCACGATGGCAGCGGACGCGTGACGCTCCACGCCTGGGGTGATGCCGATGTGCCCGCCGATCTTGCCGCCAGCCTGATCGGTGATGCGAAGAGCATCGCCGTTGGCAACAAGTTGTGGGCATCGTTCCTGATCCGGTTGCAGGATCGATTGACCGGCGTGAACTGGACCGAAGGTGATCCCGTCTTGCGTGACCTGCGTATGTGCAAGGATGCCGAGGAGATTGCCGCACTGGATGAGGCTGCTCGGTTGACGGATGAAGCCTGGATGCTCTTCGTGCAGCAGTCCGGCACACTCGCCGGCCTAACCGAGCTTCAGGCACTGAGTAAGCTGATCAGCATTTCAGAGGAAGTGGGACTATACAAGCCAAGTGGCATCATCGGTACCGGACCGAACTCAGCCTCGCCGCACCATGGTGGCAATGAGCGTGTACTGCAGGAAGGCGACGCCCTTGTCTTCGATTGGGGTGGCCAGATCGATGGCTACTACAGCGATGTCACCCGCTCAGCCCATCTCGGTGAACCCGGTGAGGAGTATCGCAAGGTGTACGGCATCGTTAATGATGCAAATCAGGCCACCTTCGAGGCTGTTAAACCCGGTGTGGCCCTGCAGGAGCTCGACCGCGCGGCTCGTAATCTGATCACCGAGGCTGGCTACGGCGAGTACTTCGTGCATCGCGTTGGTCACGGTCTTGGGCTTGAGATTCATGAGGAACCATTCCTGGTTGAGGGCAACACATTACCACTGCAGGTCGGTATGGTCTTTAGCGATGAACCGGGTATCTACATGCCGGGCAAGTTCGGTGTGCGTATCGAGGACTCTGTTGTCTGTGAGGCCGAGGGTGGCCGCCGCTTGAACCTCTCCACGCATGAGTTGTTTATCCTGGCGTAGGTTTTGCCAGGTGGCCTC
>JAMLHR010000001.1 GCA_023957015.1 Thermomicrobiales bacterium | reverse complement strand
GCTCACCCACGGCGAGATCATCGCCGCGGAGTTGGTGCCGTGGGGCAGCAATCACACCTTCGCCGTCGCCATGCAGCACGGTAACGAGCAGCACCTTGCCATCTACAAGCCCACCGCTGGCGAGCGCCCGCTTCACGACTTTCCCTTCGGTACGCTGGCCAACCGCGAAATGGCTGCCTGGTTGCTCAGCGAGGCTTTGGGGTGGGGGATTGTCCCACCGACGGTATTGCGTGATGGACCATACGGCGAGGGTAGCGTCCAGATCTTCGTGCCCCATACGGCGGAGTTCGATGGTGACGAGGAATTCTGGGGTGCGGACACGCTCGTGAACGAACGTATCGTCCTCTTCGATCACATCACCAACAACGCTGATCGCAAGCTGACGCACTGCCTGGTGAGCGAGAGCGGCAAGCCGTTTGGTATCGATCACGGACTTACATTTCACGCTCTCCCCAAACTGCGGACCGTGATGTGGCAGTTCGAACAGGAACCGATTCGCCCCGAGCTGATGGACGATCTCCGCGGATTTCTCGCGAATGTCGATGGTCACACACCGTTCGAAACGTTGCTGAGTCCCGATGAGTGGCAAGCACTGATCGCCAGAGTAGAGTCGCTCCTGGCAGAGATGCACTATCCTGTGCTCGATCCTCGCTTCAATATCCCCTACGGTTGGTGGTAGCGACGTATGCTGTATCTGTCAGCTGCAATGATGCCTGACAGGGGACAGCGATGCGCAATCAACACATCTTCACCACTATCGATTCCCATGTCGGCGGACAATCGCTCCGACTCATTACCTTTGGAGTTCCACGGCTGCGGCCCGCACCCTTGCGGGACCAGGTGGCCCAACTCCGACATGAGTTCGACGATATCCGCACCTGGCTCCTCTCCGCGCCACGAGGACGGACCGGTATGACCGGTGCGTTGCTGGTGCCATCCTATGATCCCGAAGTGGATTACGGTGTCATCTTCATGTCCTCCGGTGGGTACAAGCCGATGAGCGGTCACGGCATGATCGCCTTGGCAACCACGCTGATCGAGAGCGGCTCCGTTCCGGCGCGTGGCCCGGAGATGCGCATCAACTTCGAGACTCTCGCTGGTCATATTCAAGCGCGAGCAACCGTCGACAACGGTTGGGTGCGGGGCGTGCGTTTTCGCAACGTCCCCAGCTTCCGCCTGGCGAAGCAGCTGCAGGTTCCCTATCGAGATCGTACCGTTACCGTGGATATCGCCTACGGTGGCAATTGGTACGCGATCGTCCGTGCTGATGATCTCGGCCTGGTACTTGAGTTCGATAACGAGTTGGATATCAAAGCCGCTGGTCTGGAGATCTCGCGGGCTGCAGCCAATGTGATCGAGATGGTGCATCCGCTCGATTCGAGCCTTTCCGGTATCTTCGGCACGGTCATCCTTGGCGATTCCGATAGCGAGGATGTCACTCATCGCGTGGCGACGGTGTATCTCGATGGTCTCATTGATCGCTCGCCCTGTGGCACCGGTATGAGTGCCACCATGGCCTGTATGGCGGAGGATGGTGACCTTCAGATCGGACAACCGTATCTGTGCGAAAGCATCAATCGGTTCACCATGTCTGGGCGTATCACCGGAACGCAGGAAGTTGCGGGTAAAGCAGCTATCGTCACCGAGATCGCGGGTCGTGGTCAGATCATCGGAGTCCAGCAATTCTTTGTGGATGAAGGCGATCCCTTCGGCCAGGGCGTCGTCCGGGCATAGAGTGTCGGCAGAACCTGCACCCGCGTAAGGAAAATACCGCTTGTGATTTTGATCACAGACGTAATTACTGCTACAATGCCCGATAAGAGCGTGGGGTAGCTGACGGCTACGTGCTGCGTTCGGAAGGGGAAGGTTTGAGCGAGCAATTCGATCCGGAAACGTCGGAACGAGATCTCCACTCAATCGGTGTCGCATCAACATTGGGGTTCGGTATCGCGCTGTCATTGGCGATATTGGCGGGCGGTGGTGTGTGGCTTGATACCCGGTTCGATACCGCGCCCTTATGGTCGCTAATCGGGCTACTTCTGGGTATGATTGCCGCAGGTTACCAGCTCTACGAGCTTGTGTTGGTTAGCCGCAGAGACAAACCAAATGGACCCCTGGGGAGAAAGATCTCTTCCCGCCGCGGTAATCGATCGAATTAGATCGTTATCGCCCCGGAGTTAGAGGGCTCGCTGTCGAGCCTGAACATGGATGTTCTGAAGAGAGGCGCTTACTCAGCATGCAACCACCACATATTGAACTTGGTGCGGAAACGCTCTTCAAAATCGGTCCAATCCCCATTACAAATAGCTTCTTCATGATGATCATCGTCATGACGGCACTTCTCATCGTTTTCAGAATTGCTTCCCGCCGAATCACCACCGATCCGTCCAAGGCTGGCCGTTTCGGTTCCGCCATCGAACTAATCATTGAGTTCCTGCTCAACCTGGTGGAAACCACTGGTGGCAAGAAACTCGGTCGCAGCATCTTCCCGCTGATTTCCGGTCTCTTCATCTTCATTATCGTCTCGAACTTTACCGGCCTGCTTCCGGGTGTTGGCAGCATCTATGTGGACAAGACACCGGATGCCGTTCACGAAGATGCTGATACCCACGCAACCGACACTGACGAGCACGCGATCGCTACCGCAGCCGTTGCTGGCTCCACCGATGAGCACACCGGTGCTACCGCTGGCGATGAGGCCCTTGAGATCGTTGCCACCGAGCATGTTGCCGATGAGGATGGGCACCACGAAGTGCACGTGCCGATCATGCGCCCACCCACAGCTGACCTCAATATGACCCTTGCTATGAGCACCATCGCCTTCTGTGCAGTGCAGTTCTTCGGTGTCCGCGCTCACGGTGTGGGTGGTCGGCTCAAGCACATGGCCAACCCGCCGTTCATCTTCCCCATCGAAGTTATCTCGGAGTTCAGCCGCATCATCTCGCTGGCCGCCCGTCTCTTCGGTAACGTCTTCGCTGGTGAAGTGCTGCTGGGTGTGGCCTATGCCATCGCTAACTCCGTCAAGATCGCGGTTGTGCCGCTACTCTTCCCGGTCGTCTTCCTCGGTCTCGAGACCCTGTTTGGGACGATCCAGGCGTTGGTCTTCTCCTTGCTTACTCTCATCTACATCACACTTGCTGCCGCGCACGGTCATGATGATCATGACGAAGCGCATGCGCACGATGCCCACGGTGAAGCTGCCAAATCTGCAGCCACGGGCGACTAACTTACGCGAGTTCTGCGCCCGAATCGTTCGGGTGGCTGAGTTCGAAACCGAGAGGTTTCTCAGGTTGAACGGGGGCGGGTGACGCCACCCATACAGTGCAAGACGGGACCACGACGCGTCACCGTCAGTGTTACCAGGAGGAAGTGCACGTGTTTGGTTCAATGGTTGGCCCAGAGGGTGTTGACGCCGCCAAGGCAATCGGTTCAGCTATCGCTATCGGTGTTGGTGGCCTCGGCCCGGCAATCGGTATCGGTATGGCTGTGAAGGGTGCCATGGAGGCCATCGGCCGCAATCCTGAGGCTGGTGGACAGATTCAGACCTCGATGATCATCGGTGCCGCTCTTGCGGAAGCCGTGGCCATTTACGCCTTCGTTATCGCCATCATCATCGCGATCGTTCTCTAAGATTTTTGGGGAAGAGATGCGCCGTACTGTGTTCGGCGCACCTCTCCCATAGAAGGAGGAGACGAGCGTGGGTGATTTAGGCATCAATGGATGGAATTTCATCGTCCAGGTGATCGCGTTCCTCGTCTTCGTCTACCTGCTGTGGCGCTACGCGGTCGGTCCGATCGTGAAAGTGCTTGATACGCGCCAGGACAAAATCAGCGAGAGCTTGATGGCGGCCGAGCGCATGCAGCAGGAACTGCGCGATAGCGCAGCGAAGAACGAAGAGATCATGGCGCAAGCTCGCCGTGAGGCGCAGGAGCTTCTCAATGCTGCTCGCGGCAACGCCGAGCAGATTGTGAACCGCGCCAACGAGCAGGCGGCCACCAGCGCGGATGAGTTCCTCAGTCGCGCCCAGGAAACACTGCGGCAGGAGACCGCTCAGGCCCGACAGCAGCTCCGTATGGAAGTCGCTGACCTGGCCGTCAACGCCGCTGGCAAGATCCTCCGCAAGGAGATCAGTGCTGACGATCAGCGCACCCTCATTGAGCAGACGCTCAACGAGAGCCGCTAAACAGAGAGCAGGCAGATTCCGATACGCGGGTTCTGCCTCGTTCCCTGTGAGACCAGTCAATCACCCGTGAGGAATCACGGGATCGCAAGGATGAGCAATGGCAAGCAGTGCAGCCAAGCGCTACGTACAGGCGCTGACAGAGATCGCACAGGAATCGAATACCTTTGACGCCTGGCAGCGAGATCTGGACACGCTCGCCGCAGTTGTCTCGGATCCTCAGGTGCTCAGCTACCTGGAGAACCCGAGTGTGCAGGATGCGCGTAAGCTTGAGGCCGTGAATACGGTTATGGGTGATGCGCAGCCAGAGGCTCACAACTTGCTCCGCATGATGATTGAACGACGCCGATTGCGGTTGCTGCCGGAAATCGCCTCCCTCTTTGAGGAGGAAGTTCTGGCCAGCAAGGGAATCGTGCGTGTCGATGTCACGACTGCGGATGCGCTCGACGATGCCGGTGAGCAACTCGTGCGCGAGCGCCTGAAAGGCATCGTGGGCAAGGAAGTTGAGCTGCGCCTGCATACCGATGCCAATATCATCGGCGGCATCGTGGCGCGCATCGGTGATCAGGTCATCGATGGAAGTGTCCAGAATCAACTGCGACGCCTGCGGGCGTCGTTGAACGCCGTTCAGTAGAACGGCTGTGGGTTCCGTGCGAGTCCGCACGGTTTTGAGCTGAATGAGCTTTCGGTAGCCAACCGCGGCACCGAAGCCGCGGAGAACGGAGCGATCATGGCGGTACGCGCGACCGAAATCAGTGATCTGCTCAAGCAGCAGATCCAGGGTTTCTCTGATACGGCCACCGTATCAAATGTGGGCCAGGTCATCGCCATCGGCGATGGTGTGGCCACCGTGCACGGCCTCAGCCAGGCCATGCAGAGTGAGCTCGTTGAGTTCACCAAGGACGGCACCTATGGTCTCGTCCTCAACCTCGAAGAAGATGCCGTTTCCGTCATCGTGATGGGTGAGTACACCGGCATTGAAGAAGGCGACGAAGTTCGCACCACCGGTGCTATCGCCTCCGTTCCTGTCGGCGAGGCCCTGCTGGGCCGCGTGGTCAATGCCCTCGGTCAGCCGATCGATGGTAAGGGCCCGATCGCCACCGAGAAGACCCGACCGATCGAGCGCATCGCGCCGGGCGTGATTAAGCGCCAGGACGTTGATACCCCGCTGCAGACCGGCACCAAGGCCATCGATGCCATGACCGCTATCGGTCGTGGTCAGCGACAGCTGATCCTCGGTGACCGCCAGACCGGCAAGACCACCGTCGCCATCGATGCCATCATCAATCAGCGCGACAGTGGCGTGAAGTGCATCTACGTCGCCATCGGCCAGCGCCGTGCGCAGGTCGCCCAGATGGTGCAGATCCTCGAAGACAACGGTGCGATGGAGAACACCATCGTCGTCGTCGCTTCGGCGTCCGATCCGGCTCCGATGCAGTACATTGCGCCGTTCGCCGGTACCGCCATGGGCGAGGAGTTCATGGAGCAGGGCGGTGACGCCCTGGTGGTGTACGACGACCTCTCCAAGCACGCCCAGGCGTATCGCCAGGTGTCCTTGCTGGTTCGCCGCCCTCCGGGACGCGAAGCCTACCCGGGTGACGTGTTCTACCTCCACAGCCGCTTGCTGGAGCGCGCCTCCCGCATGAGCGATGAGCTTGGTGGTGGTTCACTGACCTCCCTGCCGATCATTGAAACCCAGGCTGGTGACATCTCCGCCTACATTCCGACCAACGTGATTTCGATTACGGACGGTCAGATCTACCTGGAGTCCGATCTCTTCTACGCCGGTGTTCGCCCGGCCATCAACACCGGTCTCTCCGTGAGCCGCGTGGGTGGTGCCGCCCAGGTGAAGGGCATGAAGAAGGTCGCCGGTTCGCTGCGTCTTGACATGGCGAACTACCGCTCGCTGGCCGCATTCGCCCAGTTCGGTACCAGCGATCTTGATGCCAGCACGCGCGCCCAGATCGAGCGCGGTCGCGTCATGGTCGAAGTGTTGAAGCAGCCACAGTACAGTCCGCTTCCGGTGAGCGAGCAGATCGCCATCCTGTGGGCCGGTGCCAACGGCTTTATCGACGATGTTCCGGTCGAGCGCGTCCGTGAGTTCGAGGCGCAGTTCCTTGAAACCCTGCGCACCAGCTACAGCAGTGTGATTGGTGACCTGCAGGAGAAGAAGGAACTGACCGATGAGATCGTTGAGAGCCTGACCAAGGCGATCAAGGAATTCAAGGCCACGAACAACTCCCAGGCCGACGTCGCCTAGTTCACGAGAGGATGAGGGCACATGCCAAGCCCACGTGAAGTAAAACGACGCATGAATAGCGTCAAGAACATGTCGCAGATTACGCGTGCCATGGAAATGGTAGCCGCCAGTAAAATGCGTCGTGCTCAGGAGCGCGTGACCGCTGGCCGTCCGTATGCAGACCGGCTGCGCGACGTGTTGGGCGATCTTGCATCCCTGCACCTCGATGCTGACGAACTCAAGGAATTCCCGCTGCTGGAGCAGCGGGAGGTCAAGACCAGTGCCCTGATCGTGGTAACCCCGGATCGTGGCCTGAGTGGTCCGCTGAACTCGAACCTGTTGCGCCGCACTGCCCAGTACCTGCGTACTGAGGCGGTGGGCAAGCCGGATGTGATCGCTGTCGGCAAGAAAGGCCGCGATTTCCTGACCAAGACCGGTCAGAACGTTGTGGCCGAGTTCATTCAGCTCGGTGACAAACCCACGCTGGATGATATTCGCCCCATCGTCGATGTCGCCATTGAGGAGTTCCTGACGGGTAAGGCGGACGCGGTGTACATGCTGTACCCCAAGTTCATCAATACCATGACTCAGGTACCAACCGTCATCCAGTTGCTGCCCGTGCAGCGACCGGGTGCTGGTGACGGCGATATCAGCAACGACGATGTCGATTACATCTTCGAGCCAGATGCCAAGACCGTGCTGCAGCAGATTCTGCCGCGCTATCTCGAAACCATCGTCTATCAGGCGGTGCTTGAGACAGTCGCCAGCTTCTACTCCAGCCAGATGGTGGCCATGCGAAACGCCACCGATAACGCCAAGGAACTCGTGGACGACCTGAACCTGAGCTACAACAAGGCTCGCCAGGCGCAGATTACCAACGAGGTCGCCGAGATTTCGGCTGGCGCCAACGCCTTCCGCGATTAGCGGAACCGATTGGCCCACGGTAACGGGCCTCGCAGTATTCGAACGAGCGGCACAGTGGTCGCTCAAGGTGAGGATTGCAACATGGCAGCACCCGCTGTAGCCCCGAATCAGGGCAAAACCGGCGCCACCGGCACGATCTTGCAGATCACCGGTGTGGTCGTCGATATCCAGTTCCCGGCAGAGCAGCTGCCGCAGATTTACAATGCTGTTGAAACCAACCTGCCCGATGGCACCCGCCTCGTGCTGGAAGTGCAGCAGCACATCGGTGACGACCGCGTCCGCGCCGTCGCCATGTCCACCACGGATGGTCTCCGCCGCGGTCAGGATGTGGTTGATACCGGTCAGGCCATCGCCGTTCCGGTTGGCTCGGCTACGCTCGGTCGTATCTTCAATGTGACCGGCGAGGCCATCGATGAGATGGGTCCGGTGGAAGCCACCGAGTATCGCCCGATTCACCAGATCGCTCCGGCATTCGATGAGCAGAGCACCAAGGTTGAGGTCCTCGAGACCGGCTCCAAGGTTATCGATCTCATCGCACCGTTCACCAAGGGTGGTAAGGTCGGCGTGTTCGGCGGTGCCGGCGTCGGCAAGACCGTCATCATTACCGAGCTCATCCGCAACATCGCGGCCGAGTTCGGTGGTTACTCCGTATTCTGCGGCGTGGGTGAGCGCACCCGCGAAGGCACCGCCCTCTGGGGCGAGCTTGGTTCCTCCGGTGTGCGTGATCAGACCGCGCTGATCTTCGGTCAGATGAACGAGCCGCCAGGAGCCCGTCTCCGCGTCAGCCTCACCGGTCTGACCATGGCCGAAGCCTTCCGCGATGAAGGCCGCGACGTGCTGGTGTTTATCGATAACATCTTCCGCTTCGTGCAGGCCGGTTCCGAGGTCTCCGCGCTTCTCGGTCGTATGCCGAGCGCCGTGGGTTACCAGCCGACCCTCGCCAACGAAATGGGCCAGCTGCAGGAGCGCATTACCTCCACCAAGACTGGTTCGATTACATCCGTGCAGGCCGTCTATGTGCCCGCCGATGACTACACCGATCCGGCCCCGAGCGCGGTGTTCGCCCACCTGGACGCCACACTTGCCCTCGAGCGCTCGATTGCGGAGAAGGGTCTCTTCCCGGCCGTCGATCCGCTGGCATCCACCAGCCGCATCCTCGATCCCCTCATCGTGGGTCAGGAGCACTACGATGTCGCCCGCGCCACGCAGGCCATCCTCCAGCGCTATCGCGAGCTGCAGGACATCATCGCCATCCTTGGTGTTGAGGAACTCAGCGACGAGGACCGCCAGATCGTGGCTCGCGCCCGCCGTATCGAGCAGTTCATGAGCCAGCCGTACTTCACCGCTGAGCAGTTCACCGGTAACCCGGGTCGCTTCGTCAGCCTGGCCGATACCGTGCGCTCCTTCCGCGAGATCACGGATGGCAAGTACGATCACCTGCCGGAGGCGCTGTTCCGCTATAAGGGCAGCATCGATGAAGTCGTCGAAGCCGCCGAGAAGATGGAATTCGAGAACCGCAAGGGATAACACACCCAGGAATTCGGTAGTGGCGACCCTTGTGGTCGCCCCGCCAAACCCGGTAGCAGGGCAGCTTGTCTGCCCTCGCCAATCGATACGAGGAGGAGACAAGCTCCTCCGCTACCGATGTCATCGCCAATCAGGAGAGCACGAACGTGGCAACACTCACTGTCGAAGTCATTACGGGCGAGCGCTCACTCTTCTCCGAGAGTGGAGTGGAGATGGTGTCCGCGCCGGGTGCAGACGGCACGTTGGGCATTCTGCCGAACCACGCCGCGCTCATCTCGTTGCTGGATGCCGGCGAGCTCATCATCAAGAAGAGCGGTCGCGAGGATCGCATGGTCGTGTTCGGCGGCTTCATTGAAGTGTTGAACAACAAGGTGATCGTGCTGGCCGATAGTGCCGAGCGTCTCGATGAGATCGATGTCGAGCGGGCGGAACGCGCTCGTGAGCGCGCCGCGGATACCCTAAAGAACCGCAGCGCCATTACCAACGTCGCTGCCGAGGAGGCCGCGCTCAAGCGCGCCGCCGTCCGTGTTCGCGTCGGCAAGCGCCGCAGCAGCCACCGCGCGACACCGGCAGGGTAGGCGCTCAGTCGTGGCCCCGGGGTTCAGCCCCGGGGTTCTAGAGAACACCAAATCAGTTCACAACAGGGAAGAGGGGAGAACGGACGAGCCACACGGCTCGCCCGTTCCGCTTCTCGTTACTGTGGCTCAGGTGTCCCCGCACCCAAGAACCGCACATAAAGCACCCATGTAGCCGAGGCATCACCGACCGTGGCGGTGAACTGCCAACACCCCGCGCCCGGAATCATCAGCGCGATCGGTACGAATCCGGTTTCTCCATAGAAATGATCAACCTTCGTGTCGTTGAACGCCGCCTTGTCAGACGGTTGGTCGAGACGTTGACCGGTGATCTCCACCATCCCCCGTACACCCTCGCCGCGGAGCAGGATAAGCTTCTCTGATCCCCAACCGAAATACTTACTGTCCTTTTGGGTAACCTGTTGAGCCGGTCCGATCCGGAGCACGCCATCGGTCGGGATACTGATCCAGAGACCGTTTTCAAACCAAGAGCCATGACCGTCGGCCGCGTAGTGTTTCCACGCACCGGGAGCGTCGATGTGGTTGGGTAACGTCACCGGACACGTGAACGATGCGGGTGTTTGCGCGTTCGCCGCAGGAACGGCGACCACGGCGACGATGAGGGGGTAGCGGCATGCAATGGCGATCATCTCATCTCTCCAATCGGGGATGGTTCTCTACCAGCCAATACATGTCTCACGCATCAACGGTTCCACCGGGAATCCACCCCCGGCGAGCACTCGCGCCTCATGCGTGGAGTTCATCTGAGTTGTGGTGAGATGTACCGGTAGCGGGGTAGCTCGTCTGCCTCAAGAGGGGAGACCAGCTCCCCCGCTACTGGTCTAGGTCCAGTGGACTCTCCGAGATTCTTCGGGATGCGCGCCAATGGCGCTCACCACTCAGAATGACGAGAGGCGTGGATGTGCGCTACTGCGGCTCGGGCGTGGCCGCATCCACGAACCGCACCTCCATCACCCATGTCACCTGGTGCTCGCCAACCGAGGCGGTCACTTCCCAGCAGCCCGCGCTGGGGAACGCGATGCTCGCCTTCACCGCGCCAGTCTTCACATACTGCCGTTGTGGCGAGACCGCGTTTCGCGGCGTGTGCTCGCTCGGTTGATCGAGTCGCTTGCCGGTGATGACAATGAACCCGGTAACACCGTCATCCCGCAACCAGGTGTGCTCATCGGCGCGATAACCGCGACTCAACCCGAACAGGATCTCGTCCTGCGGTGTGAGTTCGATCACGCCATCCTCTGGCAGGCTCACCCAGATACCATCCTGATGCATCACCGCCTGATCGTTCGTGAACAGGCTTCCGGTTGTATCCGGACGTTCCGTACCCGGCACCGTAATCGGGCATTCGTACGCAGTGGTACCTGGCGTTGGTGATGCCGATATATTTGTGACAAGCAAGCAAAGAATTATGACGAACTGCATGGCCAAGGCTCTCCACGTGTCGTGCTGATCCTATCCTATGAAGTGCGTACCTGGTGGAAATAGGGAGGATTTTGACCAATCGTCACACAATGCTCTTGCACGTGTAATCCATTTCACGTATCGTATGCACAACACACAGGTGGACAATTCGTTTTGCGTCAAGGAGGAGACCATGAAGTTTCTGCGAGGTAGTCGCGCAGTAATCACCAGTCTACTGGCGGTGATTATGCTCATTGGGCCAGTTGTTGGCGGCACCACTGCCGTGGCCCAGGATTCCGGAAAGATTCTCCGGATTCATCAGCAGACATTCCCCGACGTTGTCGATCCCCAAAAGAGCTCGTTCGCCAATGAAATCGCCATTCTCTCGCTCAACTACGAGGGTCTGACGCGACAGAACAACGATCTCGAGACCGTTGGTGCCGCCGCCGAGAGCTGGGAGTTCAATGATGACCTGACGGTTATCACCTTCCACCTGCGCGAAGGCCTGACCTACAGCGATGGCTCGCCGCTTACGGCCGAGAACTTCCGCTACGCGGTGGAGCGCACCTGCGATCCGAACACCGCCGGTCAGTATCAGTCCATCCTCTTCGATATCGTTGGCTGCGAGGATTTCGCCAACTCAACCGCCGATGGCGCTGACGCTGATGCCTACGAGACCACCAAGGCTGCTCTCGGAGTCGTGGTTATCGATGACCTGACCCTCGAGATCACCCTGAATGCTCCGGCACCATTCTTCCCGACCGTTGCCAGCCTGTGGGTCTTCTTCCCGGCGAAGAAGGAACTCATTGAGCAGGGTGGCGATCTCTGGTGGAAGGATCCGGCACTGCAGTTGGGCAATGGCCCGTTCCAGCTCTCCAGTTGGACCGATGACCTGCAGGTCAGCTTCGTTGCCAATGAGAACTACTGGGGTGGCCGCGCCAATCTGGATGGTATCGATTACGTCTACCAGTCGGATTCCGCTGTCGCCATCGAAGCCTACCGCTCCGGTGACCTCGATATGGTTACGGTTGATCCGTCCCAGCTGCCGGTTGTGACGAATGACCCGGCACTGAGGTGACTGATCCTGGTTTCCTATCCGGTGGCCAGCACCTACACGCTCAACATGAACCTGACGCAGGAGCCATGGACAGACATCAAGGTCCGCGAGGCCTTCTCGCTGGCATTTGATCGCGAAACCTACTGCTCCGTCATCCGCTCCGGTGACTGCACCCCGACCTACTCCTGGATCCCGCCAGGAATCCCGGGCAGCATCGAGACCGGCCTACGCGTACGATCCTGAAGCCGCCCGACAGGCATTGGCCGATTCCAGCTACGGATCCGCCGAGGCACTGCCGCCGATCAAGATGTACTACAACAGCAACGACGCCGCGAATACCGCTCGTGCCGAGTGGGTCGCTGGTCAGTATCGTGATGTCCTCGGTATCGAGATTGAGCTGGTTCCGACTGAAGGTACCGCGCTGGTCGCCCTCCGCAAGGAACCAGAGACCTTCCCGCACCTCCTCCTCGTTGGTGGCTGGATTCAGGATTACCCGGATGCCCAGAACTGGCTGAGCGTCTACTTCACCTGTGATGCGACCTTCGCCAAGCGCTTCGGTTACTGCAACCCGGACTTCGATGCCCTGGTGAAGCAGGCTGACGCCGAGCGCGATCCGGAGCTCCGCACCTCGCTCTACGAGCAGGCCAGCGAGCTGTTGGTTGCCGATATCCGGGTCCGTTCCTCTACAATGGTTCCGCGAACCTTCTCGTCAGCCCAGGATGTGAGTGGCTACACCGCAACCGCGCTTGACGTAGAGTTGGCGGGTCAGTTCACCTCCTTGCTGGAGTTGGACGTCAACCGACCCTAGATAATCGTGAAGGAGAGCAGCAGTACGCTGCTCTCAGCTTCCATTTGTGCGGTGTAGGGGTAGGAATCGTACCACCGTTGTCCTCGCATAATCGGGATTCGTGACCGCAGGCAGCCGCCTGCGCACGTTGCCCATGTTGTCCGCTAGAAGGTCGCCATGTTCCGATTCATCGTCAGGCGGTTGCTGTCGCTGATCCCGGTTGTGATCATCGTCTCGGCAGCAACGTTTTTCCTTATGTACCAGGCCCCTGGCGGCCCGTTCGATCTCGAGAAACCGATGCCGGAAAGCGCGGTTCGGGTTCTGAACGAGAAATTTGGCCTGGATAAGCCTGTCTGGATTAACACCCAGGCTGTCAGCGATGCCTGGAGTGAGGGCGTCCGCAATCCGATTAAGCTCGCGAGGGAGCTTTCGGATAGCCAGTTTCTGAACTATCTCAAGGGTGTTTTTACCTTTGATCTCGGTCCGACCTATGAGAGCCGTGGTGCGGAGTCCGTGCAGGATGTGATTGCGCGGCAGTTCCCCATATCGCTCAGAATCGGTTTGGTTGGCATCTTCTTTGCCGTCACCATCGGTATCCCGCTTGGTGTGATCAGCGCGCTCCGGCAGAACACCTGGGTCGATTACACCGCCCTCGGTATCTCCACACTCGGTATCTCTGTCCCTACCTTTGTCAGTGGACTGCTTTTGTTGATCTTCCTCAGTCAGAACTTCTCTGTTTCGCCCATCAAGCGCCCGGAGGCGTGGGAGGGCTTCTTCTCCACCGCCTATATCCTGCCGGGGTTCATTTTGGGTCTCGGTACAACCGCCTACATGGCCAGGCTGACGCGTTCAAGCATGCTTGAGATGAAGCGACAGGACTTTGTGCGCACCGCCCGCGCCAAAGGCTTGGCTGAACGACCCGTTGTCATCAGCCATATTCTGCGTAATGCCCTGCTGCCGGTGATCACCATCCTCGGCCCAGCCGCCGCCGATCTGGTGACCGGATCGATCATTATCGAGACGATCTTCAACGCCCCCGGTCTCGGCAAGACTTTTGTCGCTGCCATCGGCAAGCGTGACTACTCGATCGTTATGGGTGTGACCATCTTCTACGCGGTTTGATCGCACTGGCAAATGTTCTGGTCGATGTTGCCTACGGCTATCTCGACCCACGCGTCGCAATCGTCGCTAAGGGTTCGTGTTATGTCTGCCAGTACCGTTTCGCCAACCCTCGCAGCCAGGCCGATCGCGACAATCTTTCGAGCAGAAGAGCCGCAGCCTGTGGAGCAACGCCGTTCGTCGCCTGCGCAAGAACAAGATGGCCGTTGCCAGCATCATTTTCCTGTTGTTCCTCGCCATCATTGGCGATCTTCGCTCGGTGATCGCGCCCCACAATCCGGTGAAGACGGATGTTGCCGTTGCCGGTACCTATCGATTGCCGGCCTGGTCCAGCGATCCGAATCCGATGCGGACGGGTACCTGGGATTTCCCACTCGGTACGGATTCGATCGGCCGCGATGTCTTTAGCCGCCTGGTCTATGGCACTCGCGTCTCGTTGGTGGTGGGTTTCATCCCGATGTTCGCGATTCTGCTGATCGGTATTCCCATCGGACTCATCGCTGGCTATATGGGTGGGACTATCGATAACATCCTGATGCGTTTGGTGGACGTGGTCTATGCCTTCCCGGCGTTGCTGCTGGCCATCATCATGCAGATCGCCTTCCGCGAGCATTTTGTGGGCAAGTTACTGAATGGATTGGTACTGCTCTTTGTCAGCCTGAGTATTGTGAACTGGACCGGTGTCGCTCGCCTTGTCCGCGGCCAGACCCTGTCGCTGAAGGAGAAGGAGTTCGTGGAAGCATCGCTTGCCAGTGGAGCATCGGCACCGCGGGTGCTAACACGGCATGTCTTCCCGAATGCATTAAGTCCGATTATCGTGGCCGCTGCGTTTGTCGTGCCTGGCGCCATCATCTCAGAGGCGGTGCTGAGCTATCTCGGTGTTGGTGTTCGGCCCAGCACCAATCTAAACTCGCCGTTCCCTACCAGTTGGGGGCAGATGATTCTGGATGGTTCCAAGACCTATACGCTGCAGCCGATGATGCTGCTGGCACCGGCGCTGGCCGTAGCGCTCATCACGCTCTCGTTTACCTTCCTGGGTGATGGTCTCCGAGACGCTCTCGATCCGCGGGAGATCGATTCCTAGAGCGGGTTCACACCGTGTTGTCATCTGGATCATCGGTAGCAGGGGAGCTTGTCTCCCCTTCGAGCCGCATCTCAAGGGCAGATTAACTGCCCTGCTACCTGTCAAGACATACCGCACCGGCCGTAGAGGGTGTTATCGCTGTAGTGTTTGTCAGCAGGGAATTGAGGAGGATCCGACCAACGGCATTGTTGGCCGGGTCCTGTTTGTTCACGGCACCAGGTTAGTCGTGAGCCACAGCGATCACATCGATCTCAATGAGGTACTCATCGCCACCAAGCTCCTTGACGCCAACGGTGGAGCGGGCCGGCGGATCTACCGGGAAGAACTCCTTGTAAGCGGCATCCATAGCGGGCTTGTTGTTCATATCGGTGAGATAGATGGTGACGCGCACCACATCTTCCATGCTACATCCACAGTCATTCAGACTGCGGGCGATGTTCTCCAGCGTCCCCCTGGTTTGACTCGCGATACTGGTCGGATCAATCGCATCCTTGGTACCAGCGACATGACCGGCCAGGAACAGCAGACCACCGGCCTTGACACCCTTTGAGAGAACGGCACCTGGTTTTCCGGCGTAAACGACTTTGCTAGACATCTTCTTCTCCATGAAATCGGATATATGAGATTAGCGACTACTTGTGACGAGTGATCGTGCTCCTTTCATCGATGTGTGGTGGGATCAAACGCTTCTCGGAGCGCATCACCCAGGAAATTCAGCGAGAGAACGGTCAGGGCGATGGCCAACCCAGGTGGCAGCCATAACCACGGCATGGATTCAAGGATGACGAGCGACTGGGCATCGCTGAGCATATTTCCCCAGCTTGGCATTGGTGGCTGGACGCCGAGTCCGAGGAACGAGAGCGATCCTTCCAGGAGAACGATCGAGGCGGCATCGAAGGTGGCGATCACGATGATCGGAGCCAGCGTATTCGGCAGGATATGCGCGCGGATAATACGTGACCGACTGGCACCGCTCGTGGTGGCAGCTGCCACGTAATCTTCGTTGCGAATGGAGAGTACCTGCCCGCGCACGATTCTGGCGGTAGAGGGCCAACTCATCAGACCAATCACGATAACCAGGTTGGTCAGACTTGATCCCCAGATGGCAACGGCCACGATGACCAGGATCAGGAGAGGAAACGCGAGAATACTATCGCTAATGCGCATGATGATCTGATCCGGCGCACCACCGATATATCCGGCGATAGCTCCAAGAATCGATCCCACCGTGACATTGATGGTCACGGCAACCAGACTCACCACCAGCGATACGCGCGCGCCATAGAGCAATCGAGAGAAGACATCGCGTCCCACGGAGTCGGTCCCGAGAATATGGTTGGAGTTCGGAGGCTGCTGAAAGGCCAGCATATCGATCGTTTGGGGAGCATGCTTTGCCAGCATCGGTGCGAACAGCGCGGCGAGCGCGATAATGGTGATCGTGATCGCACCAAACCAGGCACGTCGGTTGCCGCGGAAGGCTCTCCAGACGCGATTTGCGGATTTATTGGCCTGGGGAGCGGCACTGAGTGTTGTGGTTGTGGAGGTTGTATCCAGCACTGCCATATCCGCTCCTAGTACGTAATCCGGGGATCAACGGCCGCATAGAGAATATCTGTGAGGAGATTGCTGAGGATCACGAGCACCGCCGTGACCATAATGATGGCCATCAGCACCGGATAGTCGCGCCCATATACCGATGTCACCAGGAGTCGCCCAATACCGGGCCAGGCGAAGATCTGCTCCGTCACCACGGCACCACTGAAGAGTCCGGGCAACTGCACCCCTAACACGCTCACCACGGGGAGCAGACTGTTACGTACCGCGTGACGCATAATCACAGATTGCTCGTTAAGACCTTTAGCTCGCGCGGTTCGGACAAAGTCCTTGCGCATGGATTCGATAACGGATGAGCGCACGAGTCTCATATAGAGGGCGACCTGGTGGATCGCGAGTACGGAGACAGGAAGGATGAGGTGATGCAGGCGGTCACCAAGTGATCCGTCTCCCCCTGGTGTTTGCATCATGGAGGTTGGTACCAGCTTCAGTTTGACGGCAAAGATATAGATACCCGCCAAACCGACGAAAAATGTCGGGAGCGAGATACCGGAAAACGTCATAACGGTCAGAAAGTTATCCAGCTTTGAGTTGCTCTTAACCGCGGAAATGATACCGATCGGAAAGGCCAACAGAAGGCTGAGTACCAGGGCGCTTCCCATGAGTGTCAATGTCGGAACTACACGTTCCATGACCTGATCAGCCACGGGCCAGTTATTGACCGTGGAGTAGCCGAGATTCCCTTTTGCCACTTCGGAGATCCAGTGAAAGTACCGTACATAGATGGGGTCATTGAGTCCCATTGCTTCGCGCCGTCGCTCAATAGACTCAGCGCTGCCGGATGGATCAACCATCATATCAACCGAATCGCCCGGCATCAGGTCAATCACGAGATAGGTGATCATGCTGATCACGATGAGCGTGGGAATGGCTATCAGGAGTCGTCGGAGAACGTAACGAGCCATATGGTTCCATAACCTTTGCCAAACGTGATGCGTGCGGAAATGAGGGCATGGTCGCATGAACGCGACCATGCCCATTGGTTACCTACTGGGTCAACTCCCAGTCCTGAATGTTCCACTCGATACCGACGGCGGTCGGGGTGGCATTCTGGAGGCGAGTTGAGATCACGTGAATATCCTCCGGATGATAGAGGAATACCACTGGTACATCGTCTGCCATGATCATCTGCAGTCGATCATTGGCTTCCTTCCGCTCCTCGAAGGTAACGGCGGCGAGACCATCATCCATCGCCTGATCGGCTTCCGGATTCATCCAGCGCCACGAGTTCCAACCGGACGGCGGCAGCGAGGCGGAATGGAAAGACGATGTCTGATCAGGATCGAAGGTGACGAAGCTCGAGCCTACCAGCCAGAGATCAGCCTCGCCCGCATCGACGCGTGCGGATTGGGTGGCAAACTCCATCGTCTCCATCTTGACCTTCATCCCCACCGCCTGCAGGTACTGCTGGATGATCGGACCAGATCGTTCGCGCGTGACGTTACCGGTCGGCACGAAAAGGGTGATTTCGCGATTGAAATCCCAGCCAGCCTCTTCGAGGAGCTGCTTGGCCAGATCGGGATCGTACTGCAGCAATCCCGCGGTTTCCGGATTGTAGTACGGGCTGAAGGTGGGCACCTTGGCGTTCAGAATCTGACCGTAGCCCATCAACAGCGAGTCGATGATGGCCTGGCGATCAATCGCGTGTGCCATTGCCTGCCGTACGCGCTTGTCCTGGAAGCATTCCCGATCGTTGTTGATACCCATGGACTGCAATGCGCTGCCGGGTACCGGAGTTACCTGCAGACCCATACCTTCGAGGGAGGCGACATCCTGCGGCAGCATGACACCCACCTTGGTGGTGGCGTCCATTTCCTTCGTCTCAAACTGGGCGAGGGCGACATCGTTGCGCAGGATCTTGACGATGAACGTGTCGATCTTCGGCTGACCCAGGATGAAGTTCGGGTTGGCCGCAAGTTCCACGTACTGATCGGTCTCATATCGAACGAAGTTCAGTGGCCCAGCCGTTACGGTTGGATTGCGAGCCATCTCGTGCTTGGCGATATCGATGATCTCGGTCCCCTCGAACGCGTGCGCCGGCAGAATCCAGAAGAACTGGGCCACGTTCTCGACGAAGCTTGAGGTTGGTCTCTCCAGCGTGAACTGGATCGTGTGATCGTCGACCACGACGATACCGGAGACGGAATCCGCCGTTCCCTCACGATACGCCTGGCCACCGGCAACGGGTGCCTCCACCTGGCGGGTGCCGGTGTAGTCTCCATGGAACGCCATGGTATAGGTCCAGGCAACATCGTTCGCTGTCACGGGTGTGCCATCGCTCCAGACCGCATTCTGAACGAGGCTGAAGGTATAGACAAGGCCGTCATCGCTCACCTCGAAGGATTCCGCGAGGTACGGAACAACACTTGCGTCTTCCTGATAGCGGAGCAATCGCGGGAAGATGAGCTGGCCGATATAGCGGGAATACGCACCAATGCTGTAATGCGGCAGGAACGTATCGGGCGATGAACTCATGAACAGATTCACTACCCCGGCCTGCTGCGCGGCCATCTTGTGTGAGGTTTGAGTTCCGTATCCAAGTGCGTGGAGTGGGTCAGCCAATGAAGCGATCGCTACGCTCATCGCGGCTCCAGCCTTGAGAAATGTGCGTCGATCGACGGAGGGTGATGTGGAGTTCAGTTTGTGATTACGAGTCATGTTCACGTTCCTTTCCCAAACGGCTTACTCCCGAATGTGGGAGCAGCCATCGACGCTATTCAGGTAATCGTCCCAGGCGACGGAGTTCCACCTCGGATGCAATGCAACCAAAAGCGGACCAATAGGAGCCCTTGAGTACCGAGGACCAGATCTGCACGGCGCGCTCGATATCGCCGGCACAGTAGAAGTAGTTCCCCAGACCGTAGCCGAGGGTTACATAGTTCACATCAGCGATATCCGCACCCTCCAGCAGATCATCGGCACTGCCGATGCCCTTGTACATAAGCAAACGGGCGAAATAGGCTTCGTTTGGTCCCGGATCAATGTCGGGTGTGACGAAATCGAGGGCGGAGAGCGCCTCGTCATTGCGACCCAGGCGCATGAGCGTCATGTACAACCAGTCGGCAATCGCCACACGCTTGTCGTCCGTATCCGTGAGATCCCAACAGTGACGGTAGGCATAGAGTGCGCGCTCGAAATCTCCGCAGAGGTAGTTGCCCAAGCCGAGGTGATACCAGGTATCCCAGTTGCCTGGATCGAGGCGGGAGGATATCTCCAGGTCAGATCGTCCGGCATTGAACTCGCGCACATTCAGATGCTTGTGACCGCGCCAGCGGTAGAGCATCGCATGGAAGGGATCGAGCAGAAGCCCTTTCGAGAAGACATCGATCGCTTCCTGATGGTGCAGGGACGCGCGACTCAGGGCGATACCCTTTTTGAGGTAGAGATCGGCGTCATCAGGGTTGTTGGCGATCTGCGCGTTCAGATCATCGACCGACTCGGATTGTACATCCGCAAGGGGGTACAGGCGAACCTGGTCATCGTAGGTTGCCATACCATCGACGAAAGTCTTTTTGGAAAGATTGATGTATTGGTCCAGTGACAATTGAATGCTCCCTTTCTCCGAATCGCCGGTGCTGCCAGTAATCTGACGGGGATTCCTCCTCTCTTGTAACCATTCGGTCTCAGAGGCCGAACGTAGCGGTGTGGAACAGATCTTGGTCATAGAACTATAGTATCTATGTATATACAATAGACTAATCGAAGGATTCTCCTTGTCAAGGGGTCGCGTCCATCATCATGCAGGCAGGGAGAGTACTCTTATACTCAGACGTGAAAACCGCACACAACGACGGGGAATACACCTTGGCAACGCGTATTGATCGAAACGGCAGGCTGCCAATCTATCATCAGATTGCACTTGGACTGCAGAGAAGAATCGCCCGGCAGGAATGGACCGTGGGCGACAGGCTCCCCAGCGAGAACGAGTTGGCGGATGCATATGAAGTCAGTCGGGTCACGATTCGCCAGGCGCTCACCGAGTTGGAGAAGGACGATATCGTTGTGCGTCAACGTCCTTCCGGCACGTTTGTAAAGAAAGTTCCGGAGACCCTTTCTCCGACCGTCGGTGTCATGGTCGATATCACCTCGAGCCTGCGAGAGGCTGGTCATGAGACCGAGATCACGACGCTCGGAATGGAGGTTGTCGATGATGTTCCGGAGGCGACGAGGGAGTTCCTGGGTACTGGTGCGAACGATGGGCACATCATCATCAAGCGTTTGATCACCGTGGATCATTCTCCGTTCGCGTGGATTCAGAATATCCTCTCGTTGCGTCGGTATCCCAGTCTCCCTGAGCGAGGTCTGAGTAACAACTCCGTTCGACAGACACTGTTTGATCTCGATGGTGCTACCACAGGTTCATCGGACCACTGGATTCAGGTTGCGGCCACCACGCCGGAGGATGTTGAGCTACTGAACGTAGCACCTGAGTCCGTCATCATGAAGCTGGATACAGCCTTCTCGGATCAGCACCATGTGCCATTGGTCTATATGTGCACGCGGCTGATTACCGATCAGATGCGACTACACCTGGTGCCATTGAAACCGGAGAACCTTCTGGATCCGGTTGATGCCAACGAATCACCTGCATCAACACCATAGGGATGATAGAGTCGCCATCATCATGGTGGAGGGCACCCACACGTGATCCCTCCGGCTCTGTACCCCTGTACGAACGCGGCCTCTGGCGTATACTGGCAGAGTATGCCGACTTCCTCATTCCTCTGTCCGTGGCTGGCGGATCACCCGAGTGCGGCAATTGCAAAGGATCAACTCACCCATGATGACTGCACCCGATTTGACATTGCCGGATACGCGCGAGCGCGTGCTTCGCATTCAGGGAGGTAATCGCCTCACAGGCAATGTCCGCATCAGCGGTGCCAAGAACGCGGCGCTGAAGGCGCTGGCGGCCAGCCTCCTCACCAAGGAGGAGGTGGTGCTGAATAATGTGCCGATGATTGCCGATGTGTTGAGCATGGCCGATCTGTTGCGCGCGTTCGGTGCCGAGGTCGAGATCGATCGCGCCAATGAGCGCGTCACCGTGCATGCGCGCGAGATCACCTCGACTGATGCCCCACCGAGCCTGTTCAAGGCGACGCGCGCCAGCGTGGTGGTCACCGGACCCATGCTCGCTCGTGCCGGTGAAATTCGCTTCGCCCTGCCTGGCGGCGATCAGATCGGACGCCGCCCCATCGATATGCACCTGCGTGGATTCCAGCGCATGGGCACGGAGATCGTTCGTGGTCCGGAAACAACGCACGCCAAGGTGGCCAAGCTCAAAGGCGCGCGCATCTATATGGATTATCCGAGTCACACCGGCACGGAAGCATTGATGATGGCCGCCACGCGAGCGGCCGGTACCACGATGATCATGAACGCCAGTTATGAACCCGAGATCGTTTGGCTGGGCAATATGCTGAATCGCATGGGTGCACGGATCTCCGGACTCGGCACACCGTTCATGACGATCGAGGGTGTTGAACGACTGCGCGGTGTCAGCGATATCGTCATTCCCGATCGGCTTGAGGCCGCCACATTCGCTGTAGCCGCGGTGATGACCGGTGGTGAGATCACGCTGGAGGATATCGAGGAGAGTCACCTCGTGCCCATCACCGAAAAGCTGATGGAGGCGGGTGCGGAAATCTGGAAACACGATACCCGCATGTTGGTTAAGGCAGGACCAGAGCTTCGAGCCGTCGATATTCAGACGCTCCCGTATCCGGGTTTCCCCACCGATAGCCAAAGCACCTTCATGCCCCTGCTAACCCAGGCGAACGGTGTGGCTAATGTGCATGAGCGGGTCTATGAGGATCGCCTGCGCTATACCGATGAACTCATCAAGATGGGTGCGGATATTCGGGTGCAGCGATTCGGTGAGAACGGTGAGTTCCTCGCCACCGCTGCCGAGGTGCATGGTCCAACCAAACTCCATGGCGCGCGTGTGCAGAGTTTGGATATCCGCAGTGCTGTTAGTGTGGTACTCGCTGGCCTCGTTGCCGAGGGTGAGACCCAGGTCACCGATGTCTTCCACATCGACCGCGGCTATCAGGATTTCGTCGCCAAGCTGAATGCGCTCGGTGCGGATATCGTGGATACTGCCCCACCGATAGGGTAAGTGCTACTGCGAATCCGTGGTCGCTGGTGGATTGGGCGGAGGTGGATCAATTCGATTCCATCCTTTCCCCGTGTACTCCCTCGGTGCCGTGGGCTTATTGTCCGGGCGTGGTGATTCAGGTTTGCTTGTCGCCATACCAATGGGTTCCGCAATGGCGGCGATGAATTCCGTGATACCCATGGGGCGGACTCTCCTGCTTGTTCACCATCTTCGTTGTGAGGTGAACGGATTCCCTCATCCTATTGTTCCTACGTTCCTATCCGGAAGATATTCATGCGATGGCCGTCATCGACTCATATATCGCAAGTTTTCGCTAATTGACATCCATGTATCTGACGCTAGTATGGAGTGCAACTACTCACGTTCAAGAGTCCTGTTCGGTTGTTTGAGGCATTCCCGTTAATCTGAGCCTTGGGATGGTTCCAGAAAGGGATCTGGTCCTCGTATTTCCATTCTCAGTACAAGGCGTTCACGTTCTCCCAGTTCCGCGTATGGGCGTGAGTATGGCGATCCTGCCCATTGAAGGCGATAGGAGAGTACTCATGACGGACAAGCAACTCAGCAAAATGAACAAGGATCTGGATAAACTCCTCACCCCGGAGTTGATAAAGGCGACCGAGCAGTGGCTGGATATGGGCAATGACCTGCTTGGGCGCTTGTCCGAAGTGAAGTTGAGCCGGGATACGATTGCCACGCTCGGTATCTATTCATTGCCGCAGGATCCCATTCCCGTTCGCCCGAGTGATGACCTTCCCGGTACGAAATACCCATTCCCTGATCTCATCCCCACGAATCGACCATGGGAAAAGTGGATGTTCCAGATCCCGCGCGAACCAGTGAAGATCCCCGTCTGCTTTGAGGTGTGTACGATTCAGAACGGCTTGAAGGTCTGCAAACGCTTCTGCCGGATCGATGGGAAGATCACCATCGAGCCATAGCCGGAGTCAGCGAGGGTGTATCTTGCACACCCTCGCTGATGCGGATGGCCGCCGTCGTTCCGCCAACTCCGTTCGTACGGTATACTCGCAGCAGTAACGTGTCGTTGAGTCAAAGGACGGAATCGCGTGTCAGCTCGCATCCTTGTGGTTGAAGATCAGGAAGACGTCGCCCAGCTCATTGATGTTGTGCTCGAAGGCGAGGGCTACACCGTTGCGATCGCGAAGGACGGGGCCAATGGTCTCATGCTCAGTCGCGAATGGAATCCCGATCTCATCCTCATGGATATCATGCTTCCCGGCGTCGATGGTGGCACGCTCATCTCCCGCTTGCGTCGCGAGCCCGAGACGAGGGACTTGCCGATCATCGCCATGAGCGCCAGTCGCACCTTGCGTGATCGCTCCAACGAGCTCGAGGCGGATGCCCTGTTGCCCAAGCCGTTCAATATCGATGCCCTGTTGGTGCAGGTCCAGTTTCTGCTCGACCGTGGCCGCTCCAGCGACGAGGGCGTCACTGACGCATGATCCCGCTGGGTGAAGCGTCAATCGTGGTGGTCATTCCGACCTACAACGAGGCAGAGAATATCGGCAGTCTCGTCAGCGAGCTGTTGGCGTTGCCGTGTTCCCCTCAAATCCTGATCGTGGATGACAACTCACCGGATGGTACCGGAGAGATCGCGGATCAGCTGGCAATGCAGTATCCGGGTACCGTCCACGTCAAGCACCGTGCCCACAAACAGGGCCTTGGTCGTGCCTACGTTGATGGTTTTGCCGAGGCTATTGGGATGGATACGGACTACATCGTCCAGATGGACGCCGACCACAGCCACCGACCGCAGGATCTACAGGCGATGATGAACACCGCCGTCGCCACCAATGCCGATCTGGTGCTGGGTAGCCGCTATATCGAGGGTGGTAGTACCATCGGTTGGCCGCTTCATCGCCGCTGGATCAGTCGTTTTGGCAGTTGGTACGCGGGATGGGTAGTCGGTGTCCACATCCGTGATCTTACCGGCGGATTTAAGGTTTGGAGGCGGGAGACATTGGACCGTATCGATCTCGCCAGCATCTCCTCTGACGGCTACGGTTTCCAGATCGAGACAACCTGGCGAGCCCATCGCCACGGTGCGCATATCGAGCAGGTGCCGATCGTCTTCCATGACCGTATAGCCGGCGCCAGCAAGTTGAGCCGATCAGTCGTGTTCGAGGCTGCGGCGGTAGTGTGGAAGCTACGTTTCAGTTAGCGACCGGTGCGAACCACGCGTTTAACGGTGTCCTGAATCCGGAGTTCAAATCGCTCCCGACTGAACCTCGCCGCGTGCTGCTGGATGTGCTGGCTATCCCAGATGTTGTCATGGGTGAGCAGTGTTACCAGCTCGTCATCGCGCCCGCTATCGAAATGCCAGCCCGTGACACCATCGACGACGGTCTCCATTGCACCACCACCCCGAGCCGCAATCACCGGTCGACCGGCGGCCTGGGCCTCGACGGCAGTCATGCCGAAATCCTCAACGCCAGGGAGAATGAGCGCACGGCAGCGCTGCATATAGTGGACAACTTCCGCGTCCGGAAGCTCACCGAGGAACTCAACCCGTGGTCCCGCGATGGCGCGGAGATCAGCCTCAGCGCGGCCGCTACCGATCACCTTCAGGGGTACATTCGCCAGGGTCGCGCCACGCACCGCGCGATCAATCCATTTGTGGGGGACGAGTCGGCTGACCACCAGATACCAGTCCTCCGGTTCCACCGGTGACGTCGGTCGAAAGCGCTCGATATCCACGGGAGGGTAGATGACCTCGGCGTCGCGATCATAGACCTCGCGGATGCGATCGCGCACGGTGTTGGAGTTGGCGATATAGGTGGTTACCTGGGCCGCCGCCTTTTTGTCCTGGTGTCGCATCCGGCGGAAAACCAGATTCGCCGCCGGTGTTGCGAGGCCGAGGTTCACGGCGTCGAGATAGTCCTTGTCCTTGTAGAGGAATCTGGCCGGACTATGGCAATAGGCGATAAAGGGCACGTCGGGGGAGGTGATAGCGGCGTTGTGACTGAAGGCGGAGGTATCCGCGATCACTGCATCCACATCCTTGGGTAGAGATTTACCGATACGGCGAAACATCGTTTGATAGAGTGGCGTCCACAGTCGATGCGTTCGTTTCGCACCGGGCCAGCGCGAGATTCCGCTGGTATGGATCTCCCATTCCTGCATGGAGGTGGGGAGGTTCCGGGGATCGTACAGGCTGGTATAAACCGGAGACTCCGGATAGATGCTATGTAGCACTTCCAGCACGCGTTCGGCCCCGCCGTATTGGGTGAGATAGTCGTGGACGAGGGCGATACGCAACCCAGATCTCCGGATGCTGCTAAATGCGGAAGGCAATCGTCCGCGCACCGTTCTATTATGCCTTCACGAGGAGGTTCATGACGGCATGATGCAGTTGACGAAACGGGAAGCACAGGCGCTGGCGGTGATCGCCAGCCGTCTGGATCGCAGGCACTTCACCAGAACGATTAATCCAGACGATATTCTCGAGACGATCACCCATCTGGGAATGATCCAGCTGGATACGATCTCGGTTGTGAGCCGTAGCCACGAGACCGCGTTGTGGAGTCGGTTGGGTAACTACAATCTCGATCACCTCACCACATTGTTCACCGAACGTCGGGCGCTCACCGAGTATCTGACGCACGCTGCCGCTATTACTCCGACCACCTATATGCCTCTGCTCCGCCAGAATATGATGCGGTATCCTGACGACCCTGAGTATTGGAGCGGACACCGCGGTGAGATTCGGGATCGCATTCTGGAGCGTATCTACGCCGAGGGAGCCGTGGGGTCCAGGAGCTTCGAGTCACCGAAGGATGCTGCCAGACTCGCCCAGTGGGAAAGTTGGTATGGCAACAAGCCGGAGCGCGAGATTCTGTTCGCGTTGCATGCGCAGGGCGATGTGTTGGTGAGTCTGCGAGATCGCTCGTTTGGTCGTTGGTACGACCTGCCGGAGCGGGTCGCACCCGAGCATTGGCACATACCTGCTCTTACCGGTGAGGAGTTGCAGCGAACGTTACTATCTCACGCCATGCGATCACTCGGTGTGGCGACCGCTCCCTGGCTGACCGACTATTGGCGCACCGGCGGGCATGCGTATGTGCCCAACAATGATGTGCGGCGGCTGATGCCCAGCCTGGCGGAAGAGGGGTGTGTTATTCCGGTCAGTGTTGACGGGCTCAAGGACGATACCTGGCTGGATGCATCGTTATTACCCACATTAGAGTCGCTGCGGGAAGGTAGTGGCTGGCCAACGAAGACGACCTTCCTGTCTCCATTCGATAATCTCATCTGGAACCGCGACCGTATGGAGCAGTTGTGGGACATGTACTATCGGCTGGAGATCTACACACCTGCGGCCAAGCGCGTATATGGCTACTACACGATGCCGATATTGCATCGCGGTCGATTGGTCGGACTGATCGATCCCTCCATGAATCGCAAGGATCGTGTCCTCACCATCCGGGCGCTTCACCTGTGGAAGGGTGTGAAACCGACCGTGCCGCTCGCCCGCGCCATCGCCAAGACGTTAGACGAGTTCACCGCCTTCCTCGGTGGCACGGATTGGTACGTGCTGCAATCCAATCCACCTGAGTTCGCGATGATGGTGACCGATGGGTAGGATGGGCACATTTGGATGTGGCCCCCGGATTAAGTCCCGGGGGTGATGGAGAGATGTTGCTCAGGGAGTCTCTACTGTCCAACCCGGGGCTGAGCCCCGGGCCCACAGCAGGAGAGACTCCTTACTCTTCAATCCCCCAGAGCGACATATCCGGATTCAGCGTGAACGCGGAAAACGAGTATGGCTGTCCTCCCGGTGTGCGACCCTGACGGATTTGCCGAATGAGGATCGCCGGTTCGCGGTTCGCCAGATCGTTGAGCAGACTGCGAATCTGCGATTCATTCAACCGCGGCAGCGTGCTTTCCTGGAGCAGCTTGTTCAATGCTCGGCGGAAGGTGAAGTAGTTTAGCTTCGGATCGTTGTTCATTTCGCGCAGGGTTTCCGCCAGCGCTGCCCGCTCCTCAGCCTGCAGGCTTTCCAGCCGCACAGCGCCACCCGGTTGGGATGCATTGTCATCATCGTCATCGATATCGTCGTCGACATCGCTTTCGGTACTCGGCAAGCTGGCGAAGCTATTGCCACCCGCCTGCGTTAGTGTGACCACGCCCGCTTGCTGGGCGTTTTCCATATACACACCGAACGGCACGTTAAACGCTGCCCGAGGTCTCAGATTGTGATCGGTACCGAGCCAGTGACCCACTTCCTGATAGAGCATCGGCTGGCCATCGCCATGTTGAGCCAGCACCTTCCGCAGCGGCTCGAATGCCGAGACCGGGATCGCACTGCGTCCGTTTTGGGATTGGGTCGGCTGGGAGGAGCGTGTCTGCCGACGTACCGATCGTTCGCGTACCGATGGATCGAGATCGCGCTCGTAGATGAGCACCGCATCGGCGGCGGAACTGAGCATACGGCTCATCGCCGCATCCACACCGATCACCACCACGTGCGCACCCGCCTGTCGCAGGTAGTTCAGCGGATGAATCAGATCGCCATCGCCGGTGACGAAGATAATCGTGTCCAGATTGCTCATGCGCTGAGTCAGATCGACTGCATCCACCGCCATACGCACATCGGCGCTGTTCTTGCCTGCCGGTGTATAGATCAGGTCGATACCCTGACGATACAGATTCTCGGCATCGATGCTGAGCTCGGGATTCGTCCACGGTGCATACGCCCGACTGAGTACCAGACGACCATGATCCAGGGCTTCCTGGATGATGAGGCTCATCTTCGGTGTGGTCAGATTGAAGTGGTTCCGCAGACTGACCTGCAGATTCTCATAATCGATAAGCAGGGCGACATCGCCGGGTTGTGCGGCGCTCTCGTTGCGCCGTCGTGGTTGGTGATTGTTGGGCATAGACATCCTCGTTGATGTGAACCGTTCTGACAGGTTCATTGTACGTCGCTCGTTGATCAACCGGAGTATATCTTGTGGTGAATCTGCGAACGTACGCGTCACTGCATACAGACTCATTGACCCGGTCATCGATCTGGACGTATCCTTACCTTTGTATCCGCCCGATATGGGGTGTGCGATTTCGGTGTTGACATATGGTCATACCGAAGCCATCTCGGACGGTCATACCTTAACAATGGAGACCTCATCGCAAGATGAGGACACGAGCGAGGAGCTACAGATGGGTGATCTGATAACAGTCATCCTGGTTGCCGTGCTCGTTGCTGGAATCACCTTTTTCGTGACCTATTTCATGCTGGAACAACGCGCTGATTCAAAGATGAAGAAAGCGCAAGTTGAAGCGGATCGAGTTATTGAAGAAGCCGAATCCCAACAACGGGCGATGAAACTGGCAGCCCAGGATGAAGCAATCCGACTTCGAGCCGAACTTGATCGAGAACTGACGCAACGTCGGATCGAGATCGAACGTATCGAGGGGCGGATCGAGAAAAAAGAAGAAAGCATTGACGAAAAGTCTCGGAAGCTGGAACAGCGCGACCAGGCGATTCGTAAAGGGGAGCAGAAACTCCAGAGTGATCATGATACCTGGGAGACCGAGAAGGTTCGCAAGGATCAGCAGCTGGAGGAGCATCGGCAGAGCGTACTTCGGGATATCGAAGCCCAGCGCGTTGCTCAGATGCAGGAAGTTGAACAATCACGTCAGCGATATCATGAGGAACTCGAACGCGTTGCCGGGCTGACCGCCCAGGAAGCACGCGATCAACTGATCGCGGATATCGAGGCCGATGCCCGTCACATGGCCCAGCGCCACGTGCACGAGATCGAGCAGGAAGCCAAGGAGGAAGCTGACAAACGCGCTCGCAAGATTCTGGCAACGACAATCCAGCGCATTGCGTCGGATTACGTCTCGGAATCCACGGTGAGTGTTGTCCCGCTACCGAATGACGAGATGAAGGGTCGCATTATCGGTCGTGAGGGTCGCAATATCCGGGCGCTGGAGACGGCCACGGGTGTCGATCTGATCGTTGATGATACGCCTGAAGCCGTCACCGTGAGTGGATTCGATCCGGTTCGTCGCGAGGTTGCGCGCCGATCCCTGCAGAAACTGTTGCAGGATGGCCGCATCCACCCAGCCCGGATCGAGGAAGTGGTTGCCAAGACACAGGCCGAACTGGATGAGATCATGCGGGAGGAGGGCGAGCGCGTTGCCTATGACGCGAACGTGCCCGGTCTGCATCCGGATCTGATCAAGCTGCTTGGCCGACTCAAGTTCCGCACCAGTTATGGGCAGAACGTGTTGGCACACAGCTTGGAAACCAGCCTCATCTCCGCCAATCTGGCGTCTGAGCTGGGAGCCGATGTGAATGTGGCCAAGACCGCTGGTCTGCTACACGATATCGGTAAGGCCGTTGACCATGAAATGAAGGTCCGCACGCGTTGATTGGTGCGGATATCGCTCGCCGGTTGGGCCGATCCTCCAAGATCGTGCACGCGATTGCGGCACATCACAATGAGGAAGAGCCGCAGACGATCGAGGCATTCATCGTCCAGACGGCGGATGCCATCTCTGGCGCCCGACCAGGTGCGCGACGGGAGATGGTGGAGACGTACATCAAACGACTTGAGGCGCTTGAGGGCGTCGCGAATTCGTTTGAGGGCGTGGAGAAATCGTTCGCTATCCAGGCCGGTCGCGAGGTGCGAATCCTCGTCCAGCCGAACGCGGTGAACGATGCCGGTGCCACCCGGTTGGCGCAGGATGTGGTGAAGAAGATTGAGGAAACACTCGAGTACCCGGGCCAGATCAAGGTCACGGTGATTCGCGAGACGCGCGCGGTCGATTACGCACGCTAACGCACCCAGAGCTCATATGCCTGGCAGCCGCCAGCGCACGCTTGGTGTCTCTCGGAAATAGCAACGGAGGCGCATGAATTTATTCCCGAAATTGGGAATGGTTCATGCGCCTTTGGCGTTTTCAGGATGTCCTTGATCATGGCAATGCAAAACCAAGATGAAACAGCGTAAACTACCCCTATGCCTCTTTGGGGGAGGCGAGAGATTCGGGCAACTCCGCCCGGATTGGCTGATATCCACAATTTCAGTGAACGTATCGCTACGGCGATGCTTGTGCATTCTTGCACCCGTATTCCGGGTTTTGGGGAAAGAGGGTCGGGCTCCATGAATCGTTTCTTCAGTAAACTCAATTTGGCCGATATCAAGATCAAGGCCGAGGGCAACAGCTTCCCGCCGGATGCGGATGAGGAGCTCGTTGATGAGGTTGAGGAGACGATTGCCGAGACTGCCCCCGTCGCGGAGGCGGTCGTTGAGTACGAGGAAGTCTCCGTCTACATAGAGACCGAAACCATACCGGTCGAGAGCAACGGCCATACCGAGTGGTCGTCAACGACCACCACAACCACAGTTGAGTACGCATCGGTCTCCAGCCACGGATCAGTCTCCGAAGATATCGTTATCGATTTCGAGGATGTCCTGAAGGTGTCCGCCCGCTCACGTCCAAGCGCTGTCGCAGGTGCGATCGCTGGTGTGGTGCGCGAGGTTGGTCGAGCCGAGGTGCAGGCGATCGGTGCTGGTGCCACTAACCAGGCCATTAAAGCCGTTGCCATCGCGCGGGATTACCTCAAGGAAACCGGTATCGATGCGATCTGCATACCGGCGTTCATTGATGTCACTATCGAGAACGAGGATCGCACCGCGATTCGCCTGGTGGTCGAACCGCGCTAAACTCGTTTCATGACAACGACGAATCCTCACAACATTGATCTTCACACCCACACCACCGCCAGCGATGGCGTGGATACCCCTGCTGAACTGGTGCGTTTCGCCGTTCAGCAGGGGGTTTCTGTCCTGGGTGTGACCGATCACGATACGGTCGCCGCTCTTCCGGAAGTGCAGCGCCGGGCGGATGCCGCTGGCATCACGCTGGTGCCGGGCGTCGAGCTCAGCGCGACCGTTGATCGCGCCGAAGTGCACATCCTCGGCTACTTCGTCGATATTGCCGATACCGGTCTCACCGAAGCCCTCCACGATCTCGCCATGAGCCGTTATCGCCGTATCGAGCAGATGATCGAGAAGCTGTGCGGACTTGGCTACGACATCGATGGTGATGCCATTCTGGCGCAGGCGGAGTTCGGTAGTATTGGCCGACCGCATGTTGCCCGGGCGCTCATCGAAATCGGTGCCGCTACCGATGTCCCGGACGCCTTCGATCGCTACCTTAAGGCAGGGAGACCGGGCTACGTTCCCCGTGATCCCTTTATGCCGGAGGATGCGGTCCGTCTTCTGGTGGACCACCACGCCATTCCAGTGCTGGCGCATCCGTTTACAACCAGGGACATCGAGGGAACACTCAAGCGGTTGGTGCCGGTGGGCCTACAGGGGTTTGAGACCTACTACGCCGAGTACACGCCGGAGCAGCATGAGGAACTTCGAGCCATCGCTGACGAGTGGGGCCTGATCCCGACCGGTGGTAGCGATTACCACGGTGTCGGTTTTCGCGAAGGCCGCATTCTCGGCTCCGCACCGGTCCCCCAGGAAGTGGCAGAGCGACTCTTTGCTGCTCGGGAGCAGTTGTCATGATTGCCGTTGCCGTCATCGTGGCTGCCGGGAAGGGAGAGCGCTTTGGCGATGCCAGTAAGGTGCTGACACCGCTGCTGGACCGCCCGGTGCTGGCCTGGACGCTCGATGCGTTTGAGCACGCAACCTCGGTGACCGAGATCGTTCTGGTTGTAGGTGAACACACGATGGTGCCGATCTCCGAGCTGCTTGCGCTCCGTTCCTGGACGAAGGTGCGACAGATCGTCCTCGGTGGCGATACGCGGCAGCAATCGACCGCCAACGGCGTACGTGCCGCCCGCGAGGATGCCGAGATCGTGCTGGTGCATGATGCCGCCCGACCGCTGGTCAATTCGGATCAGATTGATGCCACCGTGTCTGCCGCGGCGAAATCGGGTGGCGCGATTCTCGCTGCCCAGGTTACCGATACCATCAAGCGTTGTATTCAGGGGCAGATCGTGGAAACGATCGATCGCTCCACCCTCTGGCAGGCCCAGACACCGCAGGTGTTCAACGTGAAGCTTATGACCGAGATGATGGCGTTGGCGCAATCCGGCGATGTCCTGATGACCGATGAGGCCTCGCTGGCCGAACATCTGGGTTACCCGGTTACGATCGTTCCCAGTAATTCCACCAATCTCAAGATCACGCATCCGCACGATGTGCTGGTGGCAGAAGCCATCCTGCGTGCGCGAAAGGAAGCCACATCATGACCTGGCCGCGTTCCGGAATTGGCTACGACGTCCATCAGTTTGCCGAGAATCGGCGACTGGTGCTTGGGGGTATCGAGATCCCGCACGAGAGGGGACTGCTCGGCCACAGTGATGCCGATGTGCTGCTGCACGCGATTGCCGATGCCCTGCTCGGCGCTGCCGCCTTGGGCGATATCGGTGTCCACTTTCCACCATCGGAAGCGTGCTGGAAGGACCTCGATAGCATCGAGATCCTGAACCATACAGTGGGATTGCTGACTGACAACAACTGGCAGCCGGTGAATATCGATGCCACGGTAATCGCCGAGGCTCCGAGGATCAATCCACACGTCCAGCGGATGCGTGAGCGCATCGCGCAGGCCACCGGTCTTTCGGTCGATGCCATCAGTATCAAGGCGACAACCAACGAGATGATGGGATTTGTTGGTCGGGGTGAGGGTATCGCCGCCATCGCCACCGCGATGATTGCACCTCGATGAGAGTCTGTCTGCAGCGCGTCAGTCGCGCCTCGGTGACGGTGAATGGCGAGGTGACAGGTGCTATCGGGGGTGGTTATATGCTCCTGGTAGGCATCACCCAGACCGATACCGCTGCCGAGATCGATCTGTTGGCGAACAAGATCGTCAACCTCCGCATTCTGGAGGACGAGCATGGTGTCATGAACGTCTCCGCGCTCGATTCCGGGGCAGTCTCGATGCTGGTTGTCTCCCAGTTCACGCTGTATGGAGATGTCCGCAAGGGCCGCCGCCCCAGCTGGGCGCACGCCGCCCCGCCGGAGATGGCCGCGCCAATGGTCGATGCTTTCTGTGACGCGCTCCGCGCGCAGGGATTTACGGTCGAGACCGGCGTATTTGGCGCCGAGATGGCAGTAGAATTGGTTAACGATGGACCAGTTACCATTTGGCTAGATACCGAGGATTTGCGAGCACCGCGACGAGGGTAGGGTATGAGCGATTCCGACAATCAGGAACCTATGCGCCCGATCCCGGACGGCGGTCTCAAGGATGCGATGCCGACCTGGTTGAAGCGTCCGCCCGCCTGGCGATCCTTACCAACCGTCGATGAGCGCATTGAGCGCACCTTGCCCGAACCCGATACCAGCGTGATCGATCCCACCTCGCTTGTGGATGTCAGCGACTTGCCGCAGTGGTTGCAGACCATTGCTGCTCGCGAGGTAGAGAAGCTTCCGGAACCTGACGATGCCGTCCAGCACGCCATTAAGGTCGTGCAGGCCGAGGAGGCGGAAGCCCCTGAACTCGTCGATCAATCAGACATTGCGACACCGGCTGTTGAACCAGTGGTTCATCCCACGGTGGTGGAACCCACATCCGCTAGTGGATCGACGCGGGTACTCTGGGCGATTATCGCGATCCTGGTGATCGCCGTATTGATTTTGGGTGCATTGCAGTTCGTTTAGGTCAGATCGTCGAAATCTCCCGAAACCCAGCCGATGTGGCGCTCTGCCGAGTGCAGCACTTTGGCCTTGGCATCAGCGGTAATCGAAGGGGGGAAGTTCGCATAGAGCCGATCGAACTCCAGTTCCGCGATTCCTGCGATGATGCGTTGGACAGTGCTAGCCGACAGCGGAATCCGATTCGGATAACTGCGCAGGAAGGTTACGGTGCGTTTGTCCGCATTCGATGCGAACGTGTCGCTACTTAGCATCACTCCCTTGCCATCGGCACCGCTCCAGTGAGCCACGGAGCTGCCGGCGAAGTGCCCGCCGAACCGATAGAGCGTCAATCCCGGTGCAAGTTCTAGCGTGTCATCCCAGAGTTGGATCGCCTCACCCTGACGCGCGATCCATCCGGCGTCCCTCTCTGACACCAGCACGAGGGCATCGAATGCAGCCGCCCACTCCAGTTGCACACCGAACATGTGAGGATGACTACCAGCGATCCAGCGAATCCCGCCGAGTGCAAGGATTTGCTGGATGGCTTCGTCGTCGATGTAGCCTGGCGGATCCCAGAGAAGGTTGCCCTGATCGGTCTGTACCAGCAGCGGGCGATGACCGATACCGACCGATGGTGTCACGCTCATCGCGAACAGACGTGGCTCAATCTCCTCAAGATGAACCGACCGTCCGTCACGAAGTTCATCCAGTGTTGTCCAGCGCTGAACGCCGTCCGCTGGCAGGTATTGCCGATCATCGGCGCAGATCGCGCAGATGTCGGGAAGTGGATGACTATGCTCCACGCCACAGGTGGCGCAGATCGAGAATGATGCTGACATCGTTCGCCTTTCTGATTGTGGGCGTAGGCTAGTGCCGCGACGCCGAGTTGTCAAATACGAAATGGGCTGGGTGGGGATAGACGGTTTTGCATCCACCGCTGTCGTGGTACCGTGATCGACAGAAACTCACCATTCGATGAAGGAGCATGCCGTGGCGTTCTTTGATTATCCGCTCGATATTCTGGAGCAGTATCGACCCGAGCGAGATGAGCCCGATGATTTCGATGCCTTCTGGGCCGATACGCTCGCCGATGCTCGCTCTCGCGATCTGGCGACCGTCTTTGCGCCAATCGACGTCGGTATCACCGCTCACGATGTCTATGATGTCACCTACGCCGGCTTTGGCGGTCAGCCGATTCGTGGCTGGATGCTGATACCCAGGCATCGCCCGGGACCGGTGTCCTGCGTGGTGGAGTACCTGGGCTATGGTGGCGGCCGTGGCTTCCCCCACAACTACACGTTGATCGCGTCCGCCGGATTCGCGCATCTTGTTATGGATACCCGTGGGCAGGGGAGTGCCTGGCAGCGTGGCGATACACCGGACGCCGGTGCCAGTGGCGAACCGCAATACCCCGGATTCCTGACACGCGGCCTCAGCTCGCCCACCGAGCATTACTATCGTCGTGTGTTTACGGACGCGGTGAGAGCCGTTGAGGCCGCCCGTAGCCATCCCGATGTTGATCGTCGTGTGGTAGTCACCGGTGGTAGTCAGGGCGGCGGAATCTCGCTGGCGGTAGCAGGTCTGGTCGATGACCTCAGTGGCGTCTATACGTCGCAACCGTTTTTGTGCCACTATCGCCGTGCCGCCACGGTGACCGATGCCGCGCCCTACGTGGAACTGAAGAACTACTTCTCTCAGCATGTTGATATGGTGGAGCGCGGGTTTGCGACGCTGGATTACGTGGATGGCGTCAACTTCGCTGCTCGCGCGAATGCACCGGCGCGGTTCAATGTTGGTCTGATGGATGCGATCTGTCCGCCCAGCACCGTCTACGCAGCCTACAACCATTATGCAGGCGAGAAATCGATGGATATCTATCAGTTCAATGGCCACGATGGCGGCGGTGCCTTCGGCAACCGCGCTCGTATCGATTTCCTGCACGAGCTGTTCGACTGACCAAGCGGCCTTGTTGAGGACTCGTACAATTCGGGCGGATACCGATCATGATCGGATCCGCCCCTACATCAGTTGGTCATCGCCTGGCGCAGTACGTCAGCGCTATGCGAGGGTGCCTTGCAGGTGTAACTCGTGCACCAATAGGCGGTGGCTTCCGGTGTAAATGGTTTATCCTCCGTCATCGCCCAACCGGATCCCTTCTCGGTATGTACGTAACCACGTACTACCAACGGGTCCACTAACTCGTTGCCGGCGTCCCGTAGTTCCGTGGTGCTGTGGCCCACCAGTACTAACTCCCGGGTTGGTGCTATCAGGCGCTCCGCGACGCAGGAAAGCATACCGGTGTGGAGCGGGTAGCGTGGCAGTACACCGCCCATCGCTTCCACGATCTCCGTCGCCTGCGCCCTCACTGTGTCGTCCCGACGCATCACACTGAAGATCGCCAGCACTTCGGCCATGACAGCATTTCCGGATGGCACGCCGTATCAGTGAACTCACGTGGCCGGGCGAAGAGATCGGTGGATGCTGGTGTGTCATAGAAACCGACGCCGCTGGCATGGCGAAGCGTTCCCGCGTTACTTCCACGAGGTTCCAGGCGATATCCGCCCACTTCGCTTCGCCAGTGACACCGTACAGCGTCAGTAATCCACGCGCGACATTGGCGTAATCCTCCAACACACCGTTGGCGGTGGACATGCCATTGGCCCAACTGCGCGACATCGTTCCATCAACATTGATCATGTTCGCGGTGACAAACTGGGCCGCATTGCGGGCCATCTTGATCCAGGCAGGTCGATTCAATGCCGCGCCAGAGTAGGCGAGTGCATGGAACGCCAGACCGTTCCACCCGGCGATGATCTTGTCATCCCGGTGGGGAGCCAGGCGGTTCTTGCGGGCGTCCAGCATAATCTCTTTTGCCCGTTGCAGACGCTCACGAACCTGCGCAATCGGCAGATTCAGATCCTCCGCCAGGTCCTCATCCGTCTTGACGATGCGGAGGACATTCGCACCCTCGAATGAGCCCGGATCAGCGACGCCGAAGTGCAGCTTGATCAGATCGGCGTCTTCAGCCGAGAGTAATGCATCGATCTCGGCTGCGGTCCAGATGTAGAACTTGCCCTCGACACCCTCGCTATCGGCATCGCTGGCGGCCGCAAACGCGCCGTTATGCAACAGCATGTCGGTACGTAGCCATCGCACGATGCCTGCCGCGGCCTGCAGGAAGAACGATTCCCCGGTTAGTCGGTAGGTATCCACGTACAATGGCAGGAGCAATGCGTTGTCATACAGCATCTTCTCGAAATGTGGTACGTGCCATTCCTCATCCACCGAGTAGCGGGAGAATCCACCGCCCAGTTGGTCGTGGATACCGCCCTCAGCCATCGCCCCGAGCGTGAGCTCCACCATACTCAGCGCGGCCACATCGTTTGTCCGGCGATAGTGGCGCAGGAGAAACTCCAGCGAGGTCTGATGGGGGAACTTCGGCGCCTTACCGAAACCGCCGTGCTGTTTATCGAACTCATGGAAAAGGGCACGCAGGCAGTTTTGCATGGTATCGTGGTTGATCGTTTCCGGATACCCAGCGGCATCGGCAGCCTGGATGACATGTTTCGCTACCTCTTGTCCACCCTTAACGACTTTGGCCCGGTCCCGCTGCCACAGATCACGGATCGTGAGAATTGCCTGAGTGAAACTCGGCATACCCTGTCGCGATGTTGGTGGAAAATACGTACCACCATAGAACGGCAATCCATCCGGGGTGAGCCAGACATTGAGCGGCCAGCCGGTGTGATATCCCAATGCCTGCATGGATTGGAGATAGATAGCATCGATGTCCGGTCGCTCCTCGCGATCGACCTTGATGCACACGAAGCTGTCGTTCAGGAGTTGGGCCACCGCGGCATCCTCGAACGATTCGTGCGCCATGACGTGACACCAGTGGCAGGTTGAGTAACCGATGCTGACCAGGACCGGCACATTACGCGCCTTCGCTGCTCGAAATGCCTCATCGCTCCATGGGTACCAATCCACCGGATTGTCTTTGTGCTGCAGTAGGTAGGGGCTGGATTGATCGGCGAGTTTGTTGGGCATGCGTCCTCCGGGAGCGTTCGCTGTTCACTCCGTCAATTATGCCGCATGCGGACGATTCGCCCGCGTTACACTTGAGCGCAAGTTGGGATGGGGTTCAGGAGGCTGGTTCATTGGGTGATTCAACATTAGCGGATACGCGTATCGCCATCGTCGGTGCTGGTGTGATGGCCGAAGCGATGCTGGCCGGATTGTTCTCGCGAGAGATGATCCCGCAGCAGCAGATCACCGCCAGCCACCCGCGTGAGGACCGCCGAATCCGGCTGGAGGCCAAGCACGGCATCCGGGTGGTGGCCAGCAACGCCGAAGCCGCGCGTGATGCCGATCTCATTCTGCTCACCATCAAGCCGCAAGTGATGCAGACGGTGATGGCCGAGTTGGCAGAGGTTCTGCAACCGCACCAGATCGTGATTTCCATCGCCGCCGGTACATCGGTGGCGCAACTGCAAAACGGCCTGAACCACAAGCCGATTGTCCGGGTTATGCCAAACACACCTGCGCAGATCGGTGAGGGCATGGCGGTTTGGTACGCGGTACCGGAGGTGGGTGAAGCTGCCCGGAATCGCGTGCGACTTGCGCTCGGAGCGCTCGGTCTTGAACTTGAGGTCGAGCACGAGAAGTATGTCGATATGGCCACCGCGCTCAGCGGTACCGGTCCTACCTATGTCTTCATGATGATGGAAGCACTCATTGATGCCGGTGTGCACATGGGTTTCCCGCGACGCATCGCCGAGCAGATCGTGATGCAGACGGTCGGCGGATCGGTGAGCTACGCTCGCGAGAGCGGCAAGCATCTGGCCGAGCTCCGCAACATGGTCACAAGTCCTGGTGGCACCAGCGCCGAAGCCATTTATCAGATGGAGAAAGGCGGGTTGCGCACGATCCTCTCCAAGTCCGTGTACGCCGCCTATAAGCGCACGCAATCGTTGGCCAAGGAGGGATAGCTATGCCCGAGACCGAGATGCTCACCTGGGAGATGTTCGGCGAGGCTACGCAGAGTCTGGCCCAATCTGTGCTGTCCGATGGCTACAAGCCGGATTTCATTCTGGCGATTGCTCGGGGCGGACTCTTCACCGCGGGAGCTTTGGGGTACGCGCTTGGGGTTAAGCTGCTCCATGTCGTTAATATCGAGTTCTATACCGGTCGGGAAGAGACGATGGAGATGCCAGTGATGCTCCCTCCCATCCCCGATCCAGGGTTGTTTCAGGGGCTCAAGGTGTTGATCTGCGATGACGTTGCCGATTCCGGTGCCACATTGCAGACGACGCATGAGTTTGTGCAGCAGCAGGTTGCCGAGGTGCGAAGTCTGGTGATCTACCGGAAATCGCGCTCGGCGATTACACCGGAGTACGTCTGGAAACACACTGACGACTGGATCCAGTTCCCCTGGGACAAACGAGCTGACTAACATCCATCCGGATTACCCGCGGCGCACATCTGCTTGATGCCCGGTAATCGATGTCGATTCACCGCGATAAAGGTGTAACCCAGATCCAGTACCTGTTTGATGATCAGTAGGCCAGCGATTCGTGACGGCCAATGCGAATCCAAGAGCACGTCGGCGATCTGCGCTGCTGCCTGCCCCTTCCGCAACGGTACCTGCTGGTTAAGCGTGAATACCTGAATCGACGTCAGACAGTCCGTTTCTGTTACCGGGAACTGCCCGGTGAGCAGTGCGAACTGACACGGCATGATCTGGATCAAGCCGCCCCGCTTTCGTTGCGCAACCCAGTTCACCACCCGTGTGCAAAATCCACAGGTTTCATCATAGAGAAGTGTGATGGACATGATGCCTCCTTCATCGCTCAGGATAGCTGTTCCACCGCAGAATTCCGTAGGGCGCGGATCCGATCGCAATCGGCATCCGCCCGAATGGGCCTACGCATTCTTCAATAACGGCAACCGATGACCGTAGGTCTCGATAAGTCCCTCGATCTTCTCATCGCCACCAGGCAGATTCATCGTTGGAATCACCGGGGGATCGATGCCTTTATCGAGCAATCGCTGCGTTGTTTCCACCACAATCGAGGTGATGAGGGCGAGTCCGGCGACACTGCTAATACCACCGACCGGCTGTTCGACCCCGAGCAGATTCACGATGGCGTCACCCCACGGTACGCAGGTATCGAGCGTGATATCAGCGATCTCCGCCAGCCGCTTGCCGCTTTCGTGACGGCTGGGCGCATCCGTATAGTGGCGATCACTTGTGATCGCGACTGTCTTCGCCCCGCGCGCTCGTGCCTCCAGCACCGCTTCGATTGGTACCGGGTTGACACCTGAGTTGCTAATGACGATCACGATCTCGCCTTCGCGGATATCATGCGATCCCATTACCACCTTGGCATACCCGGCGGTGCGTTCCAACAGGGTGGCGTTCACACTGCCCAGGAAGGTCAGATTCACATCCAGCATCGGGTTGAGTGCCATCAGACTGCCGGCGCGGTGGAAGACCTCTTCTGCCACCAGGTGGCTGTGTCCGCTGCCGAAGAGGTGAACCACGCCACCTGCGGCAATCGAATCGGCCATCCATTCCGCCACCGTCTCGATCTTCTCGCCCTGTGTCTCGAACATATCTTCGAGAACATCATACATCCGCCGGGAATACTCACGATAGGCTGCCATTGTTGCTCCGATCAACTAGTCTGTTTCTCCACTGTCATGGTTGTACCACTCTTGCTGGGATCGGAACATGGATGCATACATACCATTTCGGTTCATGAGTGATTCATGCGTACCGTCCTCGATGACTTGACCTCTGTCCATCACCAGAATTCGATCCGCCGATCGCGCAGGTCCGATACGGTGACTGATAGTGATTGCCGTCTTTCCCGCGGCGAGTTCGCGGAAGCGCTCGAAGAGTCGTTGTTCGGCGAGCGGATCGAGGGCCGCAGTGGGTTCATCCAGGATCAGCAGGCGGGCATTCCGGAAGAATGCACGGGCGATGGCGAGGCGTTGCCACTGGCCACCACTCAGATCTCGCTCCCCAAACTCGCGTCCGAGCCAGGTATCCAATCCATCTTCGAGTTCCTGCGGCAGGTTCCCAAGATCTGACTTCTCCAACGCGCGGTGGATGGCGGTATCATCACTGATTTGGTTGATGTTTCCGAATCCGACATTGTCACGGAGTGGCAGTTGCCAGCGCTCGAAATCCTGGAACACGGCCCCGATATCGTCGCGGTTATCCGTCGCGATGCTGTCATCTTGGTAAACACGGCCGATAGTGGGTGTATAGAGCCCGGCAATCAGTCGTACCAATGTGCTCTTGCCAGCACCGTTCTCCCCCAGGAGAGCGATATGTTCGCCAGCCGCGATCTCCAGGTTAAGGTTGTGTACAACATCGCGATCGGTATCCGGATAGCGGAAGCTCGCATTTTTCAGACGAACCTTCATCGGTCCGGTTGAGCGGGAAGCGATTGCCGGTGCCGGACGCTGAAATCTCGTGGCCTCTTCCTCAAACACAAAGACATCATTGAGGAATGCACCGTTCTCGCGCACAGCGCGGGTGACATACGCCAATCCGCCCACCATATCTATGCTCCAAACTATGGCGAAGACCACGGCTACCAGCGAACCCAGCGGAGCACGACCGTTCAGCAGGTTGTGCACCAGCAGCGTGATGGCCGCCGCCATGCTCATGGCGACGAAGATCTCTCCTGCAAACTGTGAGCGGGTAACAATCCCCACTGCCCGGATACTCTGCTCGGCAACGTTGTTACGGGCTCCCAGCCACCGCTGTACCAGCCTTGGTCCCGTTCCGAACAGGCGAATCTCAGCTGCGGCATCGCGTTGCAGAATGAGGTCACTGAGTTTGCTGGCATAGAGTTCGATGGGAGCGTTGCGAGTCTTGACCTCATAGTAGGTGTGCGCAGTGTGCCAGGTGCTGATAAAGAGAGGGATGCAGCCGATAACAACCATTCCCACGATACGAGCGTCGATGAACCATACCGGCGCCAGTATGCTGGCAAACAGAATCAGGACCTGTAGAAGATCGAAAACGAGCGAGATAATAGTGCCAGATCGTCCACCAAGATCATCGTTGGCGCGGGTAAGAGCATTGAAGAACGGCGCGTGTTCGTAGTGTTCCAGGGGAACCTGCGCCGATTTGAGCAGCACTCGCTTTTGCAGTAAGACACCGGCATCATCCACAACGATCGAGCGAAGATGGTTGCGGAACGGCCAGTAGAGTTGCTCCATAACGCCAGCACCCAGAAATACCAATGCCCACATGATTGCCTGACGTCGGTTCTGAACGATTAGCGCCTCGGTAATGCCGCCAAGTGACAACACATAGAGACCCGTGCGCGTATTGCCGATAATGGTAAGCAGCGTAAGTGATACCAGCGGCAGAGGATTGCGACGTCCAATACCGCCAAGCAGTTGAACGATTCCGCGCCAGTTGGAGGGGTGCTTCTGAGCGACAGAAACTATCGATACCATCGGCTCTGCATCTCCCAGAGTTCCGCGTAATGATGGTTGTTACGTAATAATTGAGCGTGAGTTCCATCTTCGGTGATCTTGCCGTGCTCAATAACAATGATGCGATCAGCGAGCCTGGTCATGCCGAGACGATGGCTGATGAGGATAGTGGTGCGGTTGTCACTCAATTGGGCGAAACGCTTGAAGATGTCCACTTCTGCCAAGGGATCAAGAGCAGCTGTAGGTTCATCAAGTGCAAGAATCGTCGCATTTCGATATGCTGCCCGCGCGATTGCCAGTCGCTGCCATTGGCCGCCACTGAGGTCGATACCTCCGAGATCCGGGCTGAGAATGGTCTCTATCCCGTCGGGGACATCGGCAATCATCCTGTCCAGGCCCGCTTCGGAGATCACGCGCTCCAGTTCTGCAGCGTCGTGGCCTTTTGGTATGGTGATGTTCTCAAGAATGCTTTCCGGGTAACGAGAAAAGCTCTGAAAAACCGCTGCCATCAGCGCCTGGCGTTCAACGATCGGGATAGATTGCAGGTCGCGGTCGCCGAAGAATATCCGGCCTGAGTCGGGCTGGTACAGTCCCAGGATGAGCTTGAGCAGCGTTGTTTTGCCCGCGCCATTTTCGCCGACAATCGCCAGCGTCTGACCCACCGGGATCGTGAGATTCACATCGTCAATCACATTAGCCGTGGCTCCGGGATAGGCGAAGCTGACGTGATCCAGCGTGATCGATAGGGGCTGGGGAGGGATTGTCGCCGAGGTGGGTATCACAGCGCACGGGGCTGGAAGGTTGAGAAATGCTCGCACATCAGCAGCGAAGCCGCCATGTTTGCCGATGTCCAACGTTGCCTGTTGGAGTTGGAAGCTTTGGTTGCCAATCGTCATGAATGCACCCATCAGCACCGTGATATCAGCTGCGGTGAGGTGAACAAACCTGCCCGTGATCGCCCAGATAAGCACGGCGTAGCTGATCACATCTGCACCCGTTCCGCCCAGTTGCAACCTGAGAAATGCACGAGTGATCTTGCCTCGCATCTCTTTTCGCGTGGCCGTGAAATGAACCTCCCATCGTTGAATGAGTTCATCAGCCAAACCAAATAGCCGAATCTCCTTCGCTGCTTGGCGGTCGCTAAATCGGGCGGCGATGTACTGGGCAATTCGTCGATCCCGAGTCTGTTTGCTGAGGGCACTCCAAACCAGGTCGCCCTGTCGCAGGGAAACCGCCAGTAGCGGAATGAGGGGAAGAAACAGGGCCGCAACCAGAAGCCAGTGGATACGGGAGATGATCAGGATAGCACCGATAATCGGTATGACATTCGTAAGGATGTCACCAAGCGTTTTGAGCGTTTCCTTAAGGGTTTGGTTCGCCTGTTCAGCGATCCTTAGCGCAACATCATGGAACGCCTGATACTCTAGCAAAGCCAGATCAACCTCGGTTGTCCGTTCCAGCACGCGGCTGTGAACCGCGGGTACTCCTTGCTCATGGATTGCAGCTTCACACCAACTTTTAGTTGGAGCCAGGAGTCGACTGCCAGCGAGACCAGAGGCCATCAGTATCGCCCACAGCCACGGATTGGCCTGATGGCCATCAATGCGCACCTGAATCGCGTTGACCAACTTCCCGCTTGCCCAGATTTGGAAGGGAGGCATCGAACCTTGCAGGATATTCATGCCGAGCCAGCAGATGAAGGGCAGTGGTATTGTCTCGGCGAGTTTGCCAATGAGCCATATGAACGATCGCACGCGTGAGAGGAGCGACCGCTTGCTCTCACCGAGCAAGGGTTGAATCGCGACAAGCGAGTTGGAACCGCTACTCACTGCAACTCGCCGTCGACCATGATATCTAGCAGTGTCAGCATCTCGGTATCGACCCAACAGGTAAACTCGCCAGGATCGTTGAGGCTTTTCCAGGTTGTGCGGATTGCAGGTCGGCCCTGCCATTCGGTCGCGACAGGTTTCAGCATCTCCACCTGAGGGTGCTTGGCGGTGAACGTGTTTCCTTGCCCGGTCCAGATTCCTGACCCGGGCAGATAGGAGAACTTCAGGACGGAGGCGCAAGCCCGGCAAGTGTAGATTACGTCTAGTTGTATCTCGGGTTCGATTGGGACAGAGGAGCTCTCCGGTGGTGACCACCGCACGGGTTCGATCGTTCGTCCGCAGTGCGGGCACGGTGTACCGCTCGGACCGCTGCGATGGAGTATCAGTCCCGATTGTTCGGAGATAAGGCGGTGTAGCGGTGTGAATGGTGGTGGATTTCTGGGGATTCCGCTCAAGAATCGATGCGATGTTTGAATGGTGCGTTCGTCTGGCATGAACCAGTCGTTATGACAGCTTGGGCAGTCGTACCGAACTGTGCCGTCCTCAAACCAGCGAGCTTCCAACCGTTCGCGGCCGCAGGAAAGGCACCAGATGTTGGTTGTGTGCCATACCTCCGTGTCGATCACAAGCCCCAGATCGATTGCGGTATCGGGGCGGTTCATAATGATGTGGTCGCGAAGTTTGCGTTTCCCGCGTAAGAGGCGACTTTCCAGCGCTTTCTCACCGACACCGAGGCGGTCGGCCACTTCGGTTTGAGGTAGTCCCTCAACGTATTTCAGCAGTAACGCTCGCCGTGTGTCTTCAGGAAGTTCGTCAATCATTTCCTGAAGAAGGGAGATCATCTCGGCCTGATGGAGATCAATCTCAGTTCCCGATGCCTCAAGGAATGCATCAGTCTCCGGCATCGCGATCGTGCGTCGGAGATCTCGTGCGAGATCACGACGCCAGCGGTAGAACACGTTACGAGCGATACCGAACAGCCATGGTCGCCATTCGGGGTCTGGAGGCTGCCGTTCGCTTTTCCAGGCTTCGATCAGCGTCTGCTGGGTCAAATCTTCGGCGACAGTTGGGTTTTGCGTCCAGATTGTCAGGGTGCGCAGGATATCATCGCGCTCGCCGGGGGTAGGTATTCGTTTGGTAGATGTTTTGGTCACGTGATTCCTCCGTTTACCATCGTCTACCTATACATCGCACTAACGCGACGAAATCCTTCATCCTGGCGCGGACCGCATGTGATCGCGATTCGATGTGCAGATTCTCGCAATGAGTTGGTTGTACCACTCTTGTTGGGACTGGAACACTGACCTAAACTACGCCACCTCGGATTCTCCTCCAAGAAGAACCGAAGCCGAGATACCGCCTATTACGCAGAGAAGACCGGCGAGCCAGTAGACCGGTTGAATACCGACACGCTCCGCCATCAGGCCCGCCCCTGCCATGCCCAGTATCGAAAACGGCTCCAGGATCATATTCAGAACGGCTCCAACGCGACCGATCACCGTGGGATCGGCATGCGACTGCAAGATCGTGGAGAACGAGGACCCAACAGGTGTGATGGTGATACCAACCGCCAACATGCAGATGAGCAGTGTCCAGATGTTCGGAGCGCTGCCGATGAGAGCGATGACGATTCCGGTGCCAACGAGTGCCCAGACGATCAATCGATTCACATTCAATCGGGATCCGATCACTCCTATCACGAGGGAGACGGCGACGCTACCGACAGCCTGGCTACCTTCGACGATACCAAACCAGGCAGGTGAGATACCGAGTTCGTTGACAAGCAGAGGGGTAAGGAGCACCGTTGCCGCAGCTGCGCCGATAGTTGTGGTCATAGCTGCGACCAGCACAGCGATGAGTGCCGGAGACTCCCGGACCGCCTTCAGGCCCACCCGAAGTTCCTGCCAATAGTTTCCGGATCTTCCGGGTTCAATGTGCTCGGTGGTTGCATCCACCGAGATATGGGCCACGATCCACCCCATCGCGGCGTAACAGGCAGCCGCCAATAGGAAGACGACGCCAAATGAATCGGGCGTATAGACCACGATGACACCACCACATGTCGTGCCCGCCACACTGGCGATGGATCGTCCTGTCTGCGTGAACGAGTTGACCGAGAGTCTGTTCTCATCAGTCGTGAGTGCCCGCACGATCTTGCCGCGAGAGGGATCATCGAATGTGCCGATAACCGACTGTGCGAAGGCAATAACAAATGCCAACCAGATGGCATCGAAGTGATCGACCAGTATGAAACAGCAGACAACACCAGCGCGACAAAGTTGACTGATTTGGACTACGCGTCGCGGATGCCAGCGATCCACCCAAACGGAACTAAACAACCCGATGACGATGTTTGGTAGAGCCATTGTGATGGACATGGCGGCCATCATGGAAAGGGACCCGGTAACGTTCAGCACCAGCAGTATCAGGGCGAAACTGATGAGACTATCGGCAAAGCTCGTACCGACCGCGTTGCTCCAGTACCAGCGAATATCTCCGGAGATTGTGGTTTTGACGCTATGCATACGGGCAGCCTTGCTAAGATCTCATCTGCGCGATGAGGATGAAGAGTGATGAACGAGGTAGTCTGATGCGCTAAACGGTCTCGATGAGATACCCCAACTGGGGATCATGGAACGCTATCAACTCCGCTGAACCGTCGCGAGCAATCCAGCGTACCTGGATTGCCTCCATTCCCTGATAGTTGATAAGCGTCGGCGGGGATGCGGCTACGCGAGGATGCTGAAGACGAAACGCAACCCCAGCTTTTGCATCGATACCGCATTCCAGCAGGTTTTCGAACCGGAAGTACGCGTCACAGGAGTTGCAGAAGAAGGCTGCTTCGAATGCCAGAGGCTCGTTAAAGCGTTGGGCCGTATACCGCATTGTGCTGTCGCAGGCCGGGCATGTCACTGGGAGAGAGGGGTTGGTACGCACACAAGCATCCGATTGGAGATTGAAGAACTTCATAACTCTCGAGTATGTGGGGCGACGGTTGAAGGTGCGGGATTGGATTTCATCACCAACATACACCTCTGTGCGAGCCCCATCCAGGCAGGAAGGACACTCGAACCGAAGCGTACCCTTGTCGCTCCATCGGGCCAGGAGTTGCTGATCTCCACAGCGTGGACACCAATGAGCGGTCTGCTGCCAGGTGTTGCTCTCTGTCACGATTCCTAGCTCCACCGCCGCATCAGCGCGGAACATCAACAACTGATCGCGGAGGAGTCTCTTACCCCGATACAAACGACCTTCCACTGCTTTCTCATGCAAGCCCAGACTCTCCGCGATCGCGGCCTGTGGCAGATCATTGATGTACTTATGCAGCAGGATGTCGCGTGTCTCTTTCGGCAACCTATCGAGCAGATCATGCAGTAGGGCGGCTATCTCATTGCGCTCGAGTTCGATATCCAGGTCGATATCGCTGGCGGTAGCTTCGAAGATCGCATCAGTTTCCGGCATCGCGATCGTGCGTCGGAGATCTCGTGCCAGATCGCGACGCCAGCGGTAGAACATGTTGCGGGCAATACCGAAGAGCCATGGCCGCCATTCGGGGTCTGGAGGCTGCCGCTCGCTTTTCCAGGCTTCCAACATGGTCTGTTGGGTTAGGTCCTCAGCGGCCGTCTGGTTCTGTGTCCAGATAGTCAGAGTGCGCAGGATATCGGTACGCTCGGCGGCAGTGGGTATTCGCTTGGTAGATTGGGTGGTCATACATGCCCTCCGTAGACCATTCTCTACCTCTACATCGCATCTCGCCGCCGAAATCCTGCGTTATGGCTCCGGTGTTGCATCATCCAGTGGTGCCTCGATCGTAATCCCGCTGTTGAACTCGTAGAGGGTGCTGTTCTGTGCATCTCCGGCGCGTTGGACCACCTGACAGGGGAGACCACCGCTATCGATTGCGATCTCATACCGTATCTCGTTACCGGTATTGGCTTCATCACCGAAGGTGTAGAGCATGCAGCTGCGGGCGCCAACGGTGACCCGACCGGATTCGTGCACCGGAGTCTGGAGGAGATCATCTGACAGCAGACCATATGGATTCGCTTGTTCTCTGGTCAGATAGGTAACCTGAACACCGATTTGTGAGTCCGGGTCGATAGCAACGCTATCGACGATGATCCAGGTGTTGACATTCAACCCCGGTGCAACCGCCGCGCTGACGAAGACACCGCGCATATAGATCACACCATCGGCATAGATCTGTTCGTTGACCGCGGTACCATCCTGGAACTCGATGATATGGCGGTTCCCGTTACGGTTCCAATCTTGAACACTGCCGTTGAACGGTTGATCACCCGCAGTCGTGATTACGCTGCTGCGGGATGTCGTGCGCATGGATTCCACATTCGGCCAGGCTGCATCGGCCATTGCGACCAAATCAGCAACCATCATCTGACCCGATTCCGCTGTCGGAGGACCGACCGTCGCCGCCGGGGTTGGCGTGTCTTCACCGCCGCATGCGACGAACAGGAACACCAGGGCTAGCAAGGAGAGGAGATAAGCAGGTCGACGCACGGCGGACTCCGAATCTGAATGTTGGCGATATGCTATACAACCTATTGCGCATATCGCGATACCGTGATATGATCTAGTCAGTTACTGAGAGATACAACGTTGTTCGTCAAAGTTCCGGGCACAACGCAGTGTTCTGGGACACAGCAACCAGGAGATCATACCAATGGAACTGTTGATCGTCGTTTCTCTTGTCGCTTCGCTGATTCTGCTTGATGTTCTGGCCGTGCGCTTCGGTGCCGACAGTCGAACCAATCGCACCCAGCCTGAGATTTAGAAACAACGTTGATGGCCCGCACACCGTCGTGCGGGTCATTTGCGTTTTTCCGGACTATCGAGAATGGCGTCGATTGCGTCACGCAGCTCGGCGAGTGTCGACTTCGATTCCTCGCCCAGCTCCTCGGCACGGGTAAGCGATTTCGCCAACACCGAAACATCCTTCGTCAATCGATCATCGCTGATTCTCGGTACGCCAAGCAGCCTGGCCAGATCGGAGCTCTGCCGCTGTTGCACTGCGAGGAGGAGGGTGTGCGTCTGGGAACGCAGCGCCTCCGCGTCCTTTGGCTCAAGTAGATCGAAGAGGGTACGAACGTCGCTCTGAGCGCTGGAGTGACTGGGACCTTCCGCATAGGTTCGTAATGCCTGGGCGATCTTCATGGCGGTGGCCGCCGAGATATCCTCCTCCACCATCAGCGCCCGAAGCGCCTCCTGGTGGGCGGGAGTCAATCCCTGGAGTGCCCGGCTCTGCTTCTCACTTAGTTTGCCGCTACGGATATCATCCTGGGCGGCATCCGATAGCTTCTCCGTACCCAGTAACTGGAACAACCGACTTCGCTTGATACCGACAGCGTCCGCGACCTGTTCCCAGGGGGCGTTGTCCATCTGCGCACGCAGGGCGCGCAGTGCCGCCGCGCGATCGATGGCGTTTAGATCATCGCGAACGACGTTTTCCATCAACTGCTGCACCAGTCGCCGCCGCTCGGGTACATCGCGCACGATCGCCGGAATGCTTTGCTGCTCGGCCAATTTGCTGGCCCGCCAGCGGCGTTCACCGTGGACGATGACATAGATATCGCGCCCACCGTCATAGCGCACCACAATCGGTTGCAGGACACCCTCCAGACGGATCGCATCCGCCAGTTCAGCCAGACGGTTCTCATCGAAGTGATGGCGCGGCTGATCGGGATCGGGTTCAATGCGATCCAGATCGATCACCTTGGCCTCGGTCAAATCGGCGACACCAGTAGCCTGGGGTCGCGTATCGGTGAAGAGATCTTCGACGGAGAATCTGCGGCTACGTCGAGGTCTGTCACTCATGGTCGCTCCCTTCCAGCCAGGCACCGACATCGCGATAGGCGGCGGCGACGTTCGATCTCGGCATGTATTGCAGCACGCTCGTGCGTTCGGCTGTGCTTTCCGCCCCACGCACGCTGAGCGGGATACTCGGCAGGAGCGGTAGTTGCGGGAACTGCTCCTCCAACTGGACCAGCATATCCTGTGCGAGCCGGGAGCTGTGGTGAACCTTCGTTGGCAGGAAGCCGAGCACGCGCAGATCGGGATTCAGGCGGCTGATGCGATTGATCGTCTCGAAGAGTCGCTTCAGCACCATCAGCGAGAGCGGATGCGGCTCGATCGGAATCACGAGTTCGTGGATCGCCACCAGGATATTGATGCTGATGATATTGAGCGCGGGCGGCGAATCGATCAGGACATAGTCATATGTGGTCAGATCCGCTGATTTGAGTCGATGATCCAGCTGGCGCTCGCGCTCGAGGACGTTCAGCAGCTCCAGTTCGGCGGCTGCGAGATCCGGATGCGAGGGCACGATATCGATCCCGGCGATTGTCGTTGGTTGCACCACATCGGCGATGGTTACCTCTTCGTCCAGCAGCAGGTCGTACACGGAGAGGTCAAGGTGGGCGACATCGGTGCCGATGGCCATACTGAGGCTGGCCTGCGGATCGAGATCAATCGTCAGTACTCGTCGGCCGCGTTCAGCCAGCGCAGCCGCCACATTGAGTGTGCTGGTGGTTTTGGCAGTACCGCCTTTTTGGTTGAAGAACGCGATGATGCGGGTCATGTAGCCCTCGGAGTGATCCGGTCGGTCATATCTGCTCAATGATACCGAACAAGGAAACAGGAGGTCCGGCTGGACCTCCTGTTTCCTTGTTGCTTAACTTTGGCAGTTTTCGTACAGGGGATTGTCAAGAAGTCACAGACTCCGTAGGCTAAGGGCCTCTTCATGATCCGTAGAGGTCTGTGATGCCCGATCCTACCACGTTCTCGACCTGATTTGTTACTACCTGTGCCACCATGCTCCGTCACATGCCTGTACCAGAGCTGCGCTGCGCCTCCTGGTGCTGACCGTTGGTCTGGTTCTGGTGACCGGCCGGAGCATGGTCTCACGCATGCTCCTCGTTCATGGGCATGGCATCGCGTGACTGGACCGCGACCTACCGGGTGTTCTCCGCCCCACGGGTTGCGATCAGCGCGTTGCAGCGTCAGGTTATCGCCCACTGGCTGCGGCTGTGTACGTCATGATCCGGTGGTGGTGGTGGTCGATGGCACTCAGCTCCCGCGGACCGGGCGGAAGATGCGGGATCGGGGTGGGGACGATCCCCGCGGACACCACCCTGGGAGCCTGGCATCCATCATGCCCAGCGCTGGGAAGGGACGACGAGTTTTGACACCACCCACCGCGGAAGGAGACAGTCGTGCCATCCCGCTGGTGTTTGCACCAGCTCCATCCTGCGACCTCGCAGCCATGGGCAGATCATCCTCCTCAGACGGAATGGCAGGCCGCGCTGGAGGTGTGCGGTCCATCCGGGAGGCGATGGACGCGCTGGGTGAACGGGATCGTCCCCTCGTGGTGACGGGGGATGGTGCCTATAGTGGTGCGGAACCTGGAATGCACTGCCACCGGCCACGACCGGGATTGCGCGCTGTGCGAAGAATCAGGCGCTGTACCATCTCCCGGATCCGAACGAACCACCCCGACGTGGACGGAAGCGGCTCTATGGAGACCGCGGTCTCACACCTGTACAGGGACAGGAGCATTCCGGGTGGCAGACATGTGTCATTCGGGTGCGGGGCAAAGACCGTCATCTACGGATCCAGGTGACCGGTCCCTGGGTGATCAAGAAGGCAGCCGACCATCCCCTGATGCTCATCACGATTGCCGGGATTGGACGTGGGCGTGGATCGTCACGACGATCGCGTGACATGATGCACTTCCTGGTCAATGCCCGCCAAACTTCACACGGATGGGAGCTGCCCTATCCGGTGGAACAGCTGGCGCTCTGGGTGTGGCAACGGTGGGAAGTGGAGGTAATGCATCGGGAACTGAAGAGTGGCTGGGGACTGGGTGACCAGCAACAGTGGTCGGCCCGAGGTGCAGTAACCGTGACGCAGTGGGTGGTCTGGGTGTACGCGGTCCTCATCCTGACGGGAGTCAGGTGTCCGCCGTCCATTCGGCATTCCCGGCGCTGGTACCGCCAGCGTCGCTGGATATTGCGTGACCTGACGATGCAACTCCGGGAAGAGCTGATGACCGCACCACCCCGGCAGGTAACACCCCATTGTGCGTGGTTCCGGACCAACCCCACGGAAAATACCGCCTTGAAGGTGCTGTTGGCGGTCGCGGATGCCATCTAACGCCAACGATACGCCTCAGACTCGCACAATCCAGACATGTCCCACGATGACGACGGCTCTCACCAGAACCCTCGCCTCCTCAGAGTGCCAAACTTAAGGAACAAGGAAACAGGAGGTCCGGCTGGACCTCCTGTTTCCTTGTTGTCATTCATCGGATAGGTTACGCCGATTGGATTCTGTTACCCGCGGAGATCAGCATGCCGCCGATACTATCGCGGAGCGCGTGGATGGTTCGATCGATCGCGCCTCGCTGGATTGTGCTGGTCGGTGGCGTTTGTCGCCGACCGCGTTGCGTGGAGGTATAGATCAAGAGATCAAGTTCCTCTCGTCGCGCGTGATTTGCCAACTGCATTCGCCGCAGTTCAGGGCTGGTAGCCGTTTCGGCTGCTGATGTGAATGTCGTATGGAGGTGGGGTTGGTACATATACCCTCCTCGGAACTAGATGCTCCGGCGGAAGCGTCGTAGCTTGCGTGGTGTGAGCGCGGAGAACAGCGTGCTGACTTCCTCGCGGTGCGCGCGATTGAGCATTGCCATGCGGCGCAGTTCTGGGCTACGAGCCTCTTCGATTTCGGTTGGGAAGCTGGTGATAAAAGCTACTGGCATCATGTCGTTACTTACCTTTCTGTACTGATATACGAGCGGGTATCCGGTTACTTGCTGCTGGTTCCGCGCAGTTTGCGGGAGATCAATGCGACGAGGAGTCCATTGGTATCTTCCCGGCGGGCTCGATTGAACATCGCCATGCGGCGTGTCTCCGGATTCTGGGAAGATTCGATTTGGTTCTCATGCATCTGCATCGTAATTGAGGCCGGGAAATACACGGTGGCCTCCTTTCCTGTGGCGATCCCGCACGCCGTTGTGCGGGTTGTTTGACTCAATGTTGTGATGGCGTCCATGCGGGTCTCAACCATCGACCTCATCATAGCGCTACCGATATCTCGTGTCAAGCATATCAGCATATCGTCATATTCTCTTAACATTCGTGTCAGGTTTGAGTCAAGTGAGTCACTCTAGTCCGGAATCCGGAAGAGCCTCCGGCGTAGGATCTCGCAGCAGCAAGGGATACGGCAGGTAGTGGTTGATCACGATGGCGGCCCCAATGAACATCCAACCCACCACGGCATCCAGCCAATAGTGATTGCCGGTAATTATGACCACATAGGTAATCAGCGAGGCCATGAACACTACCAGGAGTATCCGCAGCCTCGCGGAGGGCAGCAGCATACCCACCGCAATCGCCACAAATGTCGTCCAGCCGACATGCATGGAAGGCATCGCAGCATAACGATTCGCTTGCACCAGGCCACTTTCGGAGAAATAGTTCGGACCGTAGACAGCCATCGTATCGACGAAGCCGGGTATGAAGCGCGGCGGAGCCAGCGGATAGATCAGATACATCGGGGTGACCAGAAACATGCTGATGAAGAAAGCCCGACGCAGGAATCGATAGCGCACTGGTGCCAGGAATGCGAGCAGACTGAGTCCGCCAATCACCCACCACATGTAGTAGGCATAGACATAGTTGAAGAAGCGAATGTAGTTGTCGCTGCGATTCAGCGCCCAGCTTTGCCAATCTGGCTCAAAGTAGAGGCCAAGACGATCCTGGATGCGGATGATGTTCCGGGCGTGATCATAGGCGATCGCCGGGTCGTCTGGAATGCCGTAACGGCGTACCGTCTTGTAGATCTGGAAGGCAACGAATATGAGTGTGCCCTGCCCAAGCACCCAGGCGGATCGTTTGAGCGTCTCGACGAGTCCCTGCGGGCGAGACGGAGGCTGATCAACGGCTGGAGTCAACCAGCCGTTGGGTGGGTTCGCCATCATGGCGACCGCCTACCAGCCCCGCAGTTTCTCCGGATGAACACGCAGTACAACCGGAAAATCGGCGGACATCTTCTCGTTGGACCAACCGAGCGCTTTGATACCCTCGGCATACTTCTCGAGGTAAGTGGGATTGTCGATAACCTTGGGGAAATCATCTGCCCAATGGATGCGGCCGGTGATGACAGTGACACCCTCGCCGTCGGCATCGGTATTGAAGTTGAGCGAGACGCGATTGTTCTCCACAATGTTGTTCAGCCGCTTCGCATCCGCAGGCGTGTAGATGAAGATATCGCCATCCAGATACTGGAACCAAACCGGATTCGGCTGCGGTGTCCCCGATTTGGCGACGGTGGTCAACCAGATCACCTGCTCCTCTTCGAGTTGCTTGAGCACGCGTTGACCGTGCTCCGTGCTGAAATCAATTGCCATAGTTGTTCCTAACAGGTAGCAGGGCAGCTCGTCTGCCCTTGAGATCGGGAGGGGGAGTTTGTCTCCCCTGTTACCGAGATGGTTACCGACCGCTCATGCGGTAATTCGGTGCTTCCCGGGTGACCGTCACATCATGCGGATGACTCTCGCGCAATCCCGCATTCGTGATCTGGATCAACTGCGATCGTGTGCGTAGCGTTTCGATATCCGGCGCACCGGCGTATCCCATCGCGCTTCGCAGTCCACCTAGCAATTGGTATACCAGCGGTGATAGCGCTCCCTTGTAGGCAACGCGACCTTCGATACCCTCCGGCACCAGCTTGTTGACATTGCCGATGTCGCCCTGGAAGTATCGATCCTTGCTGAAGCTGCGACCGCGCATGGCGCCGAGGCTACCCATACCGCGGTACTCCTTGAAACGCTCGCCCTGGAAGACGATCACCTCGCCTGGACTCTCATCCAAACCGGCGAGCAGTGAACCGAGCATGACGCTGCTGGCACCAGCAGCGATCGCCTTGGCGATATCGCCGCTGAACTGGATGCCACCATCGGCGATGACGGGGATACCGTGCTTCGAAGCGGCCTTGGCACTCTCGTAGATCGCGGTGATCTGCGGCACACCGGTGCCAGCCACCACACGAGTGGTGCAGATGCTGCCCGGTCCGATACCGATCTTGAGGGCATCGGCACCGCAGGCGATCAGATCCTCGGCGGCAGCACCGGTCGCGATATTGCCCGCAATGACGGCGATATCGTGCTTCGCCTTGATGTTGCGCACCGTATCGCGGATACCGATGTTGTGACCGTGAGCGGTATCCACCACGATCACATCCACACCACGCTCGACCAGTGCGTCCGCACGCTCCTCACCACTCGGACCGACGCCGACTGCCGCACCAACGCGAAGTCGACCGCGATTGTCCTTCGTGGCCAGCGGATACTGGATCTTCTTCTGGATATCCTTGACCGTGATCAATCCCTTGAGGTAGCCGTTCTCATCAACCACCGGCAGTTTCTCGACCCGATGCTGGTGGAGGATCGTTTCGGCTTCCTCCAACGTGGTACCAACTGGTGCCGTGATGAGGTTTTCGCGGGTCATTTTCTGGGAGATCAACTGATCTGGATTCTCGACAAAGCGGAGATCGCGATTGGTGAGGATACCAACCAGCTTGCCGCTTTCGTCGGTGATCGGCACGCCGCTGATGTGGAATCGCTCCATCACCGCCAGTGCATCCGAGATGTGATCGTCGGCCTGTAGGGTAACCGGTTCCACGATCATACCGCTTTCGGATCGCTTGACCTTGTCGACCTCATCCGCCTGCTCCTCAATACTGAGATTGCGGTGAATGATACCGATACCACCTTCGCGCGCGATCGCGATCGCCAGCCGAGCCTCGGTGACGGTGTCCATTGCGGCCGAGACAATTGGGATGTTCAGTTCGATATCGCGTGCCAGTGTCGTCTTGAGGCTGACCTCATTCGGCACAACATCCGATCTGGCAGGTATGAGGAGGACATCATCAAAGGTTAAGCCGAGGCCGGCAAACTTGTCTTCTCGCATCTCCGTTGGGGTGGTCATCCGCGTTCTTCTCCTGTGGATACGGGTTTCTGGGTGAGACCCAATCGCGCCGATAACTCATCGGCGAAAGCTTCGTAAGCGTGTCCTCCGCGGGAGGACGGATCGTACTCGGTGATGGCCTGGCCGTAGCTGGGTGCTTCCGCCAGACGCACACTGCGTGGGACCACGGCATCAAAGAGGTGGTCTGGAAAATAGCGACGAACTTCGTCGACGACATGTGATGAGAGTTTGGTGCGGGCATCGAACATCGTCATCAGCACACCCAGCAAGTCCAGACGTGGGTTGAGGTGCTTGCGGGTGAGATCGATCGTTTGAATCAACTGGGTTACACCCTCCAGTGCCAGGAATTCGCACTGGATGGGGATGACCACCGAGTTGGCGGCGGTCAATCCGTTGAGCGTTAGTAGTCCGAGTGATGGTGGGCAATCGAGAAGAGCGACATCGTAGTCGTGACGTACGGTGTGGAGTGCCTGGGCTAACCTTCGCTCCCGGTTGGGTTCATTGACCAGTTCGATCTCGGCACCGGCCAGATCTGCGGTTGTTGGGACGATATCCAGACCGGGACGCACATTTTCCAGGATGACATCGCCGATCTCCATGAGCTGCACCAGGATGTCATACATCGTGCCATCGAGTTGTGCCTTGTCGATACCCAGGCTGGAGGTGGTGTTTCCTTGCGGATCGAGATCGAGCAGCAGCACGCGAATCCCGCGGGAAGCCAGGACCACGGCCGTGTTGACCGCCGTGGTTGTCTTGCCCACGCCACCTTTTTGGTTGGCAAAAGCGACAACCTGCATGGAGGATGCTGACAATGATGGGTTGGTGACGTTCAACGGTGATCCGGATCCAGTGTGGAATGCGATACGCCTGATGCGATATCGATTCCGCATATTCTACCGTAAGATTCGCGTTTGGCAATCCACCTGGTTGGCGTGGTGGCGGACCATCGGTAGTCGTGGCCCTTGTGGCCACCCGGGAGAGAATCGCAACGACAAACCAACTATACGGGGAGCCCACAAGGGGCTCAACTACCGTTCGGCGGGCGCTGCAGGGTGCCGCTACTCGCGCACAGTCACCGGTGTACCGAGCGGCGCAAACTCAAACATGAATGCCGCCACGTCCAGGGGCTGATTGATGCAACCGTGGCTCATGCGCTGACCGAAGTTGTTATGCCAGTAGGCACCATGGAGCGCCTCTGCCTCGTAATTGATGTACATGATGTCTGGCACATCTTCGACTCTGTACGCTTCGCCCTCGTCATCACCCTCGTTCTCGGAACCGAGGCTAATCACCTCGCCCGAACCGTTCGTGAACCCCTCCATCGTTTGGCTCTTGTATTTGATGCGAACGTGGAAGAAGCCGATCTCGGTGTGATTCGGTTCCTTGCCAGTACTCACCAACGATTGCAGCACCAGGGTGTCACCTTGATACGCCCACATCGTTTGCTCGCTGATGCTCACCTCGATCCGCTTGGGTCCATCGATGGTGGTGGGGTCGACGCCGTAGGGGTTATAAGTGGTGTAGAACAGGGTCTCGGAGTACACCGGCATATCGCCCTGCGCGATCGGTGTGGTGTCGATACCGTACTTCTCCGGATTCTCCCGCGGCAGCGGTGCCACGTTCACCTGGTCATCCTGGAGCAGGAGGATACCGTTCTCGAACATCTGCCCGTAAACACCGCGAATGCGCATCGGTTCACTCACCGGTGCACCCAGGTAGAACCAACCCTCATGATTGTCATACCACTGACCAAAGACACCGGAGATACCGAAGCCAGTAACCTTGCTGATGCGACCACCCTCGTTCGCGACCTCGTTTGCGCGCACGGTATTGACTGCGGCTGGCATCATACCGCTGCGACGATCGGCACCCCCGCGTCGACCATCGGATCGCGTCTGTGATCGATCCGCCTTAATCTCCTCTTTAATGACAGGTTTGAGGCGAACAGCGGCGTCATCGGAATAGAGCCAGACTTCGGAGTACTGGAAGATACCGCGTTCGAACGCCTGACTATAGAGATGATTATCCGCCGCGTATGGCTGCGAGATCGGATTGCCGTAGACGGAGGCTGCACCGTTGGCGCGCCAGTAATCCAGCATGTATCCCGTAACCGAATGCCCCGTTTCCGAAACGTAGGCTTCGATCGAACTGGCCCCGAACTCGCGCGGCATAGCGGCCTCCGGGAGCCCGAGCTCGGCTGCCGTTGGTGCTGCTGCGATCACTGCGCGCGGAGAAAATACCAACGGAATCGTCAACAGGCTCACGATCAGGAGCTTGGTCGAAGTTCGAAAGAGTGAAGCCAGCATTCGGGCACCTTGAGATACGATCGCACGAAAGGCGGCATCATTACTGCCGCCATCACTCAACTATACGCCGAGAAGTGAATGATCGGTTTTACGCGTTTACGACCTGATGTCGATAGAGGTTGATTTCATCGCGAAGTTTCTGCGCTTCTGCGCGGGCGGCCTCGGCGAAGTCTGGGCCGCTGCTGGCATACATGATTGAGCGAGAGGACGAACAGAGGAGCGCTCCACCATTCGCATCGACGCCAGCCGAGACCGATGCCTGCACATCGCCGCCCTGGGCACCGAGCCCTGGTAGCAGAATGATCGCATTCGGGCATGTTTCGCGAATCCGCGCCAACTGATCGGGGTAGGTCGCGCCGACCACCATGCCGATCTCGGCTGGATACTCTTGTTGCCATGTATTGGTACTGCGGGCGATATGCATGTAAAGCGGTTCGCCGTTCTCCAGTACCAGGTCCTGCAGATCGCCGCTACCGGGATTGCTGGTTTTGCAGAGCACGATCACACCCTTGTCGCCGTAGGTGAAGTAGGGTGTGAGGGCATCCTCTCCCATATAAGGATTGACGACCACACCATCGACTTCCAGGTAGTCGAATGCCATCCGGGCCCACGCCCTGGCGGTATCGCCCAGATCGTTCACCTTGCAGTCGAGTAGCATCGGTATCTCCGCTGGTATCGCTTCTCGTACGGCCCGGAGTACGCGCAGTCCGTCGTCGCCGAGGGAGAGGTAGAAGGGAAGATTCGGCTTGTAGCAGCAGGTGAGGTCGCTGGTGGCGGCGATCAATTCCGTAAGATAGGAAGTGACACCATCTGTATCGTGGGCGAAGCCCTCGGGCAGTTTCTCCACGACGGGATCGAGACCGACGCAGAGCAACGAATCGGCAGACGCGGTTCTCGCGGCCAGCAGGTCATAGAAGGGTTTGGTTTGGGGCATGGGGACCTCGGGATGATGGCGAATCACGCTTGACCCACAATACCAGAAATGCCCCAATCGTGCAGGTATGATCATGACTTTGTGACACACGTAGGCACCCACAGATCGCCGTGGTACACTCCTCCCATGCGATGACTAGAGTGTACGTTCACTCTAGTCAGATGTGGCAAAATAGAACTATCAGGCGGCGATATCGGCCGCACCCACGAACGCCGAGGGAAGGGAAGGCTGAGGGCGTTGAATGTGGTCCCCCACATTCGGCGCCCATACGCCAGGGAGCAACGTGTGTGAGCAGTTGGATTGAGAAGCTGGCCAATAAGGGACGCAAGGGTGGTAACGGCGTCCTGGTGCAGATTTCCCGCGAAGTCGTGGGACGTAAGCGCTCCATTAATGGTGCGATCAGCGAGGTGCGGCATCCAGCTGTGCTGGATGCGCTGTCCGATGACGATTTCCTGATCCTCAGTGAGTTGATTGACGAACGGATTGATTCCGATCGCGAGTTCGCGCAGGTTCTGGCTCGGCTGACGCATGCCGCCGCACATGCCAAGGGTTTTGATCGGCAAACAGTAGATGCCGCCCTGCAACTGGATGTGCTTCTTCCGGCGGAGGATCCGGCCCGCGAGCGCGAGAAATTGCTCCGTGATGCATACAAAGCCGCGCAACGATCCGGGTATGTACTCGGAGGTCGACGCGCACTCGGTCGACTTGGTCATCGCGAGCTTGCTTCTGGTGAGGCCGAGAAGGCTCGTGTGCTCTTCCAACAACAACTCGATCTCGGTCCTGCCAACAGTGATTCCCCTGACGAAGTCGAGAGCGCGATCATGCTTGGCGATATCATCCTGCGTGATGGCGATGCCGAGACCGCTCTCCATCTTTACGCTCGCGCCGAGGAGTCCGCTCGTCGTCTTCGCTATTCGCGTGGATTGGCCGATGCTCTTGTCCGTCGTCTCGATATCGATGGCGAACGAATCGATCTGGAGGCTCGTGCTGGTCTGGAGGAGGATCTCCTCCGTCTTTCCACCGAGCTGCACGACGATCTCATCCTAACCCAGCTGATCGGTCGCCACGCCAGCACCTTGATGTCGCTGCACCGCTATGAAGATGTGGCTGCTCATCTGGAAGATGGTCTGGAAGTTGCCCGGGAGATGCAGGACCTTGAGCTCGAGAATGCCTGTCTGGCCATGCTCAGCGAAGTTGAGCAGAAGATCGGGCGTTTCGATAACGCGGTCGATCGCCAGCGTGATCTGATCCAGGTCGAGGAGCGGCTCGGGAACGTACCGGCGGCAGCGGCAGACGCTGTTCACTACGGCTCCACCCTGCTGACACTCGGTCGTTACGATGATGCCTGTGAGGTCTTTGAACGCGCGATTCAGCTGGCAGAGGACGCCGGTGATCGCTATGTTGCCCAACGCGCCTACGGTGGTTTGGGTGTAACCCTCAGCGCCATGAATCATCCGATTGATGCGCTTAACAACCTGATGCAGGCGTTGGAGATCGCGCGGGATACCCAGGATGTCGCGCACGAGGCCCAGTGGCTGGGCAGCATCGGCGAGGCGTTGTGGAAGTACAACCAGCGCGAGGACGCGCTCCGCTCCATTCATCAGGCGATCGAGGCCGCCCGTAAGGTTGACGACGTCGATCTGCAGGCGGGTATGTATAGCCTGCTTGGCCAGATTGCGCTTTCCGATCGTGATATCCGTCAGTCAGTTCACTTCTACCACCAGGCGCTTGATCTCTATCGTGAGCTCGGTCGCAAGGATGAAGAGGTCAATGTGCTCTCGCAACTTGGCACAATGGCGATGGATTCGGGCCAGGTCAAGGATGCGATGGCGCTCTATCAGGATGCGCTCAATCTGGCTGCGGAGAGTGGCCAGCGCGGTGCCGCGGTGCGACTCTACGGTCGGCTTGGTCGCCTGGCGCAGAAGCAAGGCGATACGCGGGCAGCCTTGATCGCACTTGAGCAGGCTGTTGAGATCGCGGAAGGTATCGATCAGCCGTTATTGCTCAATCAGGCGTTGCAGCATCTGGCTGTTGCCCGAGACGCCGCCAATCATCCCGGCTACATGGATACCTACGAGTACGCTCTGCGGATAGCCCGCAGTGTGGGCGATGAGTATGCAGAGGCCATGTTGCTCACCAACGTCGGTGCTCGCTTGCTGGCCGAGGGCCAGCGCCGCGACTCGGTCGAAGTGCTGGAACATGCGATTCACCTCGCCGATGCTCAGGGTGTTGCCGGAGAGCGTATCGCCAACCGGGCTCGATCCCTTGTGCGCGAGGCCCGTGGTGGTCGACGGGGACAGGAGCCTGCATCAACTCGACAGCAACCACAGCCTCAGCCGGACCGGTCTGCCTACGCCTATCAGGCTGAGCCGGAAATGCAGGATTCCATCCAGTAGCGCAGGCGGCGTCTTTTGATCCACCGAAAGTGGCGATCCCTCACTTCTTCGGACCCCGTTATCGTTAGCGCGATATACTCCCCATGATGTACGTTCACTCGCGTACGCGAGGAATGGAGAGGGTATGGCGCTTCCGCAGCCAATCGCTGTCGCTGCTGCTGTCGCTGGTGGCGAACCAACAGATGTCCGGGAATGGATTGCGGTCGATATCGTCGGCGCGCCGTCCGTGCATCGGCGTGGGTTGGCAGTATTGGTTGAGCCACTTAGCGACGATGGCCGTTCCCGCGAACTGGCGCAGCAGGTGCGCGATGTCGTGTTGGGTCAGCTCCGACTCCATGCGCGCCAGGCACCGGATGCCGCGTTGGTACACGCGTTTGGTATCGCCAACGCTCTTGTCTGTGACGATGGTCGGAGTACGATCGGTCCACCAGCGCTCATTGGTTTGACGGCGATCATCTTCGAGGATTCGGTGGCGACCATCGGTCACCTCCCGCCAGGACAACTGATCCTGGTCCAGGATCATCTGGTCTACAGCGTGCCCGATCTCGATTCGCACCTGCCACGTTGGGCCAATGCGGATGCCGATGGTCCCCCAGCGGAACCTTTGGGGTTCTCCTCATGGGTTGCGCCAGTGCTGGTCCAGACCGAACTTCTTCCCGGCGATACCCTTTTGCTTTGCAATACAGCCACAGCATCGGCCTTGGCTCATGGTGACACAGGGCAACCACTCGAGCTTCGCCGGTACTTTGCCCGTGATCCCGAGGACGTGCTGGACGATGTTCGTACCGCGGCGTTGGACGCCGGTGAGCGCTTTGCCGCTGTCGCGGTCATCTCGTTCCCACCGAATCCTGTAGCGTCGGAGATCGAGACGCTCGCCGACGTGGGGCGTAGCGCCCGGGAACAGCTGCGACACATGCGGGCGGCCGTCCGCGCCATCACCCCCACTTTGCCGCAGCGCCAGTCTGTTCCAGCTCCCGTTGAGGAAGAGGAGATCACCGCCCCCGCGCCTGCAGTGCCGCGGATATCGTTGCAGAAACGACTCATTCGCATCACCGAGGGCCGACCCACAGAGGGTGGCGGCACCTGGCAACCGCGCCGCCCGGAGGCGCAATTCGGAGCACCGGGTACGCACGGTGTGCGGCGACATCGCCGTATCACGAGCATGGGAGATACCAGCGCCTGGAGATCTGGATTGCCCCGGGCTCCGCTTATCTCCAGTCCGATCTTTATCGGCATCATGATGGTGGCGGTGTTTCTCATCGGTATGCTGATCTGGAGTCAACGGGATATCTTTCTGCCCGATGAGTCGGTCTATGCACCCGTATTGGCGCAAGTTGATCAACGATTGCATGTTACCGAGACGCAGGACGATCCGGCGGCGATCCTGACGGAGCTGGATGCCGCCCAGAGTGACCTGGAGCGGGCCGACCGGCTCGGTGCACCGGATTCGGAGGTGCATGATCGCCAGAATGCGATTACCGCGAAGCGCGATGAGGTGTTGGGTGTCTATCGTCTCAGTGGTGTGCGTCGGATCGGAAGTCTGCCCGATGAACTGAGTAATGGTCGGACATCCGCCTATTGGACTGCTGGCGGTATTTTCCTGGCCAACGGGAATCTCTATCGCCTCAATCCTGAGACAGCGCAGATGCAGATGATGCTGGAGCAGGGACGCGAGATCGAGGGGATTCGGGTTGGTAATCTCTTTGGTGTTTCCTACGATGGCACCTATCTCGTGGTGACCGATGGACGAGCCGCTTTCTTCGCCAGCAGCACCGATGGCGCGGTCTGGCAATCGATGACCCTCGATACCATCAACAGTCAGGGACCCTGGACCGCTTCTCCAATCGATACGTTTGGCGAGAGCATGTACATGCTCGTGAACACGTACCGGAATATCTATGAGTTCACGCTCGATCCCAACCAACAGACCGTTGGACCATCTGACTGGGTTTCGGTGGGCGATCGCATCAATCTGAACATTGCCGTCGATATGGCGATCGACGGCAATATCTATGTCCTGCTGGAGGATGGTCAGGTGGTGACGTTGCGCGGAGGCCTGGAAACGGGGCGCTTCGATCTTCCTGGATTTGACTACGAAAGTGATACGCCGGTTGCCATCGTTAACGGCGCCGCCACGGGCTATCTCTATGTGGCCGTGGTCGATGCCGAGGGGAATGGCCGCGTGATCGCGATCGACAAACAGGGCGAAAACGCCGTCATACTCATGCTTCCGATCGACTTCATGGTCGATGGCGCAGATAACCTCGCTCCGTTTGCCGGTCTCCAGGATATCGTGGTCGATGAGGATACGGGGCGACTCTATCTGATTAATGGAGATGCTGTGTGGAGTGCAAACTACACGTTGCCAGCGCTCGGCAATGGAGATGCTACCCCCGAGGCTGAGTGACGAACAGCAAAGGGCCGGATCAGACGATCCGGCCCTTTGACCTGGCGATGCGTTACTCGAAGTACTTCGCGTTGATCGCCTTGAATGCGGACCATTGCTCCGGTAGGTCGTCTTCGAAGAAGATCGCCTCTACCGGGCAGACTTCGGCGCAGACGCCGCAGTCGATACACTCAGCCGGATTGATGTGATACTGCTCCGAATCGTCATCCGAATGGATGCAGTCCACGGGACAAACCTCAACGCAGCTGGCGTCTTTGGTTCCGATACATGGTTGTGCGATGACGTATGCCATCTGGCAGACTCCTTCGCCCACACGGGCATGAGGAAAATCGTGCGCTGGGCCCACTGATGCAACGGCGTTCGTCCTTGACGAACTTGCAGGCTACCTCCGAGTATACGCCTCCGCGAAATCCGCGCAAATACAAGAAAATCGGTCGGATTTGAGCAGCGCGCACAACCCGTCTGGTTACCGCAGCCCCAATGCCTTCCACGGATTTGGCATTGGTGGCACCTGAATCTCGACCAGTGTCGGTTCGTTCGCCTTGATCGCTTCGTCCAAATGGATCGCGAGTCCATCCGCTGAATCCGTGCGGCGACCGGTGACACCGAACGCCTCGGCCAGCTTCACATAGTCCGGATTGCGGAGATCGCTGGCGATCGTGCGTCCGCTCAATGTCTCCTGCTGGATGCGTTTGACATTGCCAAACGCGCCATCGTTGAACACCAGGGTGATACTGGCGATACCATGCTGGGCTTGGGTAGCGAGTTCGTTCAGGCAGAAGCCGAAACCGCCATCGCCGTTAATGCTGAATACCACCTTGTCTGGCGCGCCAACCTTGACACCGAGGGAGGTTGGGAAGCCCCAACCCAGTGTGCCCTGATAACCAGGTGTGAGGTAGGTGCGCGGCTGGTAAACCGGCATGGTCATATTGCTGTAATACCCGAGCTGGGTCATCTCGCCGACGAAGATGCCATCCTCCGGCAACGCCTGGCGAATGGCTTTGGCGAATCCTGCCTGCGGTTGCACGCTGGCCATGGCCTCCTCTGCAACAGCCTTGCGCGCCAACATCTCCGCTTCGCGCGAGGAGCGGGCGCGATTGTGTGCCGGGATTGCGTCAATCAGCGCCGCCAATCCGCGTTTGGCATCGCCGACCAGGCCGACAGTGGTGGGGAAGGTCTTGCCTACCATATCGGCATCGATATCGAGCTGGATGAAGGTTTTGCCGGGTTTGATCCCCCAGGCATAGGTGGTGGCATCGCTGAAACGGGTACCAATTGCGAAGACGACATCCGCCTCGGCCATCAGATCCTTGCCCGCGAACTGCGATTGGCTGAGGTAATGGTGATCGCTGAGCGCGCCCTTTCCGTTTTGGGTGGGTACAACGGCCGCCTGCAACAACTCGGCAATCTCTTTCAGTTCATCCCAGGCTTCGGAACCGTGGATGCCACCTCCGACGAAGATGACTGGTCGTTCGGCGTGGCCCAGTATTTTGGCGGCGGATGCGATCGCTTCCGGATCGACATCCTGCGGTGATCGACCTTCAGCCAGGGTACCGAGGTCGACCTCACCGGTGGCGAAGAACGTGTCCGGCGGGACCTCGACTTCCACGGGTCGAATCCGACCGTCCCACATCGCATTGATGGCATTATGGATCGCGCCCGGAATAGCGTCTGGAGTGACGGCGCGCTCGGCGTATTTGGTGACGCTCCGGACCATACCCAGCTGGTTCGGAATCTCGTGAAGAAGGCCATAGCCAGCCTCGATCGCATCGCTCTTGATCTGCCCGGTAACGCAGAGGACGGGTTGGTTGCAGGCATATGCTGTCGAGAGTGCGGCGGATGCATTCAGCAATCCGGGGCCAGGTACCACCATGCAGACACCCATCTCGCCGGTCACCCGCGCGTAGCCATCGGCCATATAGGCCGCACCCTGCTCATGGCGCGTATGGATGATGCGGATATTGCCAGCCTTCTGCTCGTCGTAGAGGGCATCGAATGCGCCATCCAGTTGCACGCCGGGTAGGGCGAAGATCGTGTGTACGTCATAGGCACGCAATGTTCTGACCAATGCCTGTCCACCGGTCATCGTCTGTTTCTCGGATGCGATCACGCTTAATGCTCCCTTAATGCATGGTGAAGTCGGGCTGCTCTCGGCATTGTAGAGCGATATCCGGGGCTTGAGTAGGCTCGGACCGATCGATCGCGATGGAGAATCCAAACTGTGGTCGGCCGATTGTGATCGTGAGTGGTCCGGGCAAATGCCCATCTCCAAATTACGCCACCCAGTACCACATCACGAACTGCGCCGTATACAGCATCAGCAGCATCGCTGAGAAGCTGGCGAGCACGATACCAGTGCGTTTGTGCGGGTAGATCAGCAGCACTGCCATCACGAAGAGCGGTACCAATGGCAGCACGAATCGCGGCATGCTCATCAATGGTGAGACGCTGCTGGGTGCCAGGAGCGGCACGATCATGGGCACAATCGACCAGGCACTGTAGTAGAGCGGCAGCTTCTTCAGCCCAACGATGATCAGCGCGAAGGCGAGGATCGTTACCATCAGATCAAGCGCCTGACTATCGGCGATGAGTGTGCGGTACTCCGTGCTGGTGATATAGCTCCAGCGGAATCGTTCCTCAAAGGCGAGGCTGATCCAGTCGAATCGCACCGGATAGACCGTGAACTGATCGACGCTGTTGCCAAACTGTCGCACCGTCGCTTCACAACCTTGGGTGACGCACGTAAACGTGCGCCACGGTGTGGCCGAGAACCGATTCCATTGCCACTGCTGGTTTTGCCAATCGAAGAACGCCAGTCCGTTGCTCCGCAGCACCATGCCGAAGATCATCAGACCCAGCGGCGGAATCAAGCCCAGCAGCACTTTTGGGAACCAGGCCCGGAGATCGCGGCCGTGCTGCTGCGCGAACAGCACCGCCAGCGGAATCCCCAGCATGATGCCAGCCGAACGCGTCAGTACCGCCAGGAAGCAGAGCAGGACGGCAAGGAGCCAATCGTTCTTGCGGGCCGCCCATAGTGTGGTGACCGCCAGGAACAGAAAGAGCGATTCCGTGTAGATCGCGCTGAAGAAGAAGGCCGTGGGAAAGACGGCGATGGCGATCATCGTCCAGCGTGCGATGTTGATATTGAAGTCCGTGGTGACTAGCAGGCTGATGAAGACGAGTGCTCCAAAGAACGCGAGTTGCGAGATGATCCAGCCGACTGTTTCCACCGGCAAGCCGGTGAGATTATGCCCCCATCGCATCAGCCAGGGATAAAGTGGAAAGAATGCGGAGAGGGCGGGCAAACGATCGTCGTAACCGGATTCCGCGATGTGTCGGTACCAGGTTCCATCCCAGTTTCGGAAAGGTTCCACCAGCCAGTGTTGCCAACCGGGAAGCGGCTCCAGCGGCGGGAGTGACGATGCGTACGCGCGCGAGTTCGAACCGATATCGGCCACGAAATCGCTCGTCCCGCGGATGATTCGCACCGACCGCTCCTCGCTGTAGCGGAAGGAGAGGATGGCGACACCCTGGGTGACGATGAAATGCGCCAGCCAGACCAGGAACGCGAACGGCAGATGTTCCCGGGCTGTATCCCAGGCGGTCTGTGTCCGCGGACCGGATCGGGTCGTAACTGCTTCGAATGGAACGGTGTTGGTGCTACTCAAAGACTCAGTCCATGTTTGTCGGCGTAGCCTCGGGGTACCATAGGTGGCCGTAGGCCCTTATCCCCGAGGCAGGCGGTGTTGGCGGTACCACCGCACTTTATGTGCGGTGACTTCCGAAGGCGGAAGATGGTCGTTGTCACCCACAAGGGGTGACGCTACCGATGAAGCCGATCGGCCATCAATCTCGTTCAGATAATGCCATATGCAACCATTCGACGGATGGTGATACCGAGATCCTTCGCGATGCTCAGGATGACTTCGTCATATCTCTCCAATATCCGTGCCAGCACCGACAACTTCAATCTGGCTGATGCCATCCCCCGTCTCCTTCACCTGCCAGATCTCGTCCAGGATTGGTGAGGTGCGGATGTCATCCACGTGGCTAATGATGAACACCTGCTGGAACTGGTGGTCGGCATGGGTGATCATGCCTAACATCTCTAGCAACCGCTGTCGTCGCTCCAGATCGAGCGATCCGAAGACTTCATCCAGCACCAGGAAGCCCGGTGGATTGGCGCTGGCACCGCCGATGAGTCGGCTCAGCGCGATGCGCGCGCAGAGCGCGATCGCGTCACGTTCGCCACCGGAGAAGGTCTCATAGGGGTACTTCTCATCATCGCGATCGTAGACCTGGATCGAGAAGTTGTTATCGAAATCGACCCGGTCGTACTTGCCATCCGTCACCTGTGCCACCAGATCGCTGGTGATCTCGCCCAGCCGCGGCGCATACCAGGCGGCGGCATACCGCTCGAACTCACTGAACTCCTTGTACATCAGATCCAGATCATCGGCCTCGCGACGTTTGATCTCGGCAGTTCGCGTGAGCTGCTCCAGCCGCTTCCGATCGTCAGTAATCCGGGTTCTCGCCGTTTCGGCGTCACGGAGTTGCGTCTGTTGGCGGAAGTGATGCTGCGTGGCGGTCCGTTCGTGCTCGAGTGCGCGATTGTGTTCGTTCTGAGCCGTGAGCAGCGTGGTCGGATCGAATCCGAGCCGTGATCGTTGGTCCTGTAGCGTGGCCATCGTCTGCCGCGCTCCCCCCAGGATACGCGCGGCAGTCTCCTTCGACTGCTCGACCGTCGCTTTCCGCGAGAGCTCGCCATCAATGCGTAGTGCCGTGATCTGTGCCTGCCGCGCCTGGTTCAACTGCTCAATCACCGTGCGATGAGCCGCCTCGTCGTAGACAACCTCACCGAGCGCTGCTACTTCCTCCGTTACGGGCACCCGTTCCGCCGCCAATCTTGGGAGTTCGGCCAAGGCACGCTTGATGACCTTCAGTGCGTTGACGATTTGCTGCCACTTCTTAAGTTGCTCCCTGGCGACGTCGATATCCTCCGCTGTTGGTGGACCGGACAACCCAGCTGTGACGACTGCGGCGGAGAGTTGCTCGGTTAGCTGCTGCACGGCCGCCTGTTGATCGGCGACATATTGTTGCCCGGTCGCCAATGATGACCGCACACCATCGAGTACCTTGCTCGTCTCGATGAGTCGTTGCCGCTCCGGTTGAAGCGCACGTAGTTGTTCGTCGTTCGCGGTGATCTGCTGGTGCACCGCGAGCAACTGATCCCGCAAGCTGGCGATCTCCTTCCGGAAGACCTCGGTGACGTGTGCCGCGTCATCTGCAGTGAATGGCCGGTGACAGGTCGGGCAGACTTCGCCCTCGTGCTGATGCTCAAGATTGGAGAGAATACGCTCGTTCTTCTGAAGTTCAGTCTGGAGCCGTTTCCTGGTCGTTTCTACGGCCGCCGAGCTCCCTTGAACTTGCTGTAACCGTGCGTCGATTGCCGTGATCCTGATTGCCGGATCGCCATCAGCGGTTGCATCGCTCATCTGTCTCTGGAGTACGGCGACACGATCCAGGAACCTGGCTAACCGCTTCTGCTCCTGATCGAGGTTGTCGCTCACGGCTTTCGCGTGCTGAATCGCCTCTGTTCGGGCCTCGATCTCATCCAGGCGAATTCTCTCGGCCCAGGCTACCGCCTGCGTGACATCGGTGGTGGACCATAGGGGATTGTGATCGGGTGGCGGCGTGTCTGTGATCGCTTGCTCGATCGCTGCTTGTATACCTTGCTCGCGAAGATCAATCGCTGATAGCGCTTGCGCCAACTCGCGTCTGCGGAGTGCTCGTTGTCGTCGCTCGCTGTGTGCCGTCTCTTTTTCGGTCAGCTCCTCGACTTGTGACGCGATTGGCAGCAGGTCGATTCGCTCCCTTTCTAGTGCTTCCAGGCGTTCCAGTTCCTGGGTTGCCGACATCATCTGCTGTTGCGCCAGATCGTGCTCGCGTTGTTTCTGTAGGATCTGCTCATTCAACGAGGCATCATCGTCGCGCAGTTTCTCGATCGCTGCCAGCTGCATCTGCGCCGCCGCAACCTGCTGATGTGCGATCTCGAGGGCTCCCTGCGCCTCCGCAACCTCGCGCTGAGCGATAGCGATCGCTCCGTCGGCACTAACAAGCTCGGCTGCGAAATCGCGTTCCTTTGCCTGTTCTTCGCTCATGCTCAGATAGCTGCGAGCGTCCGCCTGGGCACGCTTTCGCACCTCGGCGATGCGCTCTTGCGCATCGCGAATGATCTCCAGACCGAGCAATTTGCCGACTTCTCGCCGCCGCGCGGTCGGGGAGCCGTTGAAGAATCCAAGCTCTTTCTGTCGTGTGAAGAACGTCGCGACAAAGGCAGAATGTTCCAGCCCGATCAGCGTATTCGCGACGTATTGCGTGACCTGGGCAGCGCCATCGACGATCTTCTCTTCGTATCCGTTGGCATCGCGACGATAGATACGTGCCTTGGCTGACCCCTTGCCGAGTTCGCGTTCGACGACGTACTGCTGACCCGTGGCCGGATCATCCAGTTCAACCACGACCAGGGTGTTCCCTCGCCAGGTGCGCGGTCGCACATCCGCGGCCTTGATTGTAGAGGGCGAGTAGAGCGCCCATTCGATCGCCTCGAACAGCGTCGTCTTGCCGACGCCGTTAGTGCCGATCACACCGACTGTTCCCGCCTGCGGAATCTCGATCGTCTGGTTGCCACCGTATTGCTTGTAGTTGGTGATATGCACGCGAGAGAGGATCATGTGAGTTCATCCTCCTCCGGCGCGACCGTTACTGCCGCCGCGATAGCTTCGGCCAATGTGGCATCACCCCGCTCGCGGAAAATCTGGGCGAAGCGATCATTGAAGGCGATACCGGTGCGACTTTCCACGAACTGCCCGAAGAGTTCGCGGATGTCCGGGAACTCTTGCGCGACCTCTGGTCGCTCACCGGTATTCGCATTGCCTGATGCTTCCGTTGGTACGCTCAAGTGCCAGACGAGATCAGCTGCCTCACGTTTGAGAATCGACTCCGCCTCGCGGCGATCGCCGCGTTCCGCATCCCAGATGCGAGCCCGAACCATGGCGCGCTGTCGCGTCTCCTCGTTCTCTTTCAGGCTGTTGATCTTGCGCAGTACTTCCTCTGCGATCTCCGGACCGCGCATGTTCTCTGCATGCGTCGCTTTCAGATCAATCATCGGACGCACGATATCTTCCGGAATCTTGTGAACTTCTGGCTCGTCGAAACCCTCGCCAGGTCCGTTGAGTGTCACCATCAGGTAGCCCGGTTGTGTCTCGTAGTCGCCCCAGCCATTGCGTTCAGTGCTTCCGGCATACCAACCGTTGCCGATACCCGGTGGTTGCATTCGCTGGTGATAGTGGCCGAGTGCGATGTAATCGAAACCGTGGTCCAGGAGACTGGTATCAAGCTCCTCTTCACCAGGTTCGGCATGTTGACCGGGCTTGAGAATGCCCTTCACCATACCGTGGATCACCATCACATTGATTCGGTTGGCGAACACCTGTGGAACAACCGGATTATCGCTGGTTAGTGCGCCGTGCGGCACCGCATGAACGTGAATACCCAAATGCTGAAACGTTTCGTGATCGTGCTTGTCTTCGTAACCGGCGTAGAACGTTGTGTTTGGCAGCACAAGTTCCAGGATCGAATACGCGCTGCCGCCTGTGCGTACTCTCGGGGTATCGTGGTTCCCAGCGATCACCAACGATGGAATACCGGCTCGCTCGATCTTCTGCCATTGCTGGATGAAATGCCGCATCGATTGCCAGGTCGGACGGGCGTGGTGGAAGACATCGCCGGCGTGAATGACCGCATCCGGTTTTTTCTCCTGCTCAATGATGTCATTGACAGCCCACTCGAATGCGCGCTCGAAATCGACGGTGCGCTGATTGCGACCGCTCGCAGGATCGGGCTTGTTCAGCGTCCGATAGCCGAGGTGGGTATCGGTGATATGGGCGATACGGATCGGTCGACTCATGTGAACCGCTTCGCTTCCTTACTGTTTGCCAACTCTCGTTTCATCATCTCCCACGGGTTGCTGCGTCGGTTGGTGTTGCCATTGAGTACGTTGGATAGTTTGCTTCGTACCCGCTCTATGTCTTCACGATCCAGTCCGTCGGCATGTGCCTGGACCTCTCCCTTACGGGGGGCATTGTCGCCCATGTACTTGTCCAGAAGGGCCATTAAGCCGTCGACTGGATCACCGGCCGGACCATCTTCGCCGCCAAACACACGCTGGCCGAAGATGCCCGGGATGGAAGGCGGGTAGGGGAAGGTGCCGAACAACGGCGAGCGATAATGCGCGTGCCGTACCAGCATTCGCCCCTTGCTGAGTCCCAGTAGTTCCTGCTTCTGCGTCTCGGAAATGCTGCGATAGGCGGCGTTGATGATCTCCTCATCGCCGATACGACCATAGAAGCTGGTGCCGCAGTTGCCGAGAATCTCGCCGTCGACCTTGCTGCGGAACTGCTGCGCCCCCAGGAGCACGACGTTCAGGTGCCGACCGCGGGCGGCGATATCGACCAACGTATCGCGCAGACCGCCCTCGCCACCAGCGGGAGCGTACTTGTTCAACTCATCGACGAAGACGATGAGTTTATCCACACCCATGTCGGACTTCTCCGCCAACCTCCAGATCGCGTTGATGGTGGAGGTGACGATGAGCTCTTGCACATTGGTATTGCAGGCACTGATATCGACAACACGTAACTCTTGTGGAGTGAACGCATAGTCCACCATCGGTGTCGTGCCGTAATCGACCGCGCCGTTCGCGATCAAACCAGCGAACTTGTCCTGCAGACCCTTGAATCGATTCTGTGCCTTGCGGATCGTCGCCTTGTGATGTCCGTTCCAGGTGTCGCTGGTGCGACCGTTCTCGTCCGGTGTTTCGAAGTACTGGTTGATCTTCTCGAACTGCTTGTTGAGTTGATCGATGCTCTTGATCCCCATCTCGCGCAACTCGTAGATGAAGCCGAAGAGTTTGTCGTCCAGATCGTTGTGATCAAAGATGCGATGCGGATAGGCGAGCAGCCGATCCAGCGACCACAGGATCGGGAAGACGCGATCATTCTGCCCCGACATATTGCGGTGCGTGTTCAGCATCTGTTGGTCGGAGAATCCCGCCAGATCAACCTTGCCACTGTAGCTCTGTGGCTCCTGACCTGGCTTGAACGGCGCAAAGATATTGAAGTTGTCGAACGGTGTCGGCTCCAGCCTCAGCGATGTGTAGGCATTCAACTGATCATCGTCCAGTCCCCGGGCACCGGCGCTATCGTAGAGCGCTTCCATGCCGGGTACAGGCACGGCTGGCTTGTCCAGCCAGAGCAGATCCGGCCCTTTCACGTTGAACATTAGGGCGGCCACGCTCGTGTCGGAACGCTGCAGCGTTTGGAAGATGCTGCTGGTCAGGAACAGCGCGTGGCTGGTTTTTGTGGCCAGACCGCTCTGGCCGGTCCAGTTGGCGTGACCTGCCTCCGGACCGAGGAGATAGTTCTCGTCCAGATACAGTGGTGTCTTCTGGAATTTTTTGTGCCCATTCACGTCGAGAAGGATGTTCCCCTCAGCGTCGCGCACGTAGTTTCCATTGGTGTGCATCAGTGCCGGGATCGGACTGCCATCGAAGTGCTCGACACCGAGCGCGTAGTTGATCGCAGCCTCGGTCGCGAAGTAAACAGGTCCATTGATCGCCGGACGATTGCTCTGCACATCCCTGCGCAGATGCTTGGTGGCGAGCACATTGACGGTAAAGACCAGGATTTCCGGCCGCTGGGTGGGGCCATCCTCCGGCAGCGCGATCTCCATCCGGCGGTCGAAATAATCGTCCAGGAAGCTGTGCATATCGCTGAAGCGGCGCGGCTCATCGACCACACCGATCACCGCGGCCTCTTCGCTGAAGGTGACGACGATATGGCCGATATCCAATGCCAGCGCATCATCGGCCCCCCAAAAGTGGAACTGATGGCTCCCGGCCGGTTCCTTTTCGCTGCTCACCACGCGACCGATGACATCTTGATGGTGGTCGACCAGATCGGTGAACTCTGGAAGCTCCCAGATGCGATCAATGACGGGCATGAACTACTCCTACCCCGATACGATCAATGACGGACATGAACAACTCCTAGCCAGATACGATTAATGCTGCACGTGAAAAAATCCTATACCGGCCAGCCGGCGGTGATCTGATTGAGGCGTTGTTTCAGCATGCGTTCCAGCAAATGCACGGGATACAGCAGTGTTGGCCAGCGACTATCCGATCGAGGTGTGGGGACACGCTCGGCCATCAGCCAGGTCGCGATATCGTTGAACTCGTCGGTGTCGCGATCGGTGCCGCTCAATTCGATCCGGATCAGTGCACGGCGGGCGTCCAGCCCCTCCGCTGGCCACATGCGTTGGTAGAAATGCGTGCGAGCACTGGCACGACTGGCGATGCGATAGGCCGTTGTCCTCTGTCCGGCAGGAAGATTGAGCAGCGTGATCGCATCGCGACCAGCGAGGTGCTGTCCCTCCGGACTCTTTATGAGTCCAACAGCGTGATCGGCATCAACTGGTAAGCGACCGTCGACAACCAACCATCCATCGGAACGGTCGTGTTGGTGTTCCTCATCCCATGCCTGGGCGATCGCGTACTCGGCTTTCTGTCGCTGACTACCAGCGGTTTCGCTGGCGTAGTAGAGTACGTAATCGTACATACCCGCCAATCGCTGGTAATCCGGTTGGTCTTCAAGCGGATCAACTACTTGCTGATTGTATGCCTCCAGGATATCCACGATTGCGCGCAATTCCGGATTTCCTGTTTGCTGAGGTACGATCCAGGTCAACGATTCCCGCAGCGAACCCGGTACCAACCTACATTCGCCCTCATCATTGCGTTCCAGTAAACCGGCGACGGCGATACTGACAACAATCGGGACCACGCCCACTCGCCAGATCGGCATCGTCTTCTGACTACCGTCAATGAACCAACGGAACGCCGTGGTGTTCGCCCGTGTAATTGGACGAGCCTCGATGTGATCGAGCGTTCCCTCCAGGAATTCCAGCGTCGGCGATTCGAGCGGTTCATTACGACCGAACTCCGGTAGTGCGATATCCGTCTCCAGCGTACCTGATCTGCGCATATCGATTGGTTGCACGCCGGATCGTCGCAGCGCATCCTCGATCCGCTGCACGCGGCTAGCGAGTGGTTCGAAGCGGGGAGCGGTTTCAATCAACGACGAAGCATCCTTTCAGAACACGTGTTCGACAACCAAGTATAGTGGAATGCTCTGCCTCTCGTTCGAAATGGGATACGCTATCCGATAGATTTGGGTGCCTATACCGGCACCGGTAGTCGGGGAGCTAGTCTCCCCTTCGTAGGTGATTGAGGGGCAGGTTACCTGCCCTTCTACCATCGATAGGTCGCGTGGGGATGGACATGGCAGAACAATCAGGCACACGCAAGGCGTGGGGTGGACGATTCGCGGAGAATCCGGATGCGCGGCTGGAGGCGTTCAATGCCTCCGTCGGGTTCGATGTCCGTATGGTGCGGGAGGATATTCGGGGATCGATCGCTCACGCGCGCATGCTGGGCAAACAGGGTGTGATTGCCCAGAGCGATGCCGAGACCATCATCGATGGTCTTTGGACAATCCTGGGTGAGGTTGAATTGGGTGAGTTCGCGCTCACCATCGCCGATGAGGATGTCCACACCGGTGTCGAGCGTCGGCTGCGTGAGCTAATTGGCGCGACAGCTGGTCGTTTGCACACCGGTCGCTCCCGCAACGATCAAGTGGCGAACGACTTCCGTTTCTGGACAAAGCGGCAGTTGATCGAGGTTGCCAGCGGTCTCACCGATCTGATCAATGCCTTGCTCGAGATTTCGACCAAATACGCCGATAAGCGTCATGCCCGGCTACACCCATGTCCAGCGAGCGCAGCCGGTGCTCTTTGCCCACCACATGCATGCCTACTGTGAGATGTTCCTGCGCGATCTTGAGCGTGTCCGTCAGGCATACGACCGCGCCGATGTGCTCGCGCTCGGTAGTGCTGCCCTGGCTGGCGCGACGTATCCACTCGATCGCGAGGCGGTCGCAGCCGAACTTGGTTTCAGCCGCATCAGTCGTAACTCCATGGATGCGGTCGGCGATCGCGATTTTGCCCTCGATGCCCTCTACGCCTGCTCGCTGATTGCCATGCACATCAGTCGGTTGAGCGAGGAGATGGTCTACTGGAGCTCGGGCGAGTTCGGATATATCACCATCGCCGATCGCTTCAGCACCGGTAGCAGCATCATGCCGCAGAAGAAGAACGCCGATATCGCGGAGCCTCGGTCGGGTAAGAGTGGTCGGGTTCGGCAATCTCATCGGTCTGCTGGTGACGATGAAGGGCCAGCCGATGACCTACAACAAGGACAGCCAGGAGGATAAGGAGGGGCTGATCGACAGCTTCGATACTATTCTCGCTGTGCTCGATGTCTTCCCACCGATGATCGCCAGTATCACCGTGCACGGCGATCGCACCGCCGAGGCATCGATCAAGGACTTCACGCTCGCCACCGATGCCGCCGATGTCCTGGCCAAGGCTGGTGTGCCGTTCCGCGAAGCGCACGAGATCGTTGGTGCGCTGGTTGGCACCTGTATCCGTGTGGGCAAGACCTTCGCTGATCTGACCGACGAGGAGTGGGCCGCGATTCATCCCGTCTTCACCACCCAGCGACCACCGTTGGATGGTTTGGGGAGCACCGAACTCCGCGATCTTCCAGGTGGTACTGCCCCGAACCGGGTCAATGCCGCCCGCGAGGAGTTGCGCGGCGTGCTCGCATCGGAAACTGGCTGGGTCAACGGGAAGCGTGCCCAACAGGATGCCTTGTTTACGCGATAGATGGAACGGTTGGGGGTCTCCGTAGGGGTCAACCCGGCGCGCTCGCCGGTGTTGACCCTGATTGATGGGACTATCATTTCGGGCAAACACCGATTGCGATCGGGTTTGCCCCTACGTATGACTTGCGAACTTCATGACTAACCACTGGCAACCCACCCTCGGAGCCAACATCACCCATGATGGTGTCCGCTTCGCCATTTGGGCACCGGAACACGACCGCTGCCGAGTAGTCATCTCCGACGACCACGGCGAGCGCACGCTGGAAATGACCGGGACCTATGACGGTATTTGGTCGGTCACGGGCCCTCTTGCGGCGGCAGGATCGCGCTACGCCTTCCTCCCCGGCGATGAACCAGAAACGCCTGATGTCTACAGTCGTTTCCAACCGGATGGCGTCCACGGGCGGTCGGAGGTGATCGATCCATCAACCTTCGTCTGGACCGATCAGGACTGGCATGGCTGTCGCCCCGAGGATGCCATTGTTTACGAACTCCACGTCGGCACCTACACACCGGAAGGTACCTGGGACGCGCTGATCGATCAACTTCCGGTGATCGCCGATCTCGGTGTCACCGTGCTCGAGATCATGCCGGTGGCGCAGTGTCCGGGTAATCGCAATTGGGGTTACGATGGTGTCGATCACTTCGCACCAGCCAACTCCTACGGTCGACCGGATGATATGCGACGCTTCGTCGATATCGCGCATCGGCACGGACTCGCGGTGATTCTGGATGTGGTCTACAACCACTTCGGACCGGAAGGAAACTACACCGGTCGCTACAGTTCGTATTACCTCAGTGCCACCAATAGGACCGATTGGGGACCGGCCCTGAACTGGGATGGCGCCCATTCCCACCACGTGCGCCAATGGGCGATCGACAATGTCTGTTACTGGATAACCGAGTTCCACATCGACGGCTTCCGCTTTGATGCCACCCAGGCTCTGCTCGATACCAGTCCGATCTCGATTCTGGTCGAGCTCGGTCAACGCGCTTGCGAGGTTGCTGGCGACAAGACGCTGTATCTGGTTGCCGAGGATGGTCGCCACGATATCGCCCGCACCCGGTCCGTTGAACGTGGCGGCGACGGTATGAATGCCGTCTGGGCTGACGATTTCCATCACGAGATGCGTGTTCATCTCACCAACGATAGCGAGATGTGGCTACAGTATGCCGCTGGCACGATCAGCGAAATCGCGACAACGATCAACGGTGGGTTTGGTCCATTCACGGGTGGTATCGGTAAGAGTTCCGGTGTGGATGAGGACGATCCCGCCTATGCCTTCGTCCACTGCCTCCAGAATCACGATCAGGTTGGGAATCGACCACTGGGTGAACGCCTGCATCACCTCATCAATTCGGATCGATACAAGGTTGCCAGCGCGCTGCTGCTCTTCGATCCGGAAACACCGCTGATCTTTATGGGTCAGGAGTTCGCTGCCAGTACACCGTTTAGTTTCTTCACCGATATGCCGGAGGAACTTGGCAAGATGGTGACGGAGGGACGACGTCGCGAGTTCTCCGGATTCGCTGCCTTCAGCGATCCCGCCACCAGGGATGGCATCCCCGATCCGCAGGCGGAATCGACCTTCACGCGCTCGAAACTGCGCCTGGAGGAGCGTGACACTCACGGCGGTATCTACGGGCTCTATCGCGATCTGATCCAACTCCGCCGCAGTCAGCCGGCGATGAGATCAACTGACCGTCGTACCTGTGTGGCTACGGCGATGGGAGCGGAACTGATCCAGGTCGTTCGATCCGCCAATGGCCAGGAATTGATGCTGCGGGCGAACTTTGGTCCGGAAACCTCGGTGCCGATCCATGGCGACTGGTCTGTTCTGTTCTCGACCGATGATGCGAAGTACGGTGGCAGCGGCATCCCGACTGAAGCGGGAGTTGTTCCGGCTCGGAGCGCATTGATCCTGCGGAATCCGTAGCCCCGGACCGATCGGTCGCAACCAACAGGAGTGTTGAAATCCAACCGAATGCGACCGTGACCCTGCGATCTCGATCGGAGCCGCAGGGGTCCGGGTTCTGCCGCTGACGGCGGTGATCGACGCTGCCATTCGCGCCATATTCTCCATGTGACGCGAACCGAAAATTGCTAGAATCCCGCGTCCTTCAACGTCGCGACCACCCCATTGAGCAGCATCTGGGTGGCAATTAGCACCAGGATCATGCCCATCAGTCGTTCCATCGCCATCAGACCACGGTCGCCGAGGAGTCGGCGAAGGTCGGCACCGAGATAGAGAATCGCCAGCGTCGCCGTCCAGGCGATCAGGATCGCGCCCAGCCACACCGGCCAGCGATCCGGCTCCTGTGCTACCAACAATAGCTCGGTTGCGAGAATTGACGGACCGGCGATGTAGGGAATGGCGATCGGCACCACAAATGGTTCGTGCTCGACCGTCACACGCATGTTCTTGTCCTCGGTCGGGAAGATCAGTCGCAATGCGATCAGCATGAGCATCACGCCACCGGCCGCGGTCATCGCCGGGATAGAGATGCTCAGCATCCGCAGCAATCCGCGACCGAACGCCATGAAGGTGAGCAGTATTCCCAGCGCGATCAGACACTCGCGCACGATGATGCGCTTGTGTCTGACCGGATCGACATCCTTGAGGGCCGCCAGCATCGCTGGCACCACTCCGAGCGGACTGATGACAAAGAAGAAGAGGAGAGCGGCGTTCTGCAATGGCATGGGAACGCGCGCTCCTAGCTCGTCGTCGCGTGCTTGCCGAGTCCCGCCGGACCGGAGCGCGCCTTCACGAAGAGCGTAATCGCGATCAGTGTCACGATGTACGGTAGTGTCACCAACAGATCGCTGGAGATCGGGAAGCCGGGTGTGCTCTGTCCCTGGATCTGGATACCTTCCGCGGCACCGAAGAGCAGGGCAGCCGCCAGTGCCCCCCACGGATTCCAGCCACCCAGGATCACCGCCGCCAGCGCAATGAAACCACGTCCATTGGTCATATCCAGTGTGAAGTAGTTCAGGTTACCGATGCTGAGATAGGCACCGCCGAGACCAGCCAGCAAACCGCTGGTAAGTACCGCCGAGTAGCGATAGCGCGTAATGTCGATGCCAGCACTTACCGATGCCTGCGGGTGTTCACCACAGGCCTGGAGCCGCAGACCCTGTTTGGTGCGGAAGAGCACAAACGCCACGATCGGTACGAAGACGAATGCTACTGGCACCAGTATGCTCATCCCGCCGAGCTTCGGCAAACTGGTAACGCGATCGCTCCCCCCAGCCGTTCCCCAAATCGATTGCACCAAAAAGGCGGTCAATCCTAAGGCGATCAGATTGACCGCGGTACCAACCACGATCTGATCGCCGCGGATGGAGATACTCCAGACGGCGTGAATCATCGCTCCTGCCATCGCACAGAGCACGCCGATGATGAGTCCCAGCCAGGGGCTACCGGTCCAGTACGTGCCAGCAACGGCGAAGAAGGCGCCGATGAGCATCAGACCCTCCAGGGCGATATTGATCACACCGGAGCGCTCGCAGATGAGACCGCCAAGCGCCGCGAAGATGAGTGGCGTGCTCATGCGTAGAATACGGGTTAGCAGATCTAGCGTGAAGAAATGGTCCATGGCGCTAGGCTCCTGCTTTGCTGGCGGCGGATCGCCGCGAGAATCGACTACGAATGGCCGGGAATCGGTTGACGACTTCCAGAGCAGCGATCGCGAGGATGATGAAGCCCTGGATCAGTTGCACGATTTCCTTGGAGACATCGGCGCTTTGCATCGCCGGTCCACCGGCATTGAGGGCACCGAAGAGGAGTCCGGAGAAGATCACGCCGATGGGATGATTGCGTCCCACCAGACCGACGGCGATGGCCGTGAAGCCATACCCGGGTGCGGCCGACCAGTGGCGACCGTGCAGACCCAGCGACTCACCGGCACCAGCCAGACCAGCGAGCGCGCCCGCGATGATCATCGCGATCACCACCGTTCGTCCCCAGTTGATACCGCCGTAGGCGGAGGCACCCTGGCTGAGTCCAACTGCGCGGACATTGAACCCGAAGCGGGTCTTGAACAGGATATACCAGAGGATGATGGCCGCCGCGATCGCAATCACGATACCGAGATGCAATCTGGTTGGTGGCATCAGCAGTGGCAGACGTGCCTCCGGCACGACCTTCTTGGTGGCCACAAACGTGGGATCGACTGGCAGGATATCGTCGCGACGCAGCACCAGATAGGTAATCAGCCGCATCGCCAGATAGTTGAGCATAATCGTGGTGATGACTTCGTGGGCGCCGGCTTTGGCTTTGAGATATCCGGGGATAAACCCCCAAAAAGCGCCACCCACCGCACCAGCAAAGAGTGCCAGCGGCACATAGAGCACCGATGGTAATCCCAGATCCCAGGCGCCGACCAGTGCCGCCATAAAGCCGCCAACAATCAGTTGCCCCTCGATACCGATATTGAAGAGACCGGCGCGCATGGAGAGCGCGAAGCCGAGTCCGGCCAGGATGAGTGGTGCCGAGTAGATCAGCGTCTCGGCGATCGAGCGTTTGCCGACGAAGGCACCGTTCCAGAGCGCTTTGTAGGCGGCCCAGGGATCGGCACCGGAGAGTCGCATTACCACGGCACCCAACAGGAGGGCGATAGTGACGGCAATAATCGAACCGCCGATATTGATCAACGTGGAGGAACTAAGCTTCAGCCTGGTCATCGCTGTGACGTCCTCCCATGAGCAAGCCGAGATGGTTGCGGGTTACCTCGCCAGCGTTGAACTCGCCGGTGATACCGTATTCGCTCATCACCACAATGCGATCGCTGAGGTCCATGACCTCGTCTAGGTCATAACTGAGAAGCATGACCGCCTTGCCTTCATCGCGTACGCGCACGAGTTCCTTGTGGACGAATTCGATCGCGCCGACATCCAGACCACGCGTCGGCTGAATCGCCAGCAACACATCGGGATTGCGGAACAACTCACGCGCGATGATCAGCTTCTGCTGATTGCCACCGGAAAGCGATCGCGCCGGTGTCGATGGCGATGGTGCGCGGACGTCGTAGTCTTGCATGAGCTGACTCGTTCTCGCCTGGAGCGTGCGCTCGCGCACGATACCGCTACGCACAAATGGCCCCTCCTGGGCGTTGCCGAGCAACACGTTCTCCCACAGCGGAAAGTCCAGAATAAGACCACGATGATGCCGATCCTCGGGGATATAGCTGAGACCCGCCGCCCGGAATCCGTTCGGATCACAGGTGGAGACATCGGTGTCGTTGATGGTCAATGTGCCACCGGTGATTGGTCGCAGTCCAGAGAGAACTTCAACGAGTTCGCTCTGACCGTTGCCCTCCACGCCACAGACACCCAGAATCTCACCGGCTCGCAGCTCCAGATGTTCGATCGTCAGTGGTTTATGGCCGTGAATCGGAGTGGCGGTCAGATTGCGAGCGGAGAGAATCGTGCGACCCGGTGTTGCTGGCGTCCGTTCGACCGTCAGGCTGACACCGCGACCCACCATCAGATCGGCCAGTTCCTGGCCGGTGGTGTCACTGGTGATTCGTTCGCCGACCGTCTTGCCGCGGCGGATGACCGTGACCTTGTCGCTGACAGCAGCGACTTCCTTGAGTTTGTGAGTGATAAACACGATGGTCGTGCCATCGGCCTTGAGCCGATTGAGGATGCCATAGAGATCCTCGATTTCCTGCGGTGTTAACAACGCAGTCGGCTCGTCCAGGATGAGTATGCGGCTACCGTGATAGAGCGCCTTCAGGATCTCCACACGTTGCTGGAGCCCGACCGTGAGATCATCCACCTTGGCATCGGGATCGATCAGCAGACCATAGGATTCGCTGATCTCGCGCACGCGTTTGGCGGCAGCGGTGCGATCGAGGACCGATTTCGATCCTTCGTTGCCCAGGATGATGTTCTCGGTCACGGTGAAACGGGGGATCAGCATGAAGTGCTGGTGCACCATACCGAGTCCGGCCAACACTGCATCCCGTGGTCCCGAGAAGTCGACTGGCTTGCCATTCACTGCAATCTCACCCTCGTCTGGCGTATAGAGGCCAAACAGGATGTTCATCAGTGTCGATTTGCCAGCACCGTTTTCGCCCAACAAGGCATGGATCTCGCCCGGTCTAACGAGGAGATCAATGCCGTCATTCGCGACTACACCCGGGAATCGCTTCACGATTCCTTGCATGCGAATCGCATAGTCGATGCCCGAGTTGGCGGAGGCTTGTGTTGTGGTTGCGGTGGTTGTTTCCATGGGCAAACACACGCTGGGCGCGGGATACCCCGCGCCCAGGTAAATATCGGAATCGACTAGCTGGCCGGAGTGGCTTCGACTGCTGGAATCGCATCCGGGCTGACGAGCTCGAACGCGGCCAGGGTGTCGTCGTCCACCGGCGGCACGATCGCGCCACCGGCAATCGCGGCGGAGTAGGCATCGATCACGTCGGTGACATCGGCACCGATGCTGGCATGGATCGCGCCCAGGCCCATGCCGTCGTCGGCGATACCGAGGTTGTGGATACCACCAACAAAGGTGCCATCCTGCGCGCTCTTGATGCCATCGAACACGGCGGTGTCGATACCCTTGATGACCGCAGCCAGCTGGGCATCCGGTCCAAGGTGGGCCTGATCCTTATCGGCAGCGATCACCCAGAAGCCTTCGCCCTTCTCCAGTGCGGCATCGAACGCACCCACACCGGTGCGACCGGCGGCAGCGTGAACCACATCGGCACCGTTGTTGTACTGGGCCAGCGTGAGCTCCTTGCCCTTATCCGGATTCTCGAAGTCATCGGCGTAGGCAATCGCGATCTGGATATCTGGATTCACGCTCTTGGCGCCAGCCACATAACCGACCTCATAGCGCATGACCGGTGGGATGCGGATGCCACCAACGAAGCCGATTTGGCCCGTCTTGCTTACCAGCGCGGCGATGGCACCAGCGAGGAAGGCGCCTTCCTGCTCGCGGAAGAGGAAGTTGACCACGTTGTCCGCCTCGACGACGGAGTCGATCAGCGCGAACTTGCCATCTGGGTACTGCGCGGCAACCTCGGCCAAGGCATCGGTCAGGAGGAAGCCGACGCCGATGCTCATATCACTGCTCTCGGCGGCGTCAGTCAGATTGCGGACATAGTCAGCAGCGGTCTGGCTCTCAAGCACATTGAAGGTGATACCAAGCTCGTCCTGCGCGCGCAGGCCTCCGGCATTGGCCATATCATTGAAGCTCTGGTCGCCGATACCGGCGGTATCGGTCACCATGGTGACGGTGATGCTATCCTGCGCGGAAACGCTCAGGCGGGAGAGCAAAGGTGTGGCGGCCACGGCGGCGCCACCGGCGATGACGAGCTGACGTCGGTTCAAGCGACTCGTAAGCATTGTATTGTTGCTCCTGTGACACACGTGCCATTCAGGCGAACGGCACCCGGCGAGACCCCCAGCAAAGGTGTGGGGGAGATCGATTTGATAGTACCAAATTCACACCCGTGCTTGCGAACCCTTGGCAGAGCTTCGAGAACGCATTCCAGAGTGAACGTTCACTCGTCTGTAGGCGCGTAAAGCGAAGGATATCTCTGCTAATAGCTTGCATGTGTAATGAGGAACAGGCGATATCCATGAGTACACAGAGTACGGACGCTCCGGCGGCTGAATTTACGCCGATTGTGCAGGCGGCTCACATTCTCGATCTGCAGCGACAGGGTGTGATCGATATCACTGCTGGCGCAGCCATCCTTCGGGCAATCGATACAAGTCGGCTTGGTGATGCGGTGCAGAATTGGAGCGATTTCGAGGATCGCGTTGAGGGGCAGGTTCCCGCGGAGATCGCCGGAGCGGCTGCTCTCGGGCGGACGCGTACGGAGACGATCGCCACGGCGTTACGGATGTCCTGGCGAGTGCGGGCTGTCGATATCGGCACCGAAGCTCTGAATCTGCGGAGCGCGCTGGCCGAGTTGGCTCAGGCACACTCCGTGACCGTGATGGGCGCGTTCGTCGATCATCGTGTGGCTGCTCCCACCACACTCGGCCACTTTCTGGGTGGCGTTATCGGCGGACTGGAGACCGTCTGGCTGCGATTGTCGACTGCGATCGACAGCGTTGATCGTTCTCCGTTCGGTGCTGGTCTGATGGTTGGCGAGGTGTATGGTCCCGATCGCGATGACATCGCCAGATTGCTCGGCTTTGATGGCACCATCCAAAACACGCTTGATGCCGCTGGATCGGTGGAGGATATCGTTGCACTTATGGAGGCACTGGCCGCCCAGAGCGCTGTTATCCGTCGGTTCGTTAGCGAGTTGCTCGCCTGGATTCGTACCGATCCCACCAGCTTCTTCATTGATGAGCGTTGGGAGAGCGTACCGGAACCTGGCCATGCGGCTCATGCCGTGAGCGCACGGCTGCAGGAACTGGAACACCGTGCCCGTCACACGGGTATCTATGCGAACGGTGCCGTGGAACTCCTGCGATCGCAACCTTATGGTCCGATCGGTGTGAACTGGACCCTCATCGCGCGATCGGTCGATGGTGTCATCGGTCACGCGGAGGAGACGATTGCCCTGGCAACACGTGCCGTGCGCGAGGCATTGATCGTCAACCGCGCCTATTTGGCCAATCGTGCCGGCCGGCTGTACTCCACCGCGTCTGATCTGGCTGCGTTTCTGATGGAGGATCAGCAGTTGAATCCGGCGGCGGCGCAACGGATCGCCGGTCTGGCAGTGGCGCGGCTGAAGGAGCAGAGTCTGGAGGCATCCCAGATCACACCGGATGTGATCGATGCCGCCGCCGTGATGGTGATTGGCCAGGAGTTGAAGGTGGAGATGGAGACGCTGGGACGCTATATCGCGCCGCGGCGCTACATCGAGCGCCGTGATGTGCTTGGCTCCCCGAAAGCCGATCGCACGCGCGCCTGGCTGGCAGGTGTGGATCAGCGTATGATCCAGCAGCGGACTGACCTGCTTGACCGCACCCGGCGTTGGTCAGCTGCTATTGTCGCGATTAACGCCGAACTTACCGCCGCTGCCGAGGTGCGAGAGAATTGACGGGACAATTATCTTATGTAGACCCGGGCCGATCGGTCGCGACACAAAGACGTGTGTCATTTTGCCTATCGCGACCGTGAGTTGCCCGGGTTCCGCCTACAGGCGGCGTTGACCAATGCAACCCACGCCGAGTGACGATGGAAGTTTGATTGAACTACCCCATCACCCTCGCCACACCGCAGGTCGCAACCTGAATCCACTCGCCGGTCTCGTAGGCGGTCTGAATCTGCTCCAGATACGGCACCACATTGACATGCTTGCTGCTCAGCCAATGCGGGTTGTACACCGAATCCTCATACCGACTGCCGCTATCGCAGGCGAGCGTTACGATCGATCCCGATTCGCCGCGTGCCTTCATCTCGGTGGCCAACTGCATCACACCATACAGATTGGTGCCAGTGCTGCCGCCATACCGACGCCCGCTGATCTTCTCCAGGAAATGACTGGCAGCATAACTGGCGGCGTTCGGCACGCGGATCATGCGATCCACAACCTCCGGCACGAAGGATGGTTCGACCCGTGGTCGCCCAATACCCTCAACGACCGTATCCGGGCATTCATCGCAACAGGGATCGACCTTCTGGCCGATAAAGGCATCGTAGAAGACGGATCGCTCCGGATCTACCACACAGAGGCTGGTGCAGGCACCGTGGTAGCGGAGATAGCGACCGATCGTCGCGCTGGTACCGCCGGTACCCGCACCGACCACGATCCAGCGTGGCTCCGGATACTCCTCATGTTCCATCTGGCGGAAAATGCTCTCGGCGATATTGTTATTGCCGCGCCAATCAGTGGCCACACCGGCGTTGGTGAACTGGTCCATGTAGTAGCCGTTGGTGCGATGCGTCAACCTGTGAGCGGCATCGTAGACATCCGCCGGATTCTCGACGAAGTGACAACTCCCACCATAGAAGGCGATCGCATCGATCTTGGCTTTCGAGGTGCTGGCGGGAACGACCGCGATGAACGGCACGCCGATCAGTTGGGCGAAATACGCCTCGGAGATCGCCGTGCTACCGCTGGACGCCTCGACGATCGTGGTGCCTTCGTGGATGTAGCCGGAGGCGAGACCATAGAGGAAGAGCGATCTCGCCAACCGATGCTTGAGCGATCCGGTCAGATGCGTCGTTTCATCCTTAAGGTAAATCGTGATGCCGGGCAATCCCGGTGCGTTGCAGGGGATGAGGTGCGTATCCGCGGACCGCGCGATATCCGCTTCGATCTTTTTGATAGCACCAACAACCCAATCGCGGCACGCCATGGTGACCTCCTGATGTGTATCGATCCGTCATGAGGATATTGTATGGGCAAACACACATCGGGAGAGAGATCGTACGCCATGAGTGTGTGACGATAGGCTTGTCTTGGCCCATCGTCACACATTTTCACGACTTCATGTTGGTCATGATTGCCGTCGATGATTGATGCGAGCAACGAAGGCTCCCACCAGCATCGTCAGCAGTACCAGGACCGTGGCGCTTCCCAGCCACATAGAGCTTGTGTACGCACCAGACCCGGCAGAGGGGAGGTTGACCGTCGCAGATGTGGGTGTTTCCTGCGCTGGGTCTTCCGTTGCCGCTGGTGTCGTTCCAGTTGGTGTTTCTGTCACCGGTGTTTCGGTGACCGGGATCGTAGCTGTCGGTGTCACCACGTCGAAATTCAGGACGATAGAGGCTGTGCCATCGGGTCCAATGACGACGGTGAACGTAAACGACATCGGTGCCATGTTCTCCGGTGAGACGACCAGGCGATAGTCCCCATCCAGCATATCGTCGACCACGATCGTGTTGTTCGCACCGACCGTTCCCGTGCGGTAGGCGGGCATAGTCTGCATACTGGCTGTTTCCGCATAGAGCGCCCATGGTGCGCCTTCTAGCGAGCTACCGTCCGACATATTGATCAGAATGGTGACCGCTCCGCTTGTCGGCGTGGCTGTTTCGGTCGGTGTAGCCGTTTCGGTCGGAGTGGCTGTTTCGGTCGGTGTAGCCGTTTCCGTCGGGGTAGCCGTTTCGGTCGGTGTGGCCGTCTCCGTCGGGGTAGCCGTTTCGGTCGGGGTAGCTGTTTCCGTCGGGGTAGCCGTCTCCGTCGGAGTGGCTGTTTCGGTCGGTGTTGCCGTCTCCGTTGGTGTTGCTGTCTCCGTCGGTGTGGCTGTTTCGGTCGGGGTAGCCGTTTCGGTCGGTGTCGCTGTCTCCAGTACCGTCACCAGGACGCAGGGTGAGGAGTAGTTGCTTCCGCCATACACCCACCCGACATGAACGGGGTAGAGTCCTGGCGTGGTTGGCGTCCAGGAGAAGGATGCCGTACCGGCGGAGGTTGGTGTGAGATCTTGTTTCAGGAGGACCTCGCCACCACAGGATTCGTCGGTGGACAGACGGATGGTGTAGAAGAGCGTGGTATCGTCTGCCGACCAGGGGCCGGTAGTGACGAAGTTGACGGGTTCATTGATCTGGACGGTGGCCTCTCTGTTTGAGTCATTGGCGGTGAGCGTGATGTCTGGAGCAGTCACCGTCACCAGGACGCAGGGTGAGGAGTAGTTGCTTCCGCCATACACCCACCCGACATGAACGGGGTAGAGTCCTGGCGTGGTTGGCGTCCAGGAGAAGGATGCCGTACCGGCAATGGTCGGCGTGAGAGCTTGATCGAAGATGATGTTACCCCCACAGGATTCGTCGGTGGACAGACGGATGGTGTAGAAGAGCGTGGTATCGCCTGCCGACCAGGGGCCGGTAGTGACGAAGTTGACGGGTTCATTGATCTGGACGGTGGCCTCTCTGTTTGAGTCATTGGCGGTGAGCGTGATGTCTGGAGCAACGGGCGTGAGACTAATCTCATTGGATTTGTAGAGGACGCCACTTACCAGCATGGTGCCGAAGAACGTGTAGGTGCAGTTCTCCATTGAGCCTTGGTAGGTAGCAGAACCGTCGTTGACTATGACGCTGAGGTAGTTTCATCTCCATCTCAGAAGTGTCGCAGTCGTAGACAGTGGTGATGCCGACATTTTGATTTGTGCCGACCAGGGGCCGGTGAGGACGATATTGAGTGGTGTACCAAGTGGCACCTCCCGATCCGCGTCACTGTCATTGACGGTCAGATGGAGGGTTGGTGCGACTGGTGTGAGGCTAATCTCATTGGATTTGTAGAGGACGCCACTTACCAGCATGGTGCCGAAGAACGTGTAGGTGCAGTTCTCCATTGAGCCTTGGTAGGTAGCAGAACCGTCGTTGACTATGACGCTGAGGTTTCCATCTCCATCTTGTGAAGGGCCGCAGTCGTAGACAGTGGTGATGCCGACATTTGGATTTCCAGCCGACCAGGGGCCGGTGAGGACGATATTGAGTGGTGTACCAAGTGGCACCTCCCGATCCGCGTCACTGTCATTGACGGTCAGATGGAGGGTTGGTGCGACTGGCGTGAGGCTTATCTCATTGGATTTGTAGAGGACGCCACTTACCAGCATGGTGCCGAAGAACGTGTATGTGCAGTTCTCCATTAAGCCTTGGTAGGTAGCAGAGCCGTCGTTCACTGTGACGCCGAGGTTTCCGTCTCCATCTTGTGAAGGGCCGCAGTCGTAGACAGTGGTGATGCCGACATTTGGATTCCCTGCTGACCAGGGGCCGGTGAAGACGAAGTTGAGTGATGTACCAAGTGGTACCTCCCGATCCGCGTCACTGCCATTGATGGTCAGATGGACAGCCCCGTCCGGCGCTTTGACGGTGATGGTGACGCAGTTGGAGTAGATACTGCCGGACGCACCATTGGGATACCAATAGATATAGGCGTAGTAACTACCCGAAACGGTTGGAGTCCAGGAGTAGGAGGATGTGCCGCTCCCGTTTGGATGTGTGCCCTGGGTACTGACGCCGGAGCCACCGGAGCAAGTGTTTGCGGGGACCGGATTGGAGTAGACCCAGAGGTTCATGCTGCTATCGTCAAACTGCCAGGGACCGGTTGCCACGAAGCTGATGGGGGTGTTGATATCGACGGTCAGGCTGGATGATTCTCCATTGGCGGTGAGCGTGACGTTGATGACCTCCGCATCCAGAGGTTGGACATCGAAACTGCGGAGGGTTTGGGATGTGGCGGGTTTGGATTGCGTATCGAGATTCTCGGGTGAAGCGGCGGGGACCGGTGTCTCGGTAGAGTTTTTCGACTCAACTACGGGAGTCGCATCCTGGGCGATGGCCGGATTGGTGGAGTAGAGGCCATTGCACACGATCACGATGATGAATGCGATCGAGAAGAGCTTACGGAACATGGTACCCCTCCTGCTGAGCGGGCCAACTCCTCGGTTTGTTACCCAGGCGGATAGAACGGCTAGAACAGACGTGCCGGACATCATCGTCGGCGTACGCCAAGCCAGGCAACCGGTACGAGTGGTCGCCAATTTCAGCTTGGGATAGGGCGAGTGGAATGGATAGTAGTAATTTTCGCTATTTCATGATGCCAGGGATCAGGCGTTCACGATTCCCCGGCGATAGGCAATTGCTACCGCGGTGGTGCGATTCGGCGCCTGTAGTTTTTCCAGAATGGCAGCCACATGTTTGGAGGCCGTGTGGCGGGAGATATAGAGCCGTTCGGCGATCTCAACATCGGAGGCCCCCTCTGCCATAAACCGCAACACCTCGCGCTCGCGCGAGGTCAGACCGGTTCGGGGAGGCAAATCGCTCAGGAATTCCGTCATGGCATCCAGTGCCTCCGGGAGCGTCTGAGCGACCCCTTCACTCCAGGCTCGGCTGAAAACAGGTGCCGTTAACTCGCTCCGCAACCTCTCGATCTGCTTCGCCAACATGTTGACGAAGTAGGGACGAAAGTCTGCTCCCATCACCCGTCGCAGATGGGTCGCCGCCCCCACGAACCGTACCGCTGGGATCGGCAGATCAACTCCCATAGCTATGAGAGCGGCACCTGCTATGGCCATCGTGGCTTCTGGTGAAACCGCTGAGCGATCGATCTGAGGCACGGATTGGAGCAGAAGAGAAGCCGCCTCCTCGAATTCTCCAGTCTCGGCGAGGACAACCACCAACCCAGTCGCGGCGATTCCAGTGTGACTCTGGAAGCCCGTTGCCTGCCACCCCGCGAGAGCGGCGCGATGCCAGGCAACAGCGCTGACCGGGTCGCCCTGGGCAGCAGCCAGGGTGGCACGCAGATTGGCGAATGCGGCCATGTGCCAGCCATCTTGCAACTCCTGGGCGAGGGCATGTCCCTCCCGGAAGTACCGTTCCGCAGGTACCAGATCGGACTCGTCGAAATAGACGTTGCCAAGATCAAGCAGCGCTTTCATCTCGGCCAAGCGATCCCCCGTCTCACGTGCGAGATCGAATGCCTGAGTGGCGTAGTCGAGAGCAATCTCGGTCTGGTAAAGCCAATCCGCGAGTGAACTGGCGGCTGATAGCGCAGACATTCTCAGCGACGCCGGCACCGACTCGTCTGCTTCAGCGAGCAGACCAGATAGCCACGTAAGTCCCTCTTGCAGGTATCCCGGATCGGTCCAAAACCAGTGCAAATGAGTGACCATTGTGAGTGGGCGCAGGTGTTGTCCGGCTTTCTGGTCGCGATTGAGAACAGCCCGGATATTGGCCATCTCGGCATTCACCCGCGCGAACCAGGTAACACCTTCGGTCCCCATCAAACCAGGCTCGACTTCGGCACAGAACTGGGCAATGATCTCCGCCTGTGCCTCCAGCACCTCCGGGTAGTGTTCCTCTGCCTGCAGCGCCGTCAGGGCAACCTCCCGGGTGATGGGATGCATGGAGTAGCGCGGTTCGCCCAGCGAGTTGGTCCCCAACCGCACCAGCCCGTGCATTTCCAGCTCATCCAACATCGCGGGAACCGAAGCAACCGGTAGTCCCGACGCGCCGGCCATCGCTTCGGCCGTTTCCAGGGTGAATCCACCCTCGAACACCCCCATCGTCCGCCACAACTCGGCGACCTTCGGATCCAGCAGACCCACACTCCAGGCCACGGTGGCCTGCATCGACTGGTGACGCGGGGGGACGTTCTGCAATCCGCTGGCTGGCAGCGTGGCACGATTGTGTATGCGCTGGGCAAGCGCGTGGGGCGCCAGCTGGCGACAATGGGCGGCTGCCAGTTCGATCGCCAGGGGCATACCGTCAAGCTGCTGGCAGACCGCGGTGATGTCGGTCAGTGCGCCGGGGGTCATCTGAAATGACGGCAGCGCCAAGCGAACTCGATCGATGAAGAGTTGTACCGCAGGCGCCTCAATCGCCGCTGAACCCTCGACACGCACTTCCAGTGGTTCCAGCGGATACAGGTGCTCGCCGGAGATACCAATCGGAACCCGGCTGGTCGCGAGAATACGAAGTCCGTGGCACTGATCCAGCAATCTGGCAACCACGGGCGCGCCGTGCAAGTGTTCCAGGTTGTCTAGCACCAGCACCGTGCGATCGGCCAGGCTGGCAACAAGCACATCCTCAATCGCCTGGCCGGAGAGCACCTCCAAACCCAGCGCCCGCAGTATCGTCGCCGGAATCAGCGTCGCATCCTGCACTTCAGCCAGCGCCACCACCCCAACGCGCACGGCGAAATCAGGGTGCGCAGCTAACGCCAGTGCCAGGCGTGTTTTGCCCACCCCACCGGGACCTGTAATGGTCAACAGGCGACAGGAGGGTTCCGACAGCAGGTGTTGGAGTTGTTGCAACTGGCGGTCTCGTCCAATGAACCGGGTTTGGGGTGCGGAGAGGCCTACCCAGTGTTCCCACCGGTTGTCCTCGGCCCCTGGTTCCAGCACTGGTTCATTCATCGCACGCTCCCGCCGTAGGTGGTGCCCCAATCATACAGATCGGAGCAACGCATCACAATTGGCTACAGCTCACAGGTTTCTGAACCCCTACAGCAGGTGAAGGACAAGAAAATGCGGTGGCCATAACCACCGCATTGACATTGCGCATCGAGTGTGACTCTGCCTCCTAGGCGGATGATAGCCGGGACAGAATTGTCATCGCATTCGCCGTCGTCCAAACCCGCCAAGCGTCGTCGTACGGTGTCGGCCAGCCTCCATCCTCTTGCTGTTCCGCGGTTAGCTGTTCACCATATCGGGAGATCATCTCCGCCGGTATTCGGGCAGCGATCTCCGCCGATCCGCCCATGGCCAACGTGAAGAAGTGCTCCGCATTCTCGAACTCGTCTGCTTTCGCGCGGCGAACGATGCTGTCAGAGATTGCATCCGTATATTCATCCGGCAGTTGCGCACCAAGTGAGTATTCCACGTAGGGAAGGAGGTCGTAGAATCCACCCGAACTGACCTGTTCCACCGATGCCTTCTCCGCGAACAGCGTCGTTGTGCGCAACAATATACCCGAAGACACCAATCCAAGTGACTCTGCCAGTCCGGCAACACAGCAGGCTGGATTGAGCGATGGGAACTCCCATGCGCCGAACCAGGGTTGGAGGAATCCTGCCTTGGTCGCCTCGCTGAAGTGCCAGTCGCCATCCTCATGTTGGTTTGTGACCAACCACTCGCGCAGGCGGGAGCGCATTTCCGGAGCGGTATCCGGCGGCAGGAGTCGTAGGTACTGCATCGCGATTCTGGCCGCAAACGGATTGCTCTCCAGAGCGTGAATATCCGGCTCCAGCCGGTTACCGAATCCGCCATCGTCATTCTGATATGTCGCCAGAGCCGCGATCACTTCGTCGAGGGATCCATCGAACCATTGATAGCGAATCAGTGTCGAGGGGAGATCGGCTCCCCTCGATTCGGTGAAGGCGAGGGTCGCAGTCGCGATCTTCATCAGATTGTCCGTTGCCATAGCGTCGCTCATCGCATCACTCCTATTCGTTAGCTGGTGCGAACCGTACCTGATTGCCATCGGGATCGGCGACCAGGAAGGTGTATCCCCACGGCTCATTATGTGGCGATTCCACCTCGCGAGCGCCATTGGCAATCCATTCGGTGTAGAGCGCATCCACCTCGGCATCAGGTAGGTTCACGGCCACCGCCAACTCCGCTGTGCGTCGTACCTTGCCAGAGAGATCGGACTCGGGATCGAACTGAATCGCGAACACGAATCCGCTACCGATATGCCAGGCAACGTGCTCCGGTAGTTCCAGAATCACGTCCATCTCCAGGATCGATTCGTAGAACGTCCGCGCTCGGGCGATATCGGACACGTAGTGGAGGAACATATTCGGTGCGTACTTCATCCCGGTACTCCTGATCATGCGCTCAAGTCGGTCTTAAGCTTTGGTCTCAGTCTGGAGGAATAATCTGGTCACCAATATGTCCAGTTATTTCAGGAGATGGTTGGATATGTGCTGAAGTCGTTGCCTGACTGCCTCGATCAATTCAGGGGGCGACACAATCTCACACTCGGTTCCGATCCGAATGAGTTCACCCGCATAGTAGCCATACTCGGAGGGTGGGCAGCGGAACCGCAGCGTGTTGCCTTCCAGGGCCTGTTGCAGATGCCATTGGTCCTGACAGAAGCGAACACCCGCATCGGTGAGATTGACCACGATCTCCGGATAGTCAGCGGAGTGGTAATCGGAAACGGATCGGGCGGCATCAACGATCTCCGATGCGTTTGGTGGTGCGAGTGTGGGCTGGATATCGCGGATACGATCCAGCCGGTATGTGCGGGTTTCGCGTGATCGCTCGTCGATCGCGATCAGATACCAGCGATTCTCCAGGATCCGCAGATGCTCAGGTAGCACCAGTCGCCATCCTGGATTGCTTCCACCAACGTAATCGATACGGCACCAGAGTTCGCGCGCCATCACTGAGCGAATCGAGGCCAGATTGTCCGTGTGTTGCTGTGAAGCATTGCGCTGGATATGCGGTTTGAGGGCATGCTGGTCGATATCATCGAATCGATGTGGCCTGACCGCGGCGCGAACCTTGGCGAGAACATCCTCGCGGTCAGCGAGGAAAGTGGCACTCTCCATGGCCAGAATGACCGTTTCGATTTCGCTGGCGGAGAGATTGAGTGGCCCCAGCCACCAACCGGCTTCGATAGATATCCCACCGTGACGTCCCCGGTTTGTCGTTATCGGAACGCCGATACCGAGCAATTCATCGAGATCACGCTGAATCGTTTTGGTGGAACACTCGAACTCGGCGGCAAGCTGATTGAGCGTAGCTGCTCTTCCCTGCAATCGCATGACGATGGCCAGCATTCTGGTGGTGCGATGCATGGCGGAACCTCGCTAGTCGATTTCCTCGTCCACGGATTCCTCGGTTGCATCGTCCTCGGTGACCGGGGTGAATCCGAGCGTCAGGCTCTGCTCCACGATGCCGCGGCGTACCAGCTTTTCCGCGTCACGCAGTTTGCTGACTAACGGATGCTCGTCATCGACGTTGATCAACATCTCCCGTAACTGTCGCATCAGATCGATGGTTTTGTTGAAGGTCATCACCAGATCACCTTCGCTCAGCTCGATCGCTTCGCCGATCTGTGCCATCGACCAACCACGGCACCAGTGGAAGGCTGGACCGTAGAAGCTGGGATTGTGCCCCTCGCTGATGAACAGCCGATGATCGCGTTCCTCACCCAGAATCTCGTGTTCCAGATCCTCGATACGTCGGCGCAGGTTCACCAACCGCGTGCCGAGTGTGAAGGCATTGTTGTAGCGGAAATCGCGATCAAAGCTGTACCAACTGCAGACCTCCGCGATTTCGGCGGCCGTTAGAGGGGTGAGCATACCCTGGCTGATGAGTTCGCACAGGATAAGGCCATCGGTATCGAAGATATCGGCCAACATATCGGCCTTCTCCGTCGGATAACCACGCTGGAGGTAGCCGAATCGATGGAGCACATCGCGAATACCGCGAATAATGGCGCGAATCCTCACGTCTTCGGCGTCGATCTCGCGCTCGAGGATATCGGAGAGCGTATTGCGCTCTTTCTCGAGATCGTCACGCACCTTAACGCTGCGCGCGTGCGCCTTACGCGCCTTGCCATCCCGGAAGGGATGTTCACGCAGCTGCGAACTAATGCTTTGCAGCTGCGCCTTGATCGACTGCCGATCCTCATCCATTACCGCGATTTCGGTATCGGCTTGCTCGCGCAACAGTTGCCGATGCGCCGTCGCCATCGCGTCGAGATCGGGAAGGAAGTACCCCTCCAACTCCGTAAGCATGGAGTTGACGCTGTCGACATCGCTGTTGAGTTCGTCGATCATCTCGTCCGTCGGCTGCTGCCAGTGCTCAGGAACGGTGACGGTCGCTGCGTTTTCGACGTAATCGATGCGACGGTACTCCTCGACAACTTCGACCTGACGGGATGTCTGATTCAGCACATAGCCGATGCCATTCGTGCTGGCCCGACCCAGCCAGATTGCCCAGCCGGAGGTGCGTGTGTGCAGCATGAGTCCGGGCCTGGCTGTGCGAAGGAGTTTGCGCAGAGCCACCCGACCCGGTTCCTTCCAGGGCGTTGAATCGCTGACCTCGGTCCGCAGTGCCACGATGGTGGCGAGGAGATCGGCGTCCTGTCGTGTAAGGGCGGTCTCGCTCCGCTTGAGGCTCTGATACTCCTCGAAGAGCGCATCGGCGCGGGCCAGATCTTCACCGTGACCGGCCATCAGTCCAGCGAGCTCGGCCTCGATCTCGAGGATGTCGTTCTCAATCAAGCGGATGCGCTGGCTGGTTTGATACTGGGCCAGCGATCGCTGCAGCATCTGCCGCACACGATCACCGCGTGGTGGATCCCACAGGTTCAGGACGGTGTTATAGCGAATCGCGAAGGCGGATTGCACCGGGTGCAGATCGCCGGTGGCCACATCCATTGCTTCCTGAAAGGGAATGATCGGCGAGTAGGGAATGACGACATGGCCGAAGACGTCCATGCCCCGCCGCCCAGCCCGCCCGGCCATCTGCTGGAACTCGTTCGGGATGAGGATGCGGCGGCGACGACCGTCCCATTTGGTCATACGACCAATGACCACGGTTCGGGCCGGCATATTCACGCCCAGCGCCAGCGTATCCGTGGCGAACACGATCTGCATCAGCCCGCGACCAAACAGCACTTCCACCAGTTGCTTCAGCACTGGCAGGAGGCCGGCGTGATGGAACCCTATACCTTTGCGCGCCAGGTCGGCGATCAGCTGCACTTGTTCGAGCTCGATATCCTCCGGCCGCATCGAGCTCATGTAGGTCTGCAGGACCGATTCGATCTGCTCAAGCTGGCCCGGCTGGACCAGTTGCGGTCGCATCATCGCCAGGCGTTCGGCGAAGACCTGACAATCATTGCGACTGAAGAGGAAGTAGATCGCTGGCAATAGATCCTGGTGCTTGAGCGCATCCACGATCTCGTGTGGTTGGGGTTCCTCCAGCGCCTCCCGCAAGGCACTGCCACCGCGACGTCCGCGCGGTTGGCGTCGCGCTTCACCACCGACATTGCGGAACTCGCGGATTTGCTGCCCATGATGGTCGATGACCATCGCCAACTCGTTGTCGTGATAGTAGTAGAGTGCCAGTGGGACCGGTCGGCTGAAATGCTCGATCAAACGAATCGGTCGATGGGTACGACCGATCCATCCTGCGATCTCGGCGGCATTGGTTACGGTCGCGCTGAGGCAGATCAGTTGGATATGCTCTGGGCAGAGGATGATGCTTTCTTCCCAGGTGGTGCCACGCTCCGGATCGGCCAGGTAGTGGATCTCATCGAAGATCACCGTCTCAACATCGTCCAATTCCCACGGACTCTGCAGCAGCATATTGCGCAGGATCTCGGTGGTCATGACGATGATGCGCGCATCCCGGTTCTCGGTGACATCGCCGGTGAGCAGGCCGACCTCGTTGCCATAGGTGCTGCGCAGATCGCGGAACTTCTGGTTACTGAGAGCCTTGATCGGTGCGGTATAGATGACGCGACCGGTACGCTTGAACGCATCCCAGATACCGAACTCAGCGACGACGGTCTTGCCGCTACCGGTCGGCGCCGCTACCATCACGGAATCGCCCCGCAGGAACGTAGCGATTGCCTCGCGCTGGAAATCATCCAACGGGAAGGGATACATCGCGCTGAACTGGTCGATTGCATAGGAGATTTCGACGTCGTCGCTGTGGTCTACGTACTCGAGCTCTTGAGTTGTCAATTGGCGATCAGCCACGCGTTCGCGTACTCCGTTGTTCCCGCCTGCGTAACCATTTCACACATGCGCTTCATTTCAACGTAAAGTATAGGCGTATGTGGCGATTACCTCGCCGGAGGCAGACTATGCGCATTGGCATCAACGCAGCGCTCAATAGCACCAAGGAAGGCTATCGCCAAACAGGGATCAGTCGCTATATCAGCGAAGTGATCTCCGGACTCGAGCGGGTGCGAGCTTCGTCGGATGAGGTTGTCCTGCTTGGTCAGCACACAGGACCAATCAAGGAGAATCCGCTGACTCGCATCCTGTGGGAGCAATCCTTTCTGCCGGTCAATATCGCTGCTCAGCGCTTGAGTGTGATGCACACACCGATTGGTGCCGTGCCACTGCTCGGTATAGCCCCCAATGTCGTCACAGTGCACGATCTCGCCTTTCTCAAGTATCCGGAGTCGCTACCGAGTGATCGTCGGACCTGGCTGATTGCTGCCACCAAAATGAGCACCAGGCGAGCCCGCAAGATCATCACCGTCTCGCAAGCTACCGCTGACGATCTGCGGGAATGGCTGGATGTACCTGAGGGCAAGATTCACGCTATTCCACTGGCTACCAGTGGCAAGGTCGAGCGCGTTGAGGGCACCAGCCTGAATGTGTTCCGCATGAAATGGAAGATCGATCGCCCCTATGTGGTTGCCGTCGGAACGCTGGAACCGCGGAAGAATCTGCCGACATTGCTGCGCGCGTTCGCCCATATCAAGGATCAGATCGATCATCAGCTGGTGTTGGTTGGCCCTGAGGGTTGGTTGACCGGTGAACTAAAGTCGACGCTTGAGGAACTCGATCTGGGTGATCGCGTGCGTCTTACCGGCTGGGTATCGGATGAGGAGCTTGGTGGATGGTATTCGGGAGCCGATCTCTTCGCCTTTCCGTCCCTCTATGAGGGGTTTGGTTTGCCATCCGTAGAAGCGATGCGTTGCGGTGCGCCGGTGCTGTGTAGCGATAACTCCGCCTTCCCCGAGGTAGTCGGCGATGCCGGTGTGCTGCTTCCGGCTGAGAATGTTGATGCCTGGGCTGAGACGATGCTATCACTGCTGAATGACGAGAGTCGTCGCCGCGAACTTCGCGAGCGTGGATTCGCGCGAGCCGAGCTATTCAGCTGGGAGCGCACGGCGCAGGAAACATACGACGTCTATAAGGAAATTGCCCGGTGAGCGAGCGTGTTCGGCATCTCGGTGAGTTTGTGCTCATTGAGCGACTGATCGCGGCCTTGCCCGAGGCCGTGCGGGGTGACACCCGTGTTCACGGTGCGGGCGATGATTGCGCCTGGTGGCGGAACGATGGCGACCGCACGGTCGTCACCGCCGACGCGATGGTTGCCGGGGTGCACTTTCGGTTGGATTGGACCGATTGGCGCAGCCTTGGCCACAAGCTGCTGGCCGTAAACCTCAGCGACCTCGCCAGTATGGGTGCTCGACCGCGAGTCGGTATCGTCACACTGGCGTTGACCGGCGATGAGCAGGTCAGTGATCTGGAAGCGATGTATCGCGGTATGGGCGAGCTGGCCGCGATTTACGATGTCGTCATTGCCGGTGGCGATATCGTGCGCACCACCGGACCGCAGGTCTTCAGCCTCACCGCCATCGGCGATCTACAGGGCGATGATCACCTCATGACGAGATCGGCGGCGAAGCCCAGCGAGGTGGTAATGGTCAGCGGTACACTCGGCGCGAGTGGTGCAGGATGGCAGCTGTTGTTGCATCCGAATCCTGAAGCGAAGAGTGGCGATCTGCTCATTGCCGATCACCTGCGACCACAGCCGCGAGTGTCGTTGGGGCGCATGCTTGCCGCCAATGGTGTGCGGTGCTGTATGGATTTGAGCGATGGTTTGGCAGGCGATCTGCCGAAAGTACTGCAGGCCAGCAGTGTCGGTGCGATGATCGATACGCGAAAAATTCCAGTCGTACCTGCTGTGCGGTCGCTCTTCCCGGATACCTGGCTGGATTTGTCGCTGAGCGGTGGCGAGGATTATGAGTTGTTGTTCACAACAACGCCGGATCGCGTAGCGGAGTTGACTGCGTTAGCTCGCGAAGTTGGTGCGACAGTGACGGTTATCGGTGAGATTATCGCTGCTCCCGGACTGACGTGGATCGACGAACTCGGTCATCCGATTCGTCTGGATACCGGTGCCTGGGATCATTTCAGCGAGAGTGGTGCGGATGCCGACTGAACTGCCTATCGATAGCGCCGCTGCCATGCGGCAGTTCGGCGTGGAGTTCGCCGCCCGGTTGCGACCGGGCGATAGTGTGCTGCTTCACGGGGATCTCGGTGCCGGCAAGACGACGTTTACCCAGGGCGTTGCCGAGGGACTGGGTGTCCAGGGTGCTGTGCAGAGTCCGACCTTCACGCTGGTGCGCGAGCACGAGGGTCGCGAGATGCGACTCTATCATCTCGATCTGTATCGACTCGATGATCCCGATGAGCTTGAGAATATTGGCTATGAGACGTATCTTGATCCTCCGGACGGAGTGAGTCTGATCGAGTGGCCGGAGCGGGCGGGGGATTGGTTACCCGGTGCGTTTTGGCTCATTCGGATTGAGCATCTGGGTGGGGACCGTCGGATGCTCGAGATTCAGCGATATGGCGAGGATAGTGCGTGAGATTTCAGTTTTTGGGAACAAGTGCATCAGGTGGCTTTCCGAATCCGCATTGTCGTTGCGAGAACTGCCTGGCGGCGCGTGAAGCTGGTGGTAAGTCGATTCGTATGATGTGCTCGGCCATGATCGATGGCGAGCTGCTCATCGATCTCGGACCGGATCTGTCCGGCGCCTGTCTACGATTCGGAGTCGATCTCGGCGATCTCCGCTGGGTGCTGCAGACGCATGATCACGGCGATCATCTGTTGCCGCTGCATGCGACGATGCGGGCTGCGAACTGGGCGGCGAAGAACGTGGAACCGCTGGAATGGTTCGTGAACGATCACGCGGTGCCCATCATTCTGGCCGGGAACGAGAAATCGCTACCGAAGCTGGATATGACCATCGATCAACCGGATTCGTCGGCGATGCTGAAGATCTCGCGGATTGAGCCGTGGCAGGAGTTGGTCTTTGGACCATATGAAGTGCTGACGATCCCCGCCAATCATTCCTCGGCGGTCTTGCCCATGTTGTTCGCGATCCGTAAGGGCGGTCGATCGCTACTGTATGCCTCGGATACCGCTGAGCTTCCGGAAGGGGTCTGGCCACGTGTGGCCGAGTTCGGCTGGCACTTTGATCTGGTCATCTTCGACCACAATGATGGGTTTATGCGTCCCTACAGCAATACCCATTCCGGCTCCGACGGTGTGCTCCAGGAGTACGCACGCATGCGTGCGGTCGGATTGGTGGATGAGAGTACGCGTCTGATCGGTACGCATCTCGCGCACCACAGCAACACGATTCATGAGGTGGAAGCAGAACGTGCCCAGGCATTGGGCTACGATCTCGCCTACGATGGCATGGTGGTTGACTTGTAGTCCCGGACCGATCGGTCGCGATACAGAGGGCATATCAGGTTCATCCACTCGCGACCGTGAGTGGTCCGGGATAAGGCCTATCGCCTCTGTGAGTGCTCACGGATTCTTCCGGGAGACAGCAAAGCCGCCAGCGGAAACCCGCTGGCGGCTTTGCTTGTGTATCTCAGTCGAGAAACTAGCCTTCGATGACCTCCAGGGCCTCGAGAACCGGAGCCTTGTCCTCTTCCAGGAGAGCGGCAACCTCGTCGAACGCCTGCTGTGCAGGGGTATTGTTCACGAGAATCTGCTCCCAGGCGCGACCGAGATTGGCATCGCCGTTCGGGATGAAGACGCGGGCGCTATCCTGCGGCTGGGTTAGCGGCAACTGGTCGATAGCGACCTGGTTGTTCGGGTGCTCAGCCAGGAAGGCCTGGTAATCTTCGCTCTCGATGGCGCTCACGCGCACTGGCATGTAGCCAGTGTACTGGCTCCAGAACGACGCGTTCTCGGTGTTGGTGCAGAAGTTGATGAACTCCGCGGTAGCGGCGATCTGCTCGTCGCTGGCACCACGAATGATGCTGAGGCCGGTACCACCGGTCGGGCAGCCAAATGCCAACTCCTCAGGCAGCTTCGCGGTCTTGAACTCCACCGTGCCATTGGCGGTGATATTGCCGAGCGAACCGGTGGAACCGATCATGGCGGCCAAGGTGCCAGCAATGAACTCGTTGGTCGGATTGTCCACCGCACCGGCGCCCTTGTTCTGGAGCAGGTCGCGCATGAACTCACCGGCGGCAACCGCCTCTGGCTGATTCACCATGATGTTGAAGTCTTCGTCCGAGTAGCGACCACCGAACGCCCAGACTGGACCGTGCATCGTCCAGGCACCGTAGGAGGCGGCGTTACCGAAGCCGAAGGAGAAGGTGACATCACTACCATCGACCAGGCTCTGCGCGACTTCAGCGAAATCGCTCCACTTGCCCACAGCCGCCGGATCAACGCCTGCGGCGTCGAACGCTTCCACGTTGTAGTAGAAGATCGGTGTGGATCGGGCGAACGGAACGCCCCACTGACCACCTGCGCGGGTGTAGTCGCCGAAGAGGCTGGCGATGTAATCTTCCTGGTTCTCAGCGTATGGGGAGAGCTCCACCAGCGCCTGGCGCAGGTAGAAGGAGAACCACCACACATCGCTCAGAGTGGAAACGTGCGGCACATCGCCGGAATCGAGACCGGTGAGGATGGCATTGGCTACGGACTCATAGCTGTCATAGGCGGTCGATACCACCGTGATGCCATTGTCGAGCGCATTGAAGTCTTCGATCAGTTTGGTCTGGGCTTCGCCGTTCGTGCCGGAACCGAAGGCGGTCCAGTACACGACTTCTACACCCGAGCCCTGAGCGCTGATCAGATTCGGGGCAAAGAATCGGGAGCTGGCGGCACCGATAGCCGCGGCACCAGCAGCGCCCTTAAGAAATGAGCGTCGGTTGACATTGCGAGTCATGAGAATCGGCCTCCTTGGTCGTTTCCGAGATGATATGCGAAGCACCACCATGATGCTTCTGTCCCACCACACACCTGTGTGGCATGCATGTGCAGGGCACTATGACAAACGTACTGGCTCCGCACATCCCGTTTGGGAACACAATGTTAAATCTCTCGTGGTTTGTAGCTTAGCCCTTGGTTGCACCGGCTGTCAAACCATCGATAATGAATCGTTGCAAGAATGTGTATACAATAAGCATCGGCATCACCACGAGTGCTGTGCCTGCCATGATCACACCCCAATTGTTGTTTCCTTCGGCATCATTCAGCAGTCGCAGACCGACTGTGACCGGGCGCATATTGTCCGTATTGGTGATGATAAGCGGCCACAGGTACTCGTTCCATTCACCCACCACCGCGATCAGTCCGAAGGTAACCACAATCGGTTTCGCCATTGGTAGAATCACCTGCCACATCGTGCGGATGTGACCGGCACCATCGACCTTGGCGGCATCAAGGACGTCTTTCGGTAGCCCCATGAAACCCTGACGCATCAGGAAGGTTCCGAAGGCGGTGGCGGCGCTCGGCAGGATAATACCCTGATAGGTGTTTACCCAGTTGCCCTCGGTGCCCAGGATGTTGCGGATCGTTGTCGACATGAACTGATAGTTCGGAATGATCACGACCTGGCTGGGAACCATCAGGCTGGCCAGCACCACCAGGAAGAGGATGTTTTTGCCCGGGAACTTCAGGAAGGCGAAGGCATAGGCACAGAGCACACCCAGCACTACCTTCGAACCCGCACCGAAGACGGTGATAATGATGGAGTTGAGGAAGAATCGGGCAAAGGGCACCGAGTTCCAGGCATCCGGGTAATTGTCCCAAACTGGGGTGGTCGGTAACCATTGGTTGGGATTCAGGATATCCCTGGTGGACATGAGCGAACCGATGAGCATCCAGACCAGGGGGACGCCGATAATCAGCGCCACCAGGAGCATCATCACGTAGCCGCCGATTTTCCCGACCGAGAGCTTGTTACTGTCCATCGTAATGTACCTGCCTGCGTTCCCAAAGCATCTGCATTGCCGTCACGACCAGCATGAGAACAAACAACACCACTGCTGCCGCAGCGGCCCGTTCCCAGCGCTGCGCCATCCAGCCTTGGTCATACACGTAGTAGACGAGCGTGGTCGTGGAGTAGGTTGGTCCACCACCGGTCATCACATCGATGAGGTCAAATGCCTGGAAGGTGGAGAGAACCGACGTCACCATCAGGAAGAACGAGATCGGCGAGAGCATCGGCAGCGTGACCGAGCGGAATCGCCACCAGGCCGAAGCGCCATCGAGTTTGGCGGCTTCATAGAGATCTTTCGGGATACCCTGCAGACCCGCCAGGAACACCACCGCCGCGAACCCGAGGTTCTTCCACACATAGGTGATGATGACCGCGGCGAGGGCCCAGTCGGGATCCTCCAACCACCGGGGCGAGCTGATATCGAACCAACCGAGCATCATTGCCAGCAGTCCGAAGCGTGGATTGAAGATATATGCCCACACCAACGCCACCGCCGAACCTGCGATGAGATACGGAGCGAACACCATGGCGCGAACCGCCGTGCGTCCCTTCAGTCTCTCGTTGAGCAGCAGCGCTACGAGAAGTCCGAGACCCAGCGTGAATACCACACAACAGATAATGAAGATCGCGGTATTAGTCACGACTTGCTTGAAAACACGGTCATTGAACAGCCAGGTGAAGTTGTCCGTACCGGCAAAGCTCTGTGCTTTGGTATAGGGGTTCACCTTCTGGGTGCTGAGAATGAAGTTCCGGATCAGTGGCCAATAGGTGAAAAGACCCAGAAAGAAGAAGTTGGGTATGACAAAGAGGAGGAAGAGGAACCATTCTTTGCTCAACAGTCCACCGAACGATCCCTTGGGTCGGTAGAACGCCTCCCCAATCGGTTGTGGATTCCATTCGGCGCTACTCATGGGTTCATTGTTTACAGCCATGCGCTACCCTTTGACGTGTGTGGTACTCCCACTGGCCTATCTCCCATCATCGGCGCGATCGCATGTGCGAGCCGCCTCCCCGAAGTACCGGTCTAAGAAAATGTACGCCATACATTCATCTGATTTCGTCGCCAAATGTTAACATACTGCTGACCTTTTGGAGGCCCTCACCGTGCAACTTCCGACTCCCGAGCAGGCAATACCGCCAGGTTGTCTGGCAATCGATACGTCCACAGATTCCGTCGGTATCGCGCTCTCCACCACCGATGGTGTGGTCTCCCGCACCTGGCTGGCGAATCGCGCGCAAACAACCACCGTTTTGCCGGAGATCGATAGCATGCTTGCTGAACACAGTATGCACCCTGGCGACATCTCCGGACTGGTTGTAGCGACCGGTCCTGGAACCTTTACCGGATTACGCGTTGGCTTGGCCATCGCCAAAGGGATCGTCGCAGCGCTATCGGTGCCGTTAGCTGGAGTATCCACGCTTGATATCGTGATGGCTGCGCATCCCGAGAACGATCTGGTGGCGGTATTGCCAGCCGGACGCGGTCGGGTTGTCTCGAAGCGTCGGAATGCTGAAGCATGGAACACCACCGTGGACGAGTTGCTGACGTCATTGGTTGCCACGCCAGAGACGTTACTCATCGGCGAGCTGCCCGAGCAATTTGCTCCGCAAATCATCCAGGCCCATGTCCGCGTCATCAACGAACCGCGCGATCCGGCGGTGTTGCTCCGCATCGGTGCTGCACGCATCGCCAGCGGCGATCTGGATGACCCGGTGACACTGGAACCCACCTATCTGCACGGTGTCACCGTGAATGCGCCAGTGATTGAGGATCGCCTCAAGCGCTCATAAGATCCACTCGCAACCAGGAACGCTGATGGTTCCTTCGTCGGACCGACGGGGCGTTATCCCTTGTGGTTTTTCTCCGCAGGTGATATGGTTCATTACATGACTAATGAACCAATGGAGCACATCCATCATGTTCGATGATCAACAGCCCATCTACCGGCAGATCGCCGATCAAATCCGCCAGGACATCCTTGGCGGTCGGCTCGAGGAGGAAGAGCAGGTGATGTCGACCAATCAGTACGCGGCGTTCTATCGCATTAATCCCGCAACCGCTCAGAAAGCCTTCCAGAACCTTGTCGACGATGGCGTTCTTTACAAGAAGCGAGGCATTGGCATGTTTGTCCAGGCTGGCGCGCGGGCAAAGCTGCAGGAAGAGCACCGTGCCAGCTTCTTCGGACAAAGGCTTGATCCGGTATTGGCGGAGGCGCGCGTGATCGGTGTCTCCGCCGCGGATTTGATCGCCTACATCAGTCGGAAACTGGGGGAGGACTCCGGACAATGAATATAGAGATTCGGAATTTACATCAGCGATTTGGAGACGCTGTTGCGCTCAATGATCTCTCCCTTTCGATTGAAGGAGCGAAAATCATCGGTTTGCTGGGGCGAAATGGATCAGGGAAGTCAACCCTGCTCAACATCATCGCCGGATTTCGCAAGCCCACTTCAGGCGAGGTGCTGATTGATGGTGAGCCCGTGTTCGAGAACGGCCGTATCACGGAGCGTTTGGCCTTGATCCGGGAGGTTGGCGATACCGTAGAGGACTCCGAGAAAGTGGAGGAGGCGCTCCGATATGCCGCCTACCTTCGGCCCAACTGGAACGGTGAGCGTGCGCGATATCTCCTGGATCGCTTCGAGGTGTCCCTCAAATCGAAGATCAGTAGTCTGTCACGCGGGCGTCGATCCGCTCTCGGCATTGCATTAGGTCTCGCCGCGCAGGCCGATCTCACCATATTGGATGAAACCTATTTGGGGCTCGACGCACCGTCACGCTACCTCTTCTATGACGAGCTATTGCAGGACTACATGAATCAACCTCGTACCTTTATCTTGTCGTCGCATCTGATCGAAGAGATCGCACGATTCCTCGAAGACATCGTGATCATTGATCACGGGACGCTGATGTTTCACGGCAACACCGAACAGTTCGTCTCCCAGGGAGCGGCCGTGACCGGGAATGCAGCGGATGTGGATCGATTTGTGCAGGGTAAGAAGGTAATTGGCGAACTACAGCTGGGGCGTACCAAATCCGCAATGGTCTATGGCGAGATCAATTCCGGATTCCTGGAGCAGGCCAACACCGATGGACTTGATGTGGAATCACTGGGAGTTCAGGACCTCTTTGTCTATCTCACCCAACCGAAAGGCGAATGACATGCAATTGGCACTGATAACCAGGGAGAAATGGAGGTTGCCGCTCTCTGATCAGGCGCTCCTGGGAGTGATAGCGGCGGCATGTTGTGCGGTGGCTGCCTCTGTTGTTCCGTTCATCATTGGTCAGTTCACCGAAGTGACCATTGGGGCCTGGCAGTTCGTGGCCGCCGCGACTCTCTGGTATGTGGCCTCCTCCGGGGGATGGCTGATGTACACCCTGATCCCTCTGTATATCACTCACGGACAGACTCGGAGGGGAGCGTTTCGCGTATGGATGATCACGGGCGGGGGAATGGTAACTCTTACCGCGGCGATCATCACCCTCGGGTTTCTGGTTGAGCGTTGGCTCTATCAGGCCCAGGGATTTACGGGCTACGCGGAGCCAGTGGTAGTTCCGGATTTGTTCCTTTCGTTCCTGTTGGCGTTCGCGGTGTTCTGGGTAGTCGGCGGAAGCATCGGCGGTGCGCTGTATCGATCTCCCAGATTCGGGTGGATATCGATACCGATAGGACTTGGCATCATAGCTCTGACGGGCTCCTTCGAACAAGCGAGTGCCAGATTCGTCGGTTTTTGGGGTGGGACCACGCCGTTCCTGGAAATCGAAACGATGTGGATCTACCGCCTCCTGTTGGTTATCGTGGTGTGCTCCGTCGGATGGGTCGTCTGGATGATGATCCGCCACCTTGCTGTACGTAACCGGTAAGGGGGAGTCAATGCACGAGCATACCGAGAGAACGTTGGTACTGAAGGTCTGGTTCAAACACCATCCGATATCCAGTCACCCGAAGGAGGAGTCCTGATGAACGCGCAATCGTCACGGAACAACGTTCGATTCTCACTATCACCGATGTACACCGATCAGGTATTGATGCTGGTGATACTTGGCGGTGCCTGTCTTGTCATCGCACTGGGGGTGGTGTTCGTGGTGAGCCGGTTCACGGATGCGCCATCGTTTTCCTGGGCCGCAGTGGGTGCTATTGCGCCGTGGTACCTGGCGGTGATCTCTGGCTGGATCATGTTCGTCATGGTTCCCATCTACGTCGCACATGGCCGCACGCGGCAGGCCGGATTCGTGGAGTGGATGCAGACGGGCGTTCTGTTGGCGGTCATAGGTGCCGCGATCATGGGAGTTGGGTATTTGATCGAGCGTGGATTCTACAGCCTCCTCGGGCTCGAGAAAGGTGCGGAGGATCTCTACTTCTCCAGTTCATCAGGATCAATAGTCATGATTTTCGCGCACTACGTGCTCACCTTTGCGGTTTGGTTCGCGCTTGGTGGATTTGTCGGCGTATCACTGTATCGTTTCACCGATTGGGGATGGATAAGCATTCCCATCGCGTTGGCGACGGCGTCGTTGACCGGGCTATGGAACTTCACCGGTGTGAGTATCTTCGGGTTTGTCAGGCGGCTGGTGCCGACTGTCGATACCGGTCTGGCCATTGTCGTCGTTGTGTGCCTGTGCTACCTGACCTGGCGGATGGTTCAGGATATGTCCCTCCGCAATCCATAGCGAGGAGGAAGCTGATCCATCGCACTGGTCAGCTTCCTCGTTCCCGGTGATACTGGCGGGAGGAAAACCGCAGATATCCGGAAGGTACACCGTTGAGCGCCATTACAACCGAGTCCGCCCCTTTCTCGACCGTCGACGAGCTTGCCGACATCCTCGAGTCCGAGAAGTACATCGCCGATCGTAGCCTTGCCACCACCCTCTTTCTCACACTTAAGCTGGGTAAGCCTCTCCTGTTGGAGGGCGAGGCCGGTGTTGGCAAGACCGAGATCGCCAAGGTGCTCAGCTCCGCCCTGGATGCGCCTCTGATTCGTCTCCAGTGCTACGAGGGTCTCGATGCGGCCAACGCCATTTACGAGTGGGATTATCCGCGCCAGATGTTGTACCTGCGCACTCTCGATGCCAGCGGCGGTGTCGATCAGGCCCAGGTCCGCCGCAATCTCTTCAGCGATGAGTTCTTGCTCAAGCGACCGTTGTTGCAGGCGATCGACGCCTCGCACGACAAGTCGCCGGTACTGTTGATCGATGAGATTGACCGGGCCGATCAGGAACTGGAGGCGTTCCTGCTGGAGTTGCTCAGCGACTTCCAGGTGACTGTGCCGGAGCTTGGCACCATCCGCGCCGAGCATCGTCCGATCGTCATCCTCACCAGTAATCGCACCCGCGAAATCCACGATGCCCTGAAGCGGCGGTGTCTCTATTTCTGGGTCGATTTCCCCAGCTTCGAGAAAGAACTGAAGATCCTTTCCGCCAAAGTGCCGGATGTGCCGGACAATCTGGCCAAGCAGATCGTTACCTTCACGCAAGCACTGCGCGAGGTTGATTTGTTCAAGCTCCCCGGTATGGCGGAGACACTGGATTGGAGTGAGGCCCTCACCGCGCTTGGTACAAACGAATTGAACGATGGCGTGGTTGATGACACGCTCGGTGTCATCCTCAAGTACCAGGAGGATATCGAGCGTATCCAGGGTGAGGTCGCCGCTCGATTGGTCGAACGTGCCCGGCAGGCTGGCAGCTAGCATCGAATGGATAACACGCAACTCAGTGCATCGCTCATCGAGCGAAATCTGACACATTTCGCTCGCCGTCTGCGGCGGGCCGGGATCAAGGTCGGTACCGGTCACGTCATGGAAATGCTCCATGCGCTGGAGGTCGTCGGACCCGAGCATCGCTCGGATGTCGAGGCGGCGATGCAATCCATCGCCGTCTATCGTCCCGATCAGATCCCTGTGTTCCAACACGAGTTCGATCAGTTCTGGCGCGATGTCATGCGTGCCAGACCGCCGCTGATTGACAGACACGCGCCACCAGACGACTCCTCCAACTCGCAGCCGCCACAGGAGCAGCACGATCCCCAGGATCGTAAGCAGAGCGACGAGGAGAGTGGGGACGAGTCGGAAGAGACATCGATCAGTATTAGCGCGGATGATGTCGCCGATGAGCAGATCGATAACGAGGATGTCGATGCTCCGCCGCAAGACGTGATCATGTTCAGCGCCGAGGAGGCCCTGCGTAAGAAGGATTTTGGTCAGTTCACGCCGGACGAACTGGCGATGGCACGGCGACTGATGAACCGGATCACCTGGAATCTGGGTACGCGCAAGACGCGGCGAATGGAGCGCGCCCACAAGGGCGAGAGCTTCGATCAGCGGGCAATGTTGCGCGGATCATTGCGACAGGGTGGTATTCCGCTCGAGCTTCGCTACCGCCGTCGCAAGGAAAAGATGCGACCTCTGGTGCTGATCTGCGATATCAGCGGTTCGATGGATCGCTACGCCCGCACCTTGCTGCAGTTCGTGCATACGCTGGAGACCGGACTCGATTCTGTTGAGGTCTTCGTCTTCAGCACGCGACTCACCCGAATCACCAGAGAACTGCGCAAGCGTGATGTCGATCAGGCGATCAATGATGTGGTTGCTGCCGTCGATGACTGGTCTGGCGGCACCCGTATCGGAGAAGCGATTCGTGACTTCAACTTCCGTTGGAGTCGACGCGTGTTGCGTTCGAATGCCACAGTCGTGTTGATCAGCGATGGTTGGGATCGCGGCGATCCGGTGTTGCTGGGCGAGGAAATGGCGCGCTTACAGCGGAGTTGTCGTCGGCTGATCTGGTTGAATCCATTACTTGGTGCCAGCGGTTACCAACCATTGACGCAAGGCATTAAGGCGGCGCTCCCGTACGTCGATTACTTCATGCCGATCCATAACCTGCAGAGTTTGGAGGCATTGGCGGACCTGCTTGGCTCCGTCGATGACGCTCCACCGCTCCGTCGCCAGCAGGGCGCGGAAACATTCCGGCATTAGTAGCGCCGGCCTGAAATGGCCGGGGTTGGCGAGGCCTGAAAGTACGCCCGTGCTTGATGCACGGGTCGCACGGGAAGCATGGGGCCGGGTATTATCGCCACCCAACCCGCATCTAAAATGCGGGCCTACATGGCCTACCTGTTGAGACAACTTCTATGGCACCAACACCCCGCGACCGTTGATCTTGCCAGCGCGTAACGCCTCCAGCACCTCCTGGGCGTCATCCAATGGATGTGTCTCGATCGGTGGCGATGCCAGCCGGCCATCCCGCGCCATCTCCAGAAGATCTCGCAACTCTGCCAGTGTGCCGACGTAGCTACCCTCCAATGACATCGCCTTTGAGGGGATGTAGGGAATCGGAATCGTCAACTCGCCGCCCATCAGACCGACAACCACGATCTTGCATCCCTTCACCATGACGCTGATCGCCAGATTCACGGTTGCCGGCATGCCGACCATATCAAGTGCCATCCGCAGACCCCGCCCGCTGGGAGCCAACGACTTGATCTGATCGACGGCACCCTCGGTGGTGGGATCGATCACCGCCATCGCTCCTTGTGCGAGCGCGATCTCCCGCTTCTCGGCGCTGATATCGGCCACGATTGCTCCATAACCACCCATTGCCCGGTGAACCGCCAGAGCCTGCAGACCTAGTCCGCCAGCACCCATAATCAGCAGCGGCTCACTTGTAAGAATGCGTTCATCAAACTTGCGTAGCGCGTGCAGTGCCGTGATACCGCTACAGGCGAGCAGCGACGCGACTTCCGGGGCGACGCCATCGAGTGCCACACAGTACCTGGCATCTGGCACGAGTACATGCGTGCTGTAACCACCGTCTGTGATGATGCCGAGTGTGCGGATATGCGGGCAGTTCTGTTCCTCGCCCAGAGCACACGCATCGCATTGGCCGCAACCGATCCATGGGTAAACCACCACCTCATCCCCGATGGTCACACCGTCGACAGTCGGTCCGACGGCTTCGATCACGCCCGCGATCTCGTGCCCCATCACCCGGGGTGCGTGCACACCTCGATCATCGTTCAGGAGCCGTTTGCCTCCGCCAAGATCGTAGTAACCCTCGTAGATATGGATATCGCTATGGCAAACACCTGCTGCGGAGACGCGCACCAGCACCTCGCCGCCAGATGGCACGGGTGTTGCGCGTTCAACCACCTGCATCGGCTGACCCCATTTGGTGACGACGTAACTGCGCATCTGGTCTCGCTCCTGATTGATCACGGCATTCATTGCCATCAGCATATCCGCACGTCGACCGAAACGACACAGGTCCGCTGGAATGGCTCCCACGGACCTGTGCTGCTATTCGATTATCGATGACCGCGGAGAGTGGCTAGTGCTGGCGTTGAACCTGGATCGCGCCGCCAACTGCGATAGCTGCGATCATCAGAACCCCCATCGTCGCCAGGGCAGCCGTGCCCATCGAGATGGAACCATTGTCGCCGGAACCCGTTCCCGGCAGTTCGGTTACCGGTGTCTCGGTCTCACCAGGATCGACCGGAGTCGGAGTCGGGGCCGTACCATCATCGACCGGTAAGGCGACGATAACGAAGTGCTCCGGATCGGTGTTGAAGGTGCCGTCGATCTGCACCTGCGAGTCCTCATGCACGATGGCGTAATCACCGGAGACCAGATCGAACGGACCATTGCTGTCTGGCCCAACATCAACGATCAATACTGGATCGCTGGAGTTGTCGCCGTACAGATAGAAGCTGACGGTAGCGGTGGATTCGGAGTCAACACAGCCAGTTGTTTGACCTGGATCCACGAAGAGCATGGGACCATCAAGTCCGGTGCAATCCATCACCTTGATGGTGACAGAGATCGGCGAACCTTCCTCGACTTCCTGTGCAGACACCGAGGATGCCGGAATCGTAATCGCCGCCAGAAGCAGCATACTCGCGAATAATTTCGTGACCGTACGGATAAACATGATTTCCCTCCAGGCGATGAACCATTGACTCATTCGATCAATGCCTCATCGGCCTCAACGATGAGTGCGGTCACGTTTCCAGACGCACAGCGTGTGCCATGGTTTCACCGTTGCGGCGAACTTGTAACTGGACGGTCATGTTGCCGGACAACGAAAAGGACCCAGGCATTGCCCGGGTCCTTTTCGGAATCGCGTCTACTTGCCGGCGAAATCGCCCTCGTCCTTCATGCGCTTCACAACTGTTTCGAAGCCCTGAAGCGTGTTGGCGACATCCTCATCCGTGTGGCGAAGGCAGGTCAGACCGCCGCTGTGGAAGACATGGACGCCTTCCAGCAGCATCCCGATCTCCGTCTTCATGCCGAGCGGCGTTCCACCACTCTTCTTCAGGAACTCTGGAGAGACACCTTCCGGTTTGGCGAGGTCGGCAGCCGTCATGTTGGTTGGTCGCGCACCGAAGGCGATGTGGAAGACGCTGCTCTCACCCCAAACGAAGCCCGGAGCATCGTGCCGAACGAGAATCTCGTTCATGCCTGACCGAATCTTGACGGCGATGTCATCGCAGTATTGCTGCACGGCGGGATCCGCGCACTTCTCCACCGCCTTGGTGCCTGCTGCTGCCGCCAGCGGATTGGCGTTGTAGGTACCCATCTGTGGTACCTTCTTCGCCTGCTTCGCGGGATCGTCGGAGAAGGCCACCACCGACATGATGTCTGCCTTACCGCTGACCGCTCCGCCCGGCATGCCACCAGCCACGATCTTGGCCATGGTGGTGATATCCGGTGTCACACCGAATCGCTCCTGGGCTCCACCGGGAGCCCAGCGGAAGCCGGTGATTACCTCATCGAAGATCAGGATCGCGTCGTACTTGTCGCAGAGATCGCGGACGCTTTGCAGGAAATCAGCAGCCAGCGGCATGGTTGTCCAACTACCACCGCTTGGCTCCATGATTACCGCCGCGATATCGCCCTGAACCAGTCGCTCCTCCAACATCGCCAGTTCGTTGGCCGGGAGCACGCTCACCGTGGTCAGCGTCTCGTTGGGTACACCGTTGACGGTGCCTTTCTCGAACGGTGGTTTCTCTCCCTTGAGCGCATAGTCCTGCCAGCCATGGAAGTGGCCCTCGAACTTGAGGATTCCGTCTTTGCCGGTGGCGCCGCGGGCGATGCGCATCGCCAGAAGCGTGGATTCCGTGCCGGAACCGGTGAACCGGGTGAGCTCGGCGCTTGGCACTATGCGGTTAACCGCCTCTGCCCAGCGGATTTCGGCCTCGTGGCCAGCGCTGAAGTGCGTCCCCTTGGCGACCTGGTTGACCATGGCTGCCGTGAGATCGGGATCGTTGTGGCCGAAGATCAGCGATCCATGGCCGACACAGAAATCGATCAGCTTGTGACCCTCAATGCTCCATTTGTAGCCACCATCGGCTTTCGCCATGTACGGCGGGAAGGGCTTGATGTGGCGGCCATCATGAGTGATACCGCCGACGATGGCCTTGCGAGATCGCTCCCACATCTCATTGCTGGCGGCATACTGGTCGAAATACTGGTCGTTGATCGAGGTCATGAATAATTCTCCCGTGAAGGCGAGCCGAAAGCATTGTCTTGCCTGCATTATGAAGCCTGCGAGATTGCTTGTGAACCCTGATGCTGCTTGCCCTATCGCTTACGAAATGTGAGAATGATTCCTGACTAGCACGGCGGATCGCGATTCGCATGCGACCGGTGATGGCCTAACACCATCATGTTTCAGGCAGGCAGAATGACGGGCAAGACACCCACCATTGTTGTGGTGGGATCGAATCACGAATACGCCCCCGTTGAGATTCGGGAGCGACTGGCGTTCTCCGGCGAGGAACTCGCGCGGGGATTGGAGTCGTTGCTTGCCGAAGTGCCGGAAGGCATGATTCTCAGCACATGCAATCGCACCGAGGTTTACGCCGTCGGCACCGATGGCGATGATGTCGAGGGCGAGATCTTTCGTTGGCTCCATCAGTACCACTCGGTGCCGGTCGAGATGCTGGAGCGATCCTCCTATGTGCATCGTGACCGGGATGCGGTGAATCACATCTTCCGTGTTGCCAGTGGTCTGGATAGCATGGTGCTGGGTGAACCACAGATTCTGAGTCAGCTCCGCGATGCGCTCGATTCCGCTCGCGAGAGGGAAGCCGTTGGTCCAATGTTGCAGCGGTTGGCACAGGATGCGCTGACGGTTGGTAAGAAAGCGCGCACCCGCACGGATATCGCTCGCAACAACGTTTCCATCGCACACGCGGCGGTGGAGTTGGCGAAGCTGGAGTTGGGTTCATTCGTCCACGTCAATGTGACGATTCTCGGAGCCGGCAAGATGGCGTCGCTAGCTGCCAAACTTCTGCGGGCGCAGGGTTGCGAGCGCATCTTTGTGGTAAATCGCACGTTGGAGAACGCGCAGGAACTCGCCGTTACTATCGAAGGCGATGCTCTACCGATGGAGTCGCTCCCGGATGCGATCATGGCGAGCACGCTGGTGATCGGCGCGGCCATGGCCGACGAACCGATCCTGCGACCGGAGCACGTACGTGAGCGCGATCATCGCCTGTGGTGCATTGATGTCTCCGTTCCGCGCGTGATCTCGCAGGATGTTGGCCAATTGCCCTTCGTTTCCGTGCGAGATGTGGATGCGCTCGAACCGATTCACAACGGCTATCGTCAACGCTACGCCTCCGAAGTGCGCAAGGTTGAGGAACTGGTTCAGCGCGCGGCGGAGTCCTTCGAGCACTGGATCGAGAGTCGTCAGGGCATTGTCGCTATCAATAGCGTGCGGCAGCGCGGTGACGAGATTCGAGAGGCTGAGCTGAGCAAGGCACTCCGTAAGCTTGGTCACCTCAGCGAGCGCGATCAGAACGTCGTTCGCGCGATGGCGGTGGGATTAGTCAACAAGATGCTCCATCAGCCGATTCAGGAACTCCGCAATATCACCGATCCCGCCGAGCGTGCCGCGGTATTGCGTGCACTTGGATTGCATGAGACGGACATAGCAACGTAGGGTGCGGACCCTGAAAGGTGTCCGCCCGGATTGCGGCAGGACCAACTCGGGGCGACACTGGCTGTAAGCCAGGTCTCCCCCTACTTCTTCTTCAACGGTGGCATGAGGAGCTCGATATCCTCATCGTGGATCTCCCACACCCAACCTTCGACCGTCGCGATCGCGGGGGTACTGATCTCGCCGTAGCGAATCTCGATCTTGTGCCCTTCAATGGTTAGATACCGCACGGCGTTGAACGCGAAGGCCATGCGCGGATTGCGATAGACCGTGTGCGGGCCGCCGATACTCTCCAATGCCTGCATCACAATCGCGTATGAGGTCTGTTCGTCGAGTTCCGGCATCGGTACCATCCTGTGCTTGCGCAACGCGCCATTTCCATTGATGATGCTACCAGCAACGACACAACGATGTGGAGTTCCAGCGGTCAGCGGGCAGCCGATGCTTTCGGCTGCACCGCGCGTTTGATAATCGCCAACTGTCTGAAAGGACGTTCAATGCCTCAGGTCGATTCAATTCGTCAAGACGTCGATGAGCTCATGCCCGGGCTCGTTGCCGATCGTCGCCACCTCCATGAGCACCCGGAGCTTGGTTTCCAGGAGTTCGAGACCGCTGCCTTCGTCAAGGATCGCTTGGAGCAGCTCGGTGTGGAGGATATCCGCACTGGCATCGGTGTGACCGGTGTCACCGGTCTGATCACTGGTACCAAGCCGGGATCAGCCAAGAACATCCTCGTCCGCGCCGATATGGATGCGCTTCCGATCCACGAGGAGAACCAGGTCGAGTACAAGAGCCAGAACCCGGGCGTGATGCATGCCTGTGGTCACGATGCCCATACCGCGATCCTGCTTGGTCTTGCCCGCTACCTGAGCGATCACAAGGACGACTTCAGTGGCACGGTCAAGCTCTGCTTCCAACCGGCAGAGGAGCTTCCTCCGGGAGGTGCGCAGGCCATGATCAAGGAGGGTGTGCTCAACGATCCCCCAATCGAGGCCGTCTTCGGACTTCACATGGCCAATAACGATCCCGTCGGCAAGATCATCGTTGGATCCGGACCGGTCATGGCCGCCGCTGATGGCTACACGATCACGATCCACGGCAAGGGTGGTCACGGTGCCTACCCGCACGGCTGCATCGATCCGGTGGCGATTGGTGCCCAGATTGTCGTGGCGCTGCAGAGTATCGTCAGCCGCAATGTCGATCCGATGGATGCCGCCGTTGTTTCCAACTGTGTCTTCCAGTCTGGCGAGGCGTTCAATGTCATCCCGGATACTGCCGTGCTGAAGGGTACCGTGCGCACCTTTAAGCTGGAGACGCGTGACCTGATGGAAGAGCGCATCACGAAGGTTGCGACCGATATCGCCGAGGCGATGGGTGCGACGGTGACGGTCGACTACGTGCGGGGCTATCCGCCCACCATCAACGACGAGGCCATGACCGAGCTTGCGCGTGAAGCTGGTGCAGCCGCGGTCGGTGCCGAGAACGTCATCAGCCGCCCGCCCGCCATGGGTGCAGAAGATTTCAGCTACTTTCTGGAAGAGAAGCCGGGTAGCTACTTCTTCGTTGGTTCGAAGAACGAGGAGAAGGGATTCATTTGGGGTCACCATCATCCAAAGTTCGATATCGATGAGGAAAGCATGGGTCACGGTCTCACCGCCATGGCGATGGGTGTGTTGACCTATCTGGAACGCGAGTAGGCCCCCACTTTAGGTGCGGTGAACGTGGACCCGGGGTTGAGCCCCGGGTTTCAGTCAATCGATTCAACCCTGGACCGCCTTCGGCGGGAGGTTCTTCGTTTCACTCAGAATGGATTTTTGTATGATCACAGACAAGATCAAGAACGATATCGACGAGATTCAACCCGGCGTGATCGCGGATCGTCGCCATCTGCACGAGCATCCCGAGCTTGGCTTCCAGGAGCAGGAGACGAGCAAGTTCGTTATCCAGCGCCTGGAGGCATTGGGTGTGGAGGATATCCGCACCGGTATCGCCGTCACCGGTGTGACCGCGCTCATCCATGGCACCAAGCCGGGCGAGGGCAAGTGTGTGCTGCTGCGCGCCGATATGGACGCGCTCCCAATCATTGAGGAGAACGCCGTCGAGTACGTCTCCCAGAACAAGGGTGTGATGCACGCCTGCGGTCACGACGCCCACACGGCGATGCTCCTCGGAACGGCTCGTGTGCTGCTCGATAATCGCGATCAGTTCAGCGGTACCGTCAAGCTGCTCTTCCAGCCAAGCGAGGAGTGGGGCACCGGTGGTGCGCTGCCGATGATCGAGCAGGGTGTGCTCGAGGATCCGCATGTGGATGCCGTCTTCGGTCAGCACGTTTCCTCTGGCGATCCCACCGGTGAGATTCAGGTCTCGGGTGGACCGATCGCCGCCGCTGCCGATAGCTTTAAGATCACGGTCCAGGGCAAGGGTGGTCACGGCGCCTCGCCCCATCAGGCGGTTGATCCGATCATCATCGCCACCAATATCATCTCGACCTTGCAGACGATTGTCTCCCGCAGTGTCGATCCGATGAAGTCAACGGTCGTCTCCGTCTGCAATATCCATTCGGGATTCGCGGATAACGTCATTCCGGATACCTGCGAGCTTGGTGGTACCGTGCGCACCTTCGATCCGGCGCTACGCGATAGCGCTCAGGAGAAGCTGACCAAGATCGCCGAAACCGTCGCCGAGGCGATGGGTGGCACCGCGACGGTGGATTACCATCGCGGCTATCCGGCCACGATCAATGATGATGCCATGGCCGAGCTGGTGCGCCAGGCGGCTGCGGTTGCCGTGGGTGAAGACCTCTCCAAGCCGCTTGAGGCGGGCATGGGTGCTGAGGACTTCAGCTACTTCCTTGAGAATCGTCCCGGCGCATTCTGGATGGTTGGCTGCCGCAACGAAGAGAAGGGCATGACATGGCCGCATCACCATCCGCGCTTCGATGTGGATGAGGACAGCATGGCCTTCGGTATCAAGACGATGGTCAACGTTGTATTGACCTATTTGGCGTCCTGATCACCTACGTGGACCCGGGGTTGATCCCCGGGTTACCCGCACATAAAGTGCGGGCCTACATCCTTCCCAAGGAGTAAGGCTATGACCCTTCCCACACTTCCACCCGATGTCGATGAGATCGTTCCCGGTGTCGTCGCTGATCGTCGCTACCTGCATGAGAATCCGGAACTCGGATTCGATGAACATGTCACCTCGAAGTTCGTCGTAGAGCGCCTGGAAGCACTGGGGGCTGAGGATATCCAGTCGGGTATCGCTGGTACTGGCGTAACCGCGCTCATCCACGGAACCCGTGGCGAAGGCAAGTGCGTGCTTCTGCGGGCGGATATGGATGCCCTGCCGATCCTGGAGGAGACGCCGGTTGAGTTCGCTTCCCAGAACCCCGGTGTCATGCACGCTTGCGGGCACGACGGTCACACCGCCATGCTGCTCGGTGTCGCCCGGATACTGACGGAGCGTCGGGATCAGTTCCCTGGTTCGGTCAAACTCTGTTTCCAGCCAAGCGAGGAAGCCAATGCCGGTGGTGCCAAACCGATGATTGAGGCCGGTGTGCTGGAGAATCCGCACGTCGATGCCTGTTTCGGTCAGCATGTGATGAGTGATCGCCCGACTGGAGAGGTCTGGGTTGGCGGTGGTCCGATTCAGGCCTCTGCCGATATGTTCACGATCACGGTGCAGGGCAAGGGCGGTCATGGCGCGATTCCGCACACCGCGATCGATTCGATCATGGTTGCCAGCGATATCGTCAGCGGTCTCCACAAAATCGTTTCGCGTAATATCGACCCGCTTGATCCTGTCGTCATCAGCGTTTGCTCGTTCCATAGCGGCACGGCCTTCAACGTGATTCCGGATACCGCCGAGCTCAAGGGAACGGTACGTACCTTCTCGCCTGAGAATCGCGATCTGGCCGAGAAGCGGCTCAAGGAAGTAGCGGAAGGTGTGGCCGCGGCGCAAGGAGCCACGGTGACGATCGATTACGATCGTGGCTATCCACCGACGATCAACGACGATGCGATGTCCGCTCTTGCGGCGGCTTCCATCGCCAAAATCGTCGGTGAGGACAACGTCAAACCCATGGTGCCGATTATGCCGGCCGAGGATATGAGCTACTTCCTTGAGGAGCGTCCGGGCTGTTACTTCATGACCGGTTGCGGGAATGAGGAGAAAGGCATCGTTTGGCCGCACCATCATCCACGTTTTGATCTGGATGAGGATGTGCTCGGTATCGGCGTCGCTGCGCTCGCGCAGGTCGCGATCGATTATTTGAACGCGGAGTCGTAGGACCGTCACTCAGAGCGCCATCGGCGCGAAGAGTCCCCGCGCGGAGCGCACTGCCGAAGGCAGCACCGCACGGCTTCGGTCATGGCAGGAGTTATCCTCCGGCTATCACTCCGCTTCGCGTAGGACTCTTCGCCGCTACGCGGCTCTGAATGACGATGAGGCTCACTGCGGTTGGAGGCGAGCGCGGAAACATCCGGAGACCTGGATTCACCCAAGGAAGCAAACGTTGACAGACACATTTCACCAACAGATCGCCACGCTGATAGATGAGATCGAGCCCGGATTGATCGCGGATCGGCGACATCTGCATCAGCATCCCGAACTCTCATTCCAGGAGTATGAAACCGCCGAGTTTGTGCGGCAGAGACTGGAGCAGCTCGGCGTCGAGGACATCCGCACCGGTGTTGGTAAAACAGGTGTGACCGGTGTCATTCGTGGTACTGCACCCGGTAACGGCGGCAATGTCCTGTTGCGCGCGGATATGGACGCGCTCCCAATCGTCGAGGAAACACCGGTCGAGTTCGCCTCGTGCAATCCCGGGGTGATGCACGCCTGTGGTCATGACGCCCACACGGCTATCCTCCTCAGTGCGGCGCGGGTTCTCTCCGATAGCCGTGATCGGTTCGCGGGGACGGTGACGCTCTGCTTTCAGCCCGCCGAGGAAGTCCCGCCGGGCGGCGGTATCGGTATGATCAACGACGGTGTGTTGGAAGGTGTCGACGCCGTCTTAGCGCTGCACATGGCGGCCGCGATGCCGACTGGCACGGTTGCGATCGCGCCGGGACCGGTGATGGCCGGTGGCGATCTCTTCCGGATCACCTTCCAGGGCAAGGGCGGTCATGCCGCTAGTCCGGAGCTGGCGAGTGATCCGATCGTGGCCGCCGCCGCGACGATTGCTGGATTCCAGAGTGTGGTCAGTCGCAATATCGATCCGATGGATCGGGCCGTCCTGACCGTGGGGTCATTCAGTGCGGGCGAAGCCTTCAATGTGATCCCGGATACTGCGGTGATCGCTGGCACCTATCGGTATTTCAGTGAGGATACTGGCAAGCGCATCGAGCAGCGGCTCACTGAGATCGCGACGGATACGGCTCGTGGACTCGGCTGCGAGGCCATTGTCGAGATCATCCGCGGCTACCATCCTACGGTGAACGACGACGACATGGCTGAGTTGGCGCGACTCGCGTTGGTGGATGCGCTGGGGGACGGTGCAGTAAAGACCGCCGAGCCGGTGATGGGCGGTGAGGACTTCAGCCATATGCTGCGTGCTAAACCCGGCGCCTATTTTGTCGTCGGGTGCTATTCCGAGGTAGATGGAGTCAATTACGGACACCACCACCCGAAGTTCGACGTCGATGAGGATTCGTTGGCGATCGGTGTGAAGTCGCTGGTCAGTATCGCGCTGCGCTGGCTGGAACAGAACAAGGAGGTCTAGGAGTATGGCAACGGTAAACCTGACACGCGAGTTTGATGAGATTCTACCGGTGGTTGTTGCGGATCGACGTCATTTCCATGAGCATCCGGAGCTGGCCTTCGAGGAGTACGAGACGGCGGCCTATGTTGCCGAGCGGCTCCGCGAGCTGGGTGTGGAGGATATCAAGACCGGTGTCGGTGGTACGGGTGTGACCGGCCTCATCCGCGGTGAGCGCGGTGATGGTAACGTCGTCATGCTTCGCGCGGATATGGATGCGCTGCCGATTCTGGAGGAGAACGCCGTCGATTACAAGAGCCAGGTTGACGGCAAGATGCACGCTTGTGGTCATGATGCCCATACCGCCATGTTGCTTGGCGTGGCTCGGATACTGATGCAGCACAAGGCCGAGTTCAAAGGCACGGTGAAGGTGCTGTTCCAACCCGCCGAAGAGGTGCCGCCGGGCGGTGCCCAGGCGATGATCAAGGATGGTGCCCTCGAGAATCCGAAGGTCGATGCAGCCATCGGACTGCATGTGGCGGCCGATATGCCAGCGGGTCAGATCGCTTGGAAGGTTGGCCCCGGTTCCGCCGGATCGGATCGATTCCGCGTTGTCATCCAGGGGCGCGGTGGTCACGCTGCCCGTCCGCAGGCCGCGGTTGATCCGGTGGTGATCGCTGCGCAGGCCATTCTGGCGCTACAGACGCTGGTCGCGCGCGAGACGGATCCGATGGATTCCGCAGTGGTCAGCACAACCGCGGTGATTGCGGGTGATGCCTTCAACGTAATTCCGGATTCCGCGGAGATCCGCGGTACCGTGCGTACGATCTCGACGACGGCTCGGGAGCACATGGCCAAGCGTCTGCCGGAGATCTTCACCGGTATCGCGCAGACAATGGGTGGTAGCGCGGATGTCACCTATATACAGGGATATCCCAGCCTGCAAAACGATGCCGCCATCGTGGAGTTCGTGCGGAACGCTGCCATCGAGCTTACCGGTGAGGACAACGTGATTGAGGGCAAACTCGGTCTGGGCGGTGAGGATTTCAGCTACTTCAGTCTTGAGGTTCCCAGCTGCTTCTTCAACTGCGGTACCCGCAACGAGGAGCGTGATATCGTCTGGGGGCACCACCACCCACGATTCGATGTCGAGGAGGAGGGGTTTGTGAATGGTATGGCCGTCATGGCCACCGCCGCCATGGATTACCTCAACGCCATGTAGACTTACGCCGGAAA